>CAJUOD010000054.1 GCA_910587875.1 uncultured Oscillibacter sp. | reverse complement strand
TTCTTCTTCCGGGTGATGTCGCCGCCGTAGCACTTGGCCAGCACGTCCTTGCGCATGGCCTTGACCGTCTCCCGGGCGATGACCCTCCCGCCGATGGCCGCCTGGACCGGCACCTCGAAGAGCTGGCGGGGGATGTTCTCCTTCAGCTTCTCGCAGAGCTTCCGGGCCCTGGGATAGGCCTTGTCCTTGTGGGCGATGAAGCTCAGCGCGTCCACCTGATCTCCGTTCAGGAGCAGGTCCACTTTCACCAGCTCGCTGGGCCGGTAGCCGGAGAGCTCATAGTCCAGGGAGGCGTAGCCCTTCGTGTTGGCCTTCAAGGTGTCGAAGAAGTCGTAGATGATCTCGTTCAGGGGCATCTGGTAATGGAGCTCCACCAGGTGGGTGTCCAGATACTGCATGTCCTTGAACTCCCCCCGGCGCTCCTGGCACATGGGCATGATGTTCCCTACATAGTCGTTGGGGGAGATGATGGACACCTTCACATAGGGCTCCTCAGCCCGCTCGATGGAGGCCGGGTCCGGGTAATTGTGGGGATTGTCCACCCGGACGAGACTACCATCCGTTTTATAAACGTCGTATATAACGGAGGGTAATGTAGTCACCAGGTCCAGGTCAAACTCCCGCTCCAGCCGCTCCTGGATAACCTCCATGTGGAGCATGCCCAAGAAGCCGCAGCGGAAGCCGAAGCCCAGGGCCACCGACGACTCGGGCTCAAAGGCCAGGGACGCGTCGTTGAGCCGGAGCTTTTCCAGGGCGTCCCGCAGGTCCGGATACTTGGAGCCGTCCTCGGTGTAGATGCCGCAGTAGACCATGGGCTGGACGGGCCGGTAGCCGGGCAGGGCCTCGGCGGCGGGGTTCGCCGCGTCCGTCACCGTGTCGCCCACCCGGGTGTCCTGGACGTTTTTGATGGAGGCGGTGAAGTAGCCCACCTCCCCCGCCCGGAGGCAGTCGCAGGGCTCCATGCCCAACGGCAGCAGGTGGCCGCACTCCACCACCTGATAGGAAGCCCCGGAGGCCATCATCTTCACCGTCTGCCCCGCCCGGAGGGAGCCCTCCATGAGGCGCATGTAGACGATAACGCCCCGGTAGCTGTCATACTGGCTGTCGAAGATCAACGCCTTCAGGGGGGCCGTCTCGTCCCCGGAGGGGGGCGGGACGTTTTTCACAATGTCCTCCAGCACCGCGTCGATGTTGATTCCCTGCTTGGCGGAAATCTCCGGGGCCTCCAGGGCCGGGAGGCCGATGATGTCCTCCACCTCCTGCTTGGCCTTGGCGGGGTCGGCGGCGGGGAGGTCGATCTTATTGAAGACCGGGAGAATCTCCAAATCGTGCTCCATGGCGAGGTAGGTGTTGGCCAGGGTCTGGGCCTCCACCCCCTGGGTGGAGTCCACCACGAGGACGGCCCCCTCGCAGGCGGCCAGGGACCGGGAGACCTCGTAGTTGAAGTCCACGTGGCCCGGGGTGTCGATGAGGTTCAGGGCGTAGTCCTCCCCGTCCTGGGCCCGGTAGAGGAGCCGCACGGCCCGGGCCTTGATGGTGATGCCCCGTTCCCGCTCCAGGTCCATGTTGTCCAGGAGCTGGCTCTCCATCTCCCGCTGGGAGACGGCGTTGCACTTCTCCAAAAGCCGGTCCGCCAGGGTGGACTTGCCGTGGTCGATGTGGGCGATGATGCTGAAATTTCGGATATGGTCCTGCTGTATCATATTTCAAATTTCCTCCCAGGTGTTGTCGTTAAAATCACGTACTCTCATACCACGCCGGGGGCTCGTCGTGGTCCTCATACCACTGCTCCCAGAACTCGCCGTCCCACAGCGCGTCGTAGTCGTAGTGTATCACAAACTCCCGCCAGTCCGCCAGGGTCTTCTCCACGTCCTCCTCCCGGAGGAGGAACTTCTCGGCGCACACGTTCCCCAGCACCCACTTCCCGGCCTCGCCGGAGTGGTGGATGTAGTCGCAGTAGTTGTTCAGCTCCGTCACCATGTCCTTGGCAAAGAGCGGCGCGTGGACCCGGACGTTGGGCCAGCGGTTCAGGGTGTGGCACGCCGTCCGCAGGGCCGTAAGCCGGGCGTCCAGGTCCCCCCGGCGGAGGGCGCGGTCCCAGGAGAGGATGCTGTAGGGGGACAGGAAGATTTCAAACTTGGTCTCCGGGTGGTCCTGGAACCAGTCCTCCATCACCATCAAATTTTCCTGCGTAAATTGGAGGTAGGCGTTCTCCGGGGTCTTCTCCTCCGCCACCGGGGGCCGGTCATAGCTCCGCAGGGTTTCGTACCGCCCCCAGAGGGAGGTCTTGTCCCAGGTGAAGCCCTCGTCCAGGGTCTGCCCGTCCCCCTGGCGGGCCGTCATCAGGGCGTAGAGGCTGTAGTAAAGGGAGTCCTTGTTCAGGAGATACTTCACGTCGTCCAGGGGATTCCGGTTGTAGAAATAGTCCGGCATGGCGTCCGTCGCGCCCCGGTCGTCCCGGATGAGGGTGTTCAAATCCAGGGCGAACAGCACCCGCTCCGGCGGGTCCTTCCGGAAGAGCAGGTCCACCACCCGGTCGAACTCGCAGAAGTACCCGTCGGGGATGGTGATCCGCAGGCCCGTGCCCCCGTAGAACTCCTCGATCCAGCCGGCGCGGTAGTTGGCGGCCATGGAGGTGCCCAGCAGCACGGTGTCCGCCTTCACGTTTCGGGCCATGCCCGCCGCCTGATAGCGCTCGTTGAAGAAGGTGGGGAGGCGGTTCTCCGGCATCCGGTAGTACAGGCAGGGGTCCACGGCGTACACGATTCCGCCGCACAGGACCAGCGCCGCCAGCAGGGCCGCCAGAAAGCGGCGGGCCCAGCGCTCATAAGTCTTGTTCATTGATCGGCCTCAGAAATTGGAATAGATAAAGGTGGTCACCCCGGTAAAGGACAGCACGGACCAGGCCATCAGCAGGGCCAGGCCCACGGCCCGCCGGGTCGTGGGCTTAAACGCGTCCATCTGCCGCACGGCGTTCCGGGGCCACAGGGCCGCGATCATGGCGGCGGCGAAGAGCCCGTAGGTCAGCGCCGGGACCGCCCAGGCCCGGAGGGCCGGGAGGAGCATCCCCAGGGCCTTCGCCTCCTTGGCGAACACGTCCGCCATGAGCCAGTCCGCCGGGGGGCGGAAGTCGGCGGTGACGGCGGTTTTGAGGAGCGTCAGCGCCTGGGAGACCCCGGGGGCCCGGAAGAAGACCCAGGCGGCGTTGACAAAGGCGAAGGTCACGGCCCAGCGGAGGAGCCTCGGCAGCTTCTCCCGCCGGGGGCCCCAGACGCGCTCCACAATCTGGCCCAGGCCGTGGAGCGCGCCCCAGAGGACGAAGGTCCACCCCGCCCCGTGCCAGAGGCCGCTGACCAGGAAGACGATCAGAATGTTCAGGTAGGTCCGCCCGGCCCCCTTCTTGCTCCCCCCCAGGGGGAAGTACAGGCACTCCCGGAGGAAGGAGGTCAGGGTGATGTGCCAGCGCTTCCAGAACTCGCCCACGGAGAGGCTCCGGTAGGGGGAGTCAAAGTTGACGGGTAGCCGAAGGCCCAGCAGCCGGGCGCACCCGGCGGCGATGTCGCAGTAGCCGGAGAAGTCAAAGTAGAGCTGGAGGGTGTAGCCCAGAATCACCAGCCAGGCGGCGGGGGCGGAGAGCTGGTCCAGGTGGGCCCAGCCGCTGTCTACCACGGTCCCCAGGTTGTCCGCCAGTAGCACTTTTTTCGCCGTGCCGGAGGCGATGGCGTAACAGGCGGCGGCCAGGTCCCGCCCGTCGGGGTTCAGAAACTTCTCCTCATGGAGCTGGGGGAGGAAGGCCTGGGGCTTCAAGATGGGCCCGGAGACCACCGTGGGGAAGAAGAAGGCGTAGAGGCGCAGGTCCCGCCGCTCCGGGCGGAAGCCGCCGGTGTAGGCCTCCTTCAAAAGCCACAGCTGCTGGAAGGTGAAGAAGCTTAGCCCTAAGGGGGCCCAGCCCAGGGAGAACCGCCCCCCGGTGGCAAAGCCCGCGTACTTGAAGACCGCCAGCACCCCCACGTGCCAAGCCGCCGCCAGAATGAGGCAGCGGCGTCGCCGGGCGTCGGTCCGGGGGTAAGCGTAGGCCGTGGGGCCGTCTCCTCCCGATTGAATGCGGAAATCCGGCGTGGTGAGAACCCGGACGGCGGCGGTGGAGACCGCCAGCCCCAGAACCAGCACCAGCAGCGCGGCCCAGCCGCCTCCGATCACATAGAAGACCAGACAGGCCAGGGTCAGGCACTCCGCCGCGATGGAACGGTCCCACCGGGCGAGCCCCAGGCAGACGGCGGCGGTGATAACGAGGAACGCTAAAAATCCAAACGATTGAAAATTCATTTTTCAGGCTGCTTCGCAAGAGCGGTCAAACGGGAATCTGTCGTGCTGAGGACCTGGGTCAGGCTCTGGCAGCGCCCCGGGTAGGCGGCGTTGATGGCCGGGGAGGACAGGTCCGGGAACTCGGCCTTTTTGGCCTTCAGGTCCCGGAGGGCCTCGGCGTAGCGGACCTCGGAGAGCTTCCGGTCCGCGTCGGCCAGCCCCAGGCCGGAGACGGCGGCGTCCAGGGCGAAGTAGCCCTCGTTGGCCCCGGAGGCCCGGTAGAGGTGCCGGTAGAGCTGGTAGACGGCGCTGCCCAGGTACGCGGCGGCGGCGTTGATGAGGGCCTTGTCCCCCAGCTTGCCCAGAAGCTCGAAGAGGACGCCCACCGCGCCGGAGAGGAGCTTGCTCTGCAGGGTGGCCAGGACGCTGCCCCGGAGGCTGCTCTTGGGCTCGGCGGCGTCCAGGATGTCCTGCTCCGTCAGCATGTTCCCCTCCCGGGAGAGGGTGCGGCCCAGGATGAAGTCCGCCGAGACGTTGTAATAGTCGCAGGCCCGGACGACAAAGGCCAGGCCGGGCTCCCGGATGCCGTTCTCATAGTGGGACAGGAGGGCCTGGGAGATGCCCAGCTCCCCGGCGGCCAGGCGCTGGCTGACGCCCTTCTCCTGCCGCAGCAGGGACAGGGTGCGGGAAAACTCTGAACTCATAGTCGGACGCTCCTTTTGTTGGTACTTCATTACGCAACGTATAGTCTACCAAATGGGCTACGGGTTGTAAAGAGCTTTTTGAAGTTTTACCGCTTTTCACCCCTTCCCCTCTTGACATTCCCCCCGGTGGAAGGTGTATCCTGAAGGAGCACCCACAAGAGCGCCCCGCTTTTCCCGGCGGGGCGGGAAAGGAAACCAAACATGAAACAACAGACGAAATCCCTCAGCGCCCTGCTGCTGGCCCTGGTTCTGGCCCTGAGCCTGGCCCTCCCCGTCTCGGCGGCGGAGAACAAGGCCCTGGACGAGGCCGCCCGGGCCACCGTGAACAGCGCCCTGACCTACGGCCAGGCCACCCAGGCCAGCTGGGCCGTGTGGCAGGACGGAAAAATCATCTCCTCCGGCGCCCAGCGGGCCAAGGAGGGCGGCGGCTCCGAGCCCCTGGAGGGCGGCGAGAGCGGCGTCTACGGCATCGGATCCGTCAGCAAGATCTTCACCACCGTGGCGGTGATGCAGCTGGCGGAGGCCGGGAAGCTGGACCTGGACCAGCCCGTGGTCAAGTACCTGCCCGCCTTCAAAATGGCGGACCCCCGCTACAAGGACATCACGGTCCGCATGCTGCTGAACCACTCCTCGGGCCTCATGGGGTCCACCATCAGCAGCGCCATGCTCTTTGACGACCCCACGCCCACCGCCACCGCCAAGCTGCTGGAGCGCCTGTCCACCCAGCGTCTGAAGGCGGACCCCGGCGCGTACAGCGTCTACTGCAACGACGGCTTCACCCTGGCGGAGCTGGTGGTGGAGGCCGTCACGGACGTCAACTTCCAGGACTACCTCCACGAGAATATCCTGGATAAGGCCGGGCTGGAGGAGACCTACTTCCCCGACGAGGACTTCGACAACCGGGTGGACATCTACCGGGAGGGGGACAAGCGCCCCCTGCCCAAGGAGTGCCTGGGCATCGTCGGCGCCGGCGGCATGTACGCCACGGCGGAGGACCTGGCCGCCTTCGGCGGCGCTTTGACCCGGCAGGGGCTTCTGAAAAAGTCCTCCCTGAACGCCATGGCCGCCCCGGAATACGCCAAGGGCCTCTGGCCCGATGAGGACAGCCCGGACGCCCTGTCCTACGGCCTGGGCTGGGACAGCGTGGAGTGGTATCCCTTCACCATCAACGGCGTTCCCGCCCTGGTGAAGGGCGGCGACACCCAGTTCTACCACGCGGGCCTGGTGGTCCTGCCGGAGCACAAGCTGGCGGCGGCGGTGCTGTCCACCGGCGGCGTGTCCACCTACAACGAGATGGCCGCCTCCCAGATGCTGATCTCCGTTCTGCGGGAGAAGTCAGAGTTTGTGGAGCTGCGGCAGAAGCTCCCCGCCGCCAAGCGGGCCGATATGCCCAAGGAGCTGCTGGACAGCGCGGGCTACTACGGCTCCTCCACGGTCCTCCACGTGGCCCTGTCCGAGGACGGCACCCTGACCATGAGCTATCCCGCCCTGCCGGATTTCCCGGCCCAGAAGTTCTTCTACCATGACGACGGCAGCTTCCGGGACGAGAGGGGGGCCTCCGCCCTCCGCCTGGTGAAGGAGGACAACGGCCAGACCTATCTCTACCAGTGGACCTTCTCCGACCTCTCGGGCCTGGGGTACCTGCCCGGGTCCAACTACGCCGCCATGAAGCTGCCGGAGAACAAGGTCGACCCCGCCGTCCAGGCCAAGTGGGACGCCATCATGGGCGGCGCGGTGCTGCCCATGAGCGAGCGCTACAGCTCTCAGGTGTACATGGCCCTGGGGGCCCTGCTCCAGACGTCGGAGCCCGGCGAGGCCGTCCAGACCGCCCCGGGCTACGTGGGCGCGCTCCGCATTGAGGACGAGACCCACCTCCGCCACGTGGTCCAGGTCCCCGGCACCGGCGGACGGGACGGCGTGGACGTGGAGCTCCGCCGGGACAAGAATGGGGCCATGTGGCTCTACCAGACCGACGGCGGGGTCTACATGGACATGAACGCCGCCCCCACCCTCTCCACGGGGACGGAGGGCAAGGCCGCCTGCACCATCCAGCCGGACGGCTACGCCCGCTGGTACAAGATCGGGGACAACGCCGACGGGAAGACCCTGACCGTCCGGATGCCCGAGGACGCGGGCTTCTGGGTCTACGACGCCAAGGGCAACATCACCGCCTCCTCCGTCCTCTGGGGCGACGAGTCCGCGAAGCTGGCCCGGAAGGGCCTGATCGTCTTCGCCGGAGATCCCGGCGCCCGGTTCGAGCTGACCTTCGAGTAACCGCAAAAAGCCCTCCGCCAAGACGGCGGAGGGCTTTCCTTTCATTCGGTCAGTCCTGGTAGAAATAGAGGTTTAGGGCCCGGCACAGGTCCTCCGCCGGGAGGTAGGTCACGCCCTGCTCCAGGACGCAGGGGCCGGAGATGGTGACCTCCCCCTCCGGGGTCTGGAGCACGTCGTCTCCGGGCCAGACGTAGAAGACAACCTCGGTGTTCCCGTCATACACCACCGCGCCCCGGTTCTTGTCCCAGGAGACGCTGTACCCCACGGCCTCCGCCATGGCCCGGACGGGCAGGCAGATCCGCTTCTCCCCGGTCTCCTCGTCCTTCAGGACCTTTCCGGGGACGCTCACCATTTCGCCGTTCACGATACCCGTCCCGGCGGTGTTCCAGGCGGCGAAGCCCTGGTAGGCGTAGGGGAACACCAGGACCTTGCTCACCGCGCCCTTAGCGTCCTTCCAGGCCAGAATCCGGGAGCCGGGCCGAATGTCGTCCAGCCGGATAATCTGCCGGGTCAGCCAGGGGGTCACCTCCGCGTCCAGGGGGACCGGGAGATCCTGAGAGGTCCCCTCCGCGTCCCGGCAGGAGAAGACGATCTCATCGCTTCCAGCCGGGTCCTTCCAGCCCGCGCTGGTCAGCTCATAGTACTCCGGGGCGGCGGCGTCCGCCGGAACGTTGCCCACGATGACCAGGGCGGAGACCTGAGGAGGCATACTCAGGGCCATCATGGGCTGGGTCCAGACGTAGAGGGTGTCCCCCTCCTTCACCTTCTCCAGGTCCAGGGGCAGGCCCGTGACGGCGTCCACCGCCGGGGTCCGCTCTCCCACGTGGACCACCACCTGGTCCAGGGAGCCGTCCCCGCTGTCGTTCTTCAGGTAAATGCCATTCCCCTCCCAGGGGGAGACCTTGCCCCAGACCCGGACGAAGGCGGGGGCCTTCTCGGGGGCCTCAGCGGTTTCCTTCGCCTCCTCGGCGGCGGCGGGGACGCACAGGGCGGCGGACAGCGCCGCCAGGGTCAGCAGTACGGACAGTAATTTTTTCATGATAAGCTCCTCCTTGTATTCAATCGGTCAGCCTACGGGTTCGGGATAGGTGATGTCGGGCTTGGGATACCCCAGGGCGGAAATGGCTATATCCTCCATGTGCCGGTAGGGGATCTTCAGGGGTTCCGCCCCGCCGGTGTAGGAATTTAGCCATTCCTCCAACGCCGGGCCGTCCACCGGGTCCGTGTCCCAGAGCCGCCCGTCCAGGCGGCCGTCGGAGGGCGTGCGGTCGTTTTGGTACCACTCCCCGGTGAGGATGTAATAGACCAGCCCGTCGCCGTCGGCGTCCGCCTCCTGGAGAAAGGCACCGGTCAGGACCTCGTCTCCCTCCGTACAGGAGAGGTCCCAGGCGTCCACGGCGGCAATTTCCTCATACACGCCGCTGTCCTCGCTGTACCGGTAGAGGGTATAGGGCCAGAAGCGCCCGGCCCAGCCCTGGTTATGGGACCAGTCCGCCGTCAGGGTCCCGTTTCCATAGAAGGTCATGGAGGGAAACTCCGAGAGGGCCAGCCGCAGTTCCTCCTCCGGGTAGTCGTAGGTGTAGACCAGCCCCTGCATCCCGGCCATGCAGGCCTGGTCCCAGCAGACGATGAGCTCCTCGGCTCCGTCGCCGTTCAGATCGGCCAGGGCGAAGCGGTTCCCCTCGGCGGGGCCCAGGTCCGAGGCCCGTTCCAGCTTCTCCCCGTCGGGGCGGAGGCCCAGCAGGTACATGTCCCACAGGACCTTGCCGTAGGCCAGCATCCGGGCCTCGTCCTCCTCGGCGGTGATGGAGGCACCGGGCCTGGAATCGGCCTCCAGCGCGGGCGGGTCCTCCGGCGGGGCCTCCTGCGCGGGAGCCGACTGGACGGCGGGGTGCCTGGCCGTGGTGATGACCGCCGTGCTGAATTGGTCCGCTCCGCAGCCGCTGAGGGTCCCCAGCAGCAGGCCGGAGATAAAAATTCCGCAGAGCATCCAGATAAAGTGCTTCATAGCGTCTCTTCTTTCCGTCGTAATTGGTCGTATTCTTTATTATAGACGTTTGAGCGGCGGCTTTTGTTACAAATTTTTCTGAAATTTTGACAAAATTTTCTCTCCGTATGCCGGGCCCTCCCTGTACATATACTATAAAAACCAATTCGCCTGAAAGGAGACCCCTATGGAAGCACATTACCCCTTTACCCTGCCGCCCCTGCCCTACGGCTATGACGCCCTGCTGCCCGACGTGGGGGAGCGGACGCTGCACTTCCACCACGACAAGCACTTCCAGACCTATATCGACAACCTGAATAAGCTCCTGGAAAACCACCCGGACATCCAGGACTGGCCCCTGGAGCGGCTGGTCCAGGAGTGGCCCCGCCTGCCGGAGGACATCCGCCAGGGGGTGCGGAACAACGCCGGGGGCGTGTATAATCACGACCTTTACTTCAAGACCCTGGTCCCCGGCCCCGCCTCCTCCCCCATGGGCCCCCTGGCGGACGCCATTGCCCGGGACTTCGGGGATCTGGAGGGCCTGAAGGCTGCCATGAAGAACGCCGCCCTGGGCCAGTTCGGCTCCGGCTGGGCCTGGCTGGTCAGCGACAGCGAGGGGCGCCTCTCCGTGGTCAAGACCCCCAACCAGGACGTGCCCCTGCCCCTGGTCCCCCTGCTGCTGTGCGACGTGTGGGAGCATGCCTACTACCTGGACTACCAGAACCGCCGCCCGGACTACTTCGAGGGCTGGTGGCGGAAGGTAAACTGGCCCGGCGTCTCCAAGGCCTACGACGCCCTGATGGCGGATCGCCCCCGCCGGGCGGAGTGAGATTCGCCCTTGACTTTGCCCCTCCGGGGGGCTATAATAAAGATACCTCGGAGAGCGATAAGGGCTAGAATGCAATCCAGGCTCACCCAAAGCGGAACCCCCGGAAGCGTGCACTTCCGGGGGTTCCATTTAGGCTGCCGCTGTCAGTCCCTTCTGTCCAGCCATTTGCAGACGAAATACGCGATCACGTCCGCCACAACAGAAGTTATAAGGGCTACGAATGTATCCATCCGGCTCACCTCCTCTCACTGCGGAGGGCCGACAGCGGAATCATTATACCACGGCTTTCGGCAAAAATCTACAGAAAATCCCCGTCCTGGAACGCCGAAACTTGACGGCCCTCCTCTTGACAAACGCTCTCCGTGTGCGTATGATAGGCCTTACAGGTGTCATGACACCTGTAAGGCCTATTTATCTATCATGAAAGAAACTACGAAAGAGACAGGTACATTCCTATGGAAAACGTCAAGGCGTTCCTGAAACGCAAGAACATTGTCGTCTCCGCCCGGCGCTACGGCATCGACGCCCTGGGGGCCATGGCCCAGGGCCTCTTCTGCTCCCTGCTCATCGGCACCATCCTGAATACCGTGGGCTCCCAGTTCCACATCGGCTTTCTCACAGCCCAAATCATCACCATCAACAAGGTGGGCTACACCATTGGAGGCATGGCCTCCTTCATGAGCGGCGCGGCCATGGCGGTGGCTATCGGCTACGCCCTCCAGGCCCCGCCCATGGTGCTGTTCTCTCTGGCGACCGTGGGCTACGCCTGCAATGCCCTGGGCAAGGCCGGGGGACCCCTGGCGGTGCTCTTCGTGGCGATCATCGCCGCCGAGTGCGGCAAGGCCGTGAGCAAGGAGACCAAGGTGGACATCCTGGTGACCCCCATTGTCACCACCCTGGTGGGCATCGGGGCGGCATGGGTCATCGCGCCTCCCATCGCCGCCGCGGCCAGTGCCTTCGGTCAGCTCATCATGCGGGCCACGGTGCTCCAGCCCTTCCTCATGGGCATCCTGGTGTCCGTGCTGGTGGGCGTGGCCCTGACCCTGCCCATCTCCTCCGCCTCCATCTGCTCCGTCCTGGGGTTGACGGGCCTGGCGGGCGGGGCCGCCGTGGCGGGGTGCTGCGCCCAGATGGTGGGCTTCGCCGTCATGAGCTTCCGGGAAAACGGCTGGGGCGGCCTGGTGAGCCAGGGCCTGGGCACCTCCATGCTCCAGATGCCCAACATCGTCCGGAACCCCAGGATTTGGATTGCTCCCACGGTGACCTCGGCCATTACCGGGCCCATTGCCACCTGCCTCTTCCGGCTGGAGATGAACGGCGCGGCCATCAACTCCGGCATGGGCACCTGCGGCCTGTGCGGACAGCTGGGGGTTTGGACCGGGTGGATCGCCCCCAGCGAGACGGCCCTGGCCAACGGGGCGGCGGCCATCGTCCCCGGGGCCATGGACTGGGCGGGGCTGATTTTGATCTCCTTCATCCTCCCGGCGGTCCTCTGCCCCCTGATCAACCAGCTCTGCCGGAAGGCGGGCTGGGTCAAGGACGGCGATCTGACCCTGGCGGGCTGACGGAACGAGGAGAAAAAGCGGAAGGTTTCCCCTTCAGGGGGAGACTTTCCGCTTTTCATTTGGGCCGTCCTGCGGTATAATGGGGCTGTATGAATCTTTGAAAGACGGGAAGACGAGGATAGGGAACCGCCATGATAGACGAGAGATCTCCGATTTACCCCATGATAAACGGCCTGTTTGAGGAGGACTGCCTGACGTGCATGAGGCGCATCCCGGACGGGTCCATCGACATGGTGCTGTGCGATCTGCCCTATGGGCTGACCCAGAATGAGTGGGACTGCTACATCCCCCTGGACCGGCTGTGGGAGCAGTACCTGCGGATCATCAAGCCCAACGGCGCCATCGTCCTCACGTCCCAGGGCGTGTTTACGGCGAAGCTGATTTTGAGCCAGCCCAGATACTACAAGTACAAGTGGGTGTGGGAGAAGTCCAAGCCCACCAATTTTTTAAACGCCAAGAAGCAGCCCCTGCGGAAGCACGAGGACGTCTGCGTGTTCTATAAAAAGCAGCCGGTGTACCACCCCCAGATGACCAAGGGCGAGCCCTATGACAAGGGGGTCCGGAAGAACCAGCTGAGCGGGAGCTACGGCGACTTCCAGCCCGTCCACGTAGCCAGCCAGGGGGAGCGCTATCCCACGGACATCCTCTACGTCAAGACGGCGGAGAGTGAGGGGGAGGTGGTCCACCCCACCCAGAAGCCCGTGGAGCTGGGGCGCTATTTCATCCGCACGTACTCCGACCCCGGGGACGTGGTGCTGGACAACACCTTCGGCAGCGGGTCCTTCCTGGTGGCGGCACTGCTGGAGGGGCGGAATTTCATCGGCATCGAGAAAAATGAGGACGTGGCCCTGTTCAAGAGGGACAGGATCGACTACATCGCCGTGGCGAAAAAGCGCCTCCGCCAGGCCTGGGAGGGCCTGGACGAAGAGACCCGGCGCTTTGTCGCCCGGACAAATCTCATCCGGGAGTTTCAGGGAGGGGGGTCCGATACCATGCCCGCGGCGGTACGGCAGAATGAACGAAGCTGGGCCATTGAGCTCATCAGCCGGATCAACGCCCTTGCGGAACGGCACGATCTGGCTGTCAAACGGGCCGGGGGGGAGCTCACCATCTCCGCCGGACGGAGGAACAGGATGTTTCCCGACGTTACGCTCTACGGGGACGAGGGCCGGACCGTCATCCTCCAGGGCTGGGAGCTGAAAATGCCCGACACCCCCATCGAGGACGAGGCCCTCATCCGGGACGCCCAGAGGAAGGCCCTGGCCCTGAACCTGAACAGCTGCCTGATCTGGAATTTTACCTATGCGGCGCTGTACGTCCGGGACGGAGGGGACGGCTTCACGAGGCTGAAGCGGTGGGACGACACGGCGCACATCCGGACCCGGGAGGACGTGGAGGCCTTCCGCGCCGACTGGGAGCGGCTTTTGGAGCGGGTCCTGCTGGAGGTGAACGGGTACTTTGTCACCGGACGGTTCCGGAACGCCTCCCTGGGGGACGCGATCTCCGAGACGGCCGTGGCGGCGCTGATCCGGAGGAACAAGTCCGTCACGGCGGAGCGCCTGAGGGCCGCCGCCTCCCGGGACGCCGTCATGGAGGCGTACCTGGACCAGTGGTGGAAGGGCATCCGCTCCGAGTACGAGCGCGACGAGCAGGACCTTTACCAGGCCTACGCCAAGACGGTGCTTTTGAACTGGGCGAACCGGATCATCTTTGCCCACCTGATCAAGAGCCGGCAGAACGGGGCCCTGGCGGTGGACGGGATCGGCTATGAGACCACGCCGGAGGAGGCCGGGAGGATCTTCGAGGAGATCGCGGCCCGGTGCGATGTTCAAAACGTGTTTTCCGCGCCGGAGTACGGCGCGATCCTGCCGGAGGCCGCGTGGCAGGACCTGGCGGAGCTCTCCCTCTTCTTAAGGGACAACGGGCTGGAGCGCCTGGACCAGAGGGCCCTGCAAAACGTGCTGGAGGGCACCGTGGCCGCCGGCAGGCGGGAGATCAGCGGGCAGTTTGCCACGCCGCCGGTCCTGGCGCGCCTCCTGGTCCGGCTGACGGTCCGGGACTGGAGCGAGCAGGTGCTGGATTGCTGCTGCGGGACGGGCACGATCGCCCGGGCGGCGATCCAGCTGAAGAAGGAGCGCCTCCCGGCGCGGGAGGCGCTGGAGACCGTCTGGGCCTGCGACAAGTACCGCTACCCCCTGCAGATCGCGGGCATCTCCATGGCGGATGTGGACGCCGTCCATCTGACCGGACGCCTGTTCCAGCACAACGCCCTGACCCTGGCCCCCGGGGAGGGCGGCCCGGAGGCGGGCGGCGGGACGCGCCTGCCGCTGCCGGAATTCGGCGCGGTGGTCTCGAACCTGCCCTTTGTGCCCTTCGAGCTCATACCCGGCGACGACAAGGCTGAAATCGCGAAAATGCCTCGGGTGTGGGAGCTGGACGGGCGGTCCGACCTGTACTGCTACATGGCGGTGAAGCTGGCGGACGTGCTCCGGCCCGGCGGAATGCTGGGGATCATCACCTCCAACTCCTGGCTGGGCACCAACGCGGGCGCGAAGCTGATAAAGGCGCTGGAGGAGCGGTATTACCTCCGGCAGGTCCACATCAGCGGCCGGGGCCGCTGGTTCCAAAATGCGGACGTGGTGACCACCATCCTGGTGTTGGAGAAAAAGGGCGCCGGAGAGGAGGGGCCCACGGACTTCTGGCTGTGGCAGAAATCCCTGGAGGAGCTGGCCGAATCGCCGGAGGACGGGGACAAGCTGGTGAACGGGGCGCTGCTGAAAAAGGAGCTGGACGCCTCCGCGGCCAGGCTCTCCCAATACGCGGGGGAGCAAATCCGCCAGCTTCTGGGACTGAACATCCGCTATAACGCCCTGTTCCACCAGGTGGACTGGCTCCTGGAGGTCCGGGACAAGATGATCCCCATCAGCCGGGCGTTCCGGGTCTTCCGGGGCAGCCGCCGGGGCTGGGACGCCATGTTCTACCCCAGGAAGGGGGAGCACCGGATTGAGGACGTATATCTGAAAAAGGTCCTGGTCAACGCCAAGGGGGTGACGAGGCTGACGGCGGAGCCGGACCGGGAGGCCTTCTGCTGCGGCGCGTCCCTCGACGAGCTGCGGGCCCGGGGCCACACCGGGGCCCTGGCGTGGATCGAGAAGTTCGCGGACCAGCTGAATAAGGTGGGGGAGCCCCTGCCCGCCGTCCTGGAGCGGAAGGGCATGGAGTGGTACGAGCTGCGGGACAGCGAGATCGCGGAGCTCTTCACCATGATGAATCCCGACCAGCGGTTTTTCTTCGGCAGATTCGAGGAGCCCTCCTTTGTGAACCAGCGCCTCATCGGGCTGACCCACCGGGACGAGTACCCGGACCTGGAGCTGAGCCACGCGCTGCTGAATTCCCTGCTGACCACGTTCTACATCGAGGCCTCCGGCTTCGGGCGCGGGCTGGGGGTGCTGGACATCAACAAGGACAGCGTGTCCAAGTGCTATATGCCGGACCCCGGGCAGGTGAGCCCCGGGGACCGGAGCCGCATCCTGGAGGCCTTCGAGAGGCTGAAGGCCAGGGATCTCATGAGCCTCTCCGACGAGCTCCGGGACCCGGACCGGATTGCCTTTGAGCACGCCGTGCTGAAGAGCTTCGGCGTCGACGGCTGTTACGGCCGGATCCGGGACTCCCTGCTCTCCATGCAGCAGGCCAGAGCCGCTGTGAAAGAGTAAGAACCTGAGCGCAAAACGGACGCGCCCCGCCTTTTCTCCCGGGAAACCTCCCGCACCGCTTTTCCCGACGTGTTTTTCCCCGCCCCGGCGGTACAATGGGGAAACAACATCTCGAGGAGGGACAAGCTGTGGCACACGGGACTTTGGAACGGGAGAGGGCGGGGCGCGTCTTTCAGCTGGGCGTCCGCTTCTTCCTCTCGGCGGCGCTGACCGCCGGGCAGACCGCCGGAGGGGCCGCCCCCTTCGCCCTGGGCTGGGTGGCGGCGGCGGGGCCGGGACTGGAGGGCATCGCCGCCCTGGCGGGGGCCTTCGCCGGGGCGGCGCTGTTCCTGCCCTTCGCCCAGGCCCTGCCCTTTCTGGCGGCGGCGGTGCTCATCGTGGCGGCGGCCACGGCCTTAGGAGGGACCTGGCTCCCCTCCCGGCCCAGGCCCGTGGCCCTGGCGGCGGTGGGGCTCTACGTCACCATCGAGGGCATCTACATCCTCCAGTCCCTCTCCCCCTGGGACCGTCTGGCGGACTGCCTGGGGGCCTCGGCGCTGCTGGGGGCCTCGGCCTGGCTGTTCTTCCCCCTCCTCCGGGGCGGGGAGGGCCGGGAGATTGTGGACGGGCTCATCTTCCTGGCCGGGGCCCTGGTGACGGCGGTGGAGGAGCTGGAAATTTTGGGCTTCTCCCCCGCCCGGGCCCTGCTGTGCTTCCTGGCGCTTCTCGCGGCCTACGACCGGGGACCCGCCGGGGGCGCGGCCTTCGGCCTGGGGCTGGGGCTGGCGGCGGAGCTCTGCGGCAGTCCCCTGCCCCTCACCGCCGCCCTGGGCCTGGCGGGCCTGGCCGCGGGGAGCCGCCAGGGGCGGAACCGGGCCGGGGCGGCCCTGGCTTTCCTGGCTGCCGCGGGGGCGGCGGCCTTAGCGGAGGGAAGCCCGCTGCCCCTGCTGCCGGAGGCGGGGGCGGGGACGGCCCTGTTCCTGGCGGTGCCTGGGCGCTTCGTCGCCGGGAAGCGGGTCCGGCCCGCCATTCCCCCGGCGGAGCGAAAGGACCGGGGAGAGGACCACGCCCCCTGGCGGCAGCGGCTGGACCGGGCGGCGGCGGCCCTCCGGGACCTGTACGACAGCATCGGGCGCGCCGCGCCCCCGGCGGCGGACGAGAACCCCGCCATCGTCTTCGACCGCTCCGCCGAGAAGGTCTGCCGGGGCTGCGCCCTGTGCGAGCTCTGCTGGCAGCGGGACTATACGGGGACCTTCAACGCCATGAACGACGCCACCCCCTACTTATTGGAGCGGGGCCGGGCCCTGGCCAAGGACTTCCCGGACTACTTCACGGGCCGCTGCGTCCACCTCCAGGACCTGCTGGCGGCCATCAACGGCGAGCTCTCCGCCTTCCTCCTCCGGCGGCAGTACCGCCGCCAGCTGGAGGAGACCCGGCGCAGCGCCCGGGGCCAGTACGCCCAGCTCTCGGAGCTGCTGACCGCCACCGCCGCCGGGCTGGAGGCCGCCGCCCCCGCCATGGCGGAAGAGGCTCCCTGCCGGGTGGGGGCCGCCCTCCGGCCCAAGGAGGGGGAGACCGTCTGCGGGGACACCGTGGCCTCCTTTCGCACGGACGGGGGTCTCTGGTGCCTCCTCCTGGCGGACGGCATGGGCAGCGGGGAGCCCGCCCGGAAGGAGTCCGCCCTGATCTGCCGCCTGCTCCAGCAGTTTCTGGAGGCCGGGGTGGCCCCGGAGGCGGCGCTGAAGACCCTGAACTCCGCCATGAGCCTCCGGGGGGCGGACAGCGGGGCCTTCACCACCGTGGACCTGTGCGTCTTCGACCCCGCCGCCCGGGAGGCGGCCTTCTACAAGTGCGGCGCGGCTCCCAGCTACTTGAAAAAGGGCGGCGTGGTCCGGCGAGTCACCGGGGCCAGCCTCCCCGTGGGGCTCCAGGGCCCGCCGCCGGACGTGACGAGGGCCCCCCTGGCCCCCGGGGGCTTCGCCGTCATGATCAGCGACGGCGTAGCGGACCCGGCGGAGGACGAGTGGCTCTTAAACCTCCTGGCGGGCTGGATCGGGGACGACCCCCAGGACCTGGCGGGGCTCATCCTGGCGGAGAGCGTCCGAAGGGAGCGCCTCCGGGACGACTGCGGGGTGCAGGTACTCTATTGCCCGGAAGCAAAAGTGAAAGAGGTGTGAGCCTCTCTCGCTTTTTTGCTGGTCCCCCCGTAAGGGGGGGATTGTACTCGCGCTGACGCGCGGGGGAGTCAACAGCCCTTTGGGGGCTGGTCCATTTGCACCCCCCATTCTCTCTTTTGCGAAAAGAGAGAATGCGCCGTGCACGGTGGAAGAGAGAAAACGGGGGCGCGCAGGACGTGCCTCCGTTTTTTACGCAAGTCTCCAGCCCGCGGCGTGGTGCGGGCGGGGGCTTTGGAGGTTGATGCAAGGCCTGTCCTCCCGTCCCCGCTGCCGCTAATCTGGTGCTTCCGAACCCAGTTCGCTGGGGTCAATATCGTAGCGCCAGTGGTTCAAAAAGCGGCAGATGCGCTCTATGGCCTCCCTTTCGTTATGGCTGCTTTGAATCATCCAGGCCACGCCGCAGCAAACCAACATGGACTCTTTTGTGACGGGAGCGCTTGTCTCGCGGGAGAAATTTGGACCTGCCATAAAAACTCTCCTGATTCAAAAAACTATATGTATACATAAGAATTATACAGTAAATCCTCGCTATCATCAAGATATACTTTATAAGATATATGGAGAATTTTTGATGAAGCGAAATACGCCCATGGAGCGGAACATCGGCGCAAAGGTGCAGTATTATCGAAAGCAGAGAGGGCTGACGCAAAAGGCGCTGGCCGCGCAGCTGCAAGTCAACGGATGCGACCTCTCGGAAATTATGGTAGCGCAGATTGAAATTGGACGCCGGATGGTCTCCGTCTTTGAAGTGGACAAGCTGGCCGAGGTCCTGCATGTAGATTACAATGCCCTATTTGCCCAAGATTAAGCGCAAAAAGAGACAGCCAAAAGGCTGTCTCTTTCTATATCCGCCAGATTAGCGGCAGCGAGGACGGGAGATCAGGCCTTGCATCAACCTCCAAAACCCCCGCTCGCACCACGCCGCGGCCCGGAGACATGCGTAAAAACGGAGGCACGCTCCTGCGCGCCCCCGTTTTCTCTCTTCCACCGTGCACGG
>CAJUOD010000053.1 GCA_910587875.1 uncultured Oscillibacter sp. | reverse complement strand
TTCCGGCGCAGGTCCTCCAGGACGCCGGAGGACAGGCCGGTCCCCCTTCCCAGGCGGATCTCCGCCACCGGCGGGGCCAGCAGGTTCGTATCCCGGACCTCCGGGCGGCCCTCCGCCCTCCGGTTCCGGCTGACGACCGCCAGGTCGTATACGTCGATCGCCCCGTCGCCGTTCAGGTCATAGCGCTCCAAATCCCGGCGGGCCTGGGAGCCCAGGGCCTCCGCCAGCTCTTCCCGGTCCCGGGCGTTGATCCGTCCGTCGCCGTTCACATCCCCCAGGGTGAAGGAGGCGTCCGCCGTGCCCAGGGTGACGTGCTGGGAATAGCCGTCAATGGTCAGCGCCTGGCGGCAGTTCGCGTAGCCGTCCCCAGTGAACTCCAGGGTATAATCCCCCTGGGGCAGGCCGGAGACGGTCAGATCCAGGTAGCCGGGCCACCGGCCTCCGCCTAGGGCCCCGCCGTCCTCATTCCGCAGGGCCACGGAGGCGGCATAGCCGCCCAGGTCCGCCCGGCTGTCCTCTCTCGTCAGGTCCAGCGTCCCCAGAGAGCGGCCCTCCTGGAACAGCTCCGCCCGGACCCTCCGGTCCCGGAGGGCCTCCAAAGTCTGGGGCCAGTCCACCCGGACCGTGGCGGAGATATCGCCGTCGTTCTCTCCGATCCAGGCGGCCTCCGCCGCCGGGAGCCCGGGGAGCAGCAGCGCCCCGGCCAGCAGCAGGGATACTATGCGTTGTCTGATGCGCATAAGCGGTGTCCTCTCTTTTCCGCGTCCGGGGCGGGAAAGCCGCCGCCCAGGAAACTGCCGTTATGGGCAGATTATAACAATTTCCCCGGGCCTTGACAAGATGGAGTTTCCGCCGGGAGGCAAAATCCCCCTTGCAATCCCCCCTTCCGTCCTGTATAATAAATTGTCATTTTATTTAACACTGGGAGGACTTCGCTATGGCGGACGACATCAAAGCGCCGGAGCTGGAAAGCCGGAATTTCATCCACGCGTTCATCGAGGAGGACATTGCCCCCGGCGGGCAGTATGAGGGCATGACGGTCCATACCCGCTTTCCCCCGGAGCCCAACGGCTACCTCCACATCGGCCACTGCAAGGCCCTGACCATCGACTTCGGCACCGCCGAAAAATACGGCGGCCTGTGCAACCTCCGCATGGACGACACGAACCCCACCAAGGAGGACGAGGAATTCGTGGAGGCCATCAAGGAGGACATCCACTGGCTGGGCTTCGACTGGGGGGACCGCTTCTTCTACGGATCCGACTACTTTGAGGAGGACTACCGTCAGGCGGAGCTGCTGATCCAGAAGGGGCTGGCCTACGTCTGCCAGCTGACCCCGGAGGAGTTCAAGGAGTACCGGGGCGGCGTGGGCGTGCCCGCCCGGAGCCCCTACCGGGACCGGCCCATGGAGGAGAGCCTGGACCTGTTCCGCCGGATGCGGGCCGGGGAGTTCCCCGACGGGGCCATGACCCTGCGGGCCAAGATTGACCTGGCCAGCGGCAACTTCAACATGCGGGACCCGGTGCTGTACCGGATCAACCACCTGCCCCACCACCGCCACGGGAACACGTGGTGCATCTACCCCATGTACGACTTCGCCCACCCCATCCAGGACGCCCTGGAGGGCGTGACCCACTCCCTCTGCTCCCTGGAGTTTGAGGCCCACCGGCCCCTGTACAACTGGGTGATTGAGCACTGCGAGCTGCCCGCCAAGCCCCGGCAGATCGAGTTCGCCCGCCTCGGCATCGACCACACGGTGATGAGCAAGCGGAAGCTCCGCCGACTGGTGGAGGAGGGCCGGGTCTCCGGCTGGGACGACCCCCGGATGCCCACCCTCTGCGGCCTGCGCCGCCGGGGCTACACCCCCCGGTCCATCCGCAATTTCTGCGAACGCATCGGCGTGGCGAAATCCGCCAACGTGGTGGAGTACGGCTTCCTGGAGCACTGTCTCCGGGAGGACCTGAACGCCACGGCGGAGCGGGTCATGGCGGTCCTCCGGCCCGTGAGGCTCACCATCACCAACTACCCCGAGGGGAAGACGGAGACCGTCACCGTGGAGAACAACCCCGTGGACCCCGCCGCCGGGACCCGGGAGGTCCCCTTCTCCCGCACCCTCTGGGTGGAGGCGGAGGACTTCCTGGAGGTCCCCGTGCCCAAGTACAAGCGCCTCTACCCCGGCGGCCCGGAGTGCCGCCTGAAGGGGGCCTACCTCATCCGCTGCACCGGCTGCGTAAAGGACGAGGCGGGGAATGTGACGGAGATTCTCTGCGAGTACGACCCCGAGAGCCGGGGCGGCGACCCCGCCGACGGCCGGAAGGTCAAGGGAGCCACCATCCACTGGGTGGACGCCGCCACCGCCGTAGAGGCGGAGGTCCGGCTGTACGACAACCTCTTCTCCGACGAGAACCCCGACGCAGCGGACAAGGATTTCCTCGACTGCCTGAACCCCAACTCCCTGGAAATTCTCACCGGCTGCAAGGTGGAGGCCACTCTGGCGGAAGCCCAGGCCCCGGCCAGCTTCCAGTTCCTGCGGCAGGGCTACTTCTGCCTGGACAGCAGGGACAGCAAGCCGGGACATCTGGTGTTCAACCGGAGCGTCAGCCTGAAGGACAGCTTCAAGAAATGAAAAACCGCCGGAGGGACAAACCCTCCGGCGGTCTTTTACTTACTCTGTAACGGTGACGCTGGTGAAGCTCTCTGTGGCGGCGGAGCCTTCCGTAGAGATGCTGTAATTATCAGAGCCGCCCTGGAGGGACAGCTGGACCTCATGGTCCTCCAGGGTGCCGGTGACCGTCACGTCCACATCCTCGCCCCCGGAGGTTTTTACGGTTCCCTGGTAAACCCCGCTTTCCACGATTTCCTCCGTGATGTCAAATTCCGCATTGTCCACGGTCAGGATCAGCTTCCCGTCCCGGAGCTCCGCGTCGGCGAAAACGCCGACGACGTTCACCCGCTGCCCGGCGTCGTTTTCCAGCACGATGTGGGAGCCGTCCTGGAAGATGATCCGCATGTTCTCGAACAGCATACCGTTGCTGGCCGCGTTGGCGGTCACCGCCAGGGCCAGGGTCAGCATCGCCGCCAGGGCCACCGCCCGCAGGGCCTTCCAGGGCCGCCGCGCAGTTTTCTTCGTCTCGTTCATTTTTACAAGGACCTCCTTCTTCGCCTCGTCGGAGGCCCGGAGCCGGTCAAAGGTCTCGCGATACAGTCTCTCATCCATCATCAGGCTTCCGCCTCCTTCAGTTTGGTTTTCAGCTGTCCCCTGGCCCGCATGAGCCAGGTCTGGACGGTGGACGCCTTGGCCCCCAGCAGCTCGCCGGCCTCCTTCACGGAATAGCCCTCGTAGTAGTAGAGGTACACCGCCGCCCGGTACTTGGGGGGCAGGGCCATCACCTCTCGGAACAGCTCCGACTGGGCGGGCCGGTCGAAGACCGGGGCCTCCTCTATGTCGTCCAGGGAGTCCGTCCGCCGCCGCCAGGGGGAGCGGAGGAGCTTTTTACACTCGTTGGCCGCCACCCGGAGCAGCCAGCGCTTCTCGTGCTCCGCCGACTCGAACTCCCGGGGCTCCACGTAGAGCTTCAGCAGGGACTCCTGCATCACGTCCTCGGCGTCCGCCCGGTTTTTCAGATAGCTGTACGCCAGCCGGAACACCATGTCGCCGTATAGCTTCACGGCCTCTTGGAACCGCTGGTCCGTCAACGCGTCTCACCTCCTTGGGGCTTGGTTTGGAAGGGCCCTTCTGTAAGGGATATCCCCCAGGGGTCCAGAATATCTCACAAAGCTTAAAATTTCCTCAAAAAACCGGGGGACCCAAAACGGGTCCCCCGGCTGTCGTTTGTCTGAAAGCTGCTTACTTCTTCTCCTGCCACTTGGTGACGCAGAGGGAGCAGGCGATGTCGCCGGTGACGTTCAGGCAGGTGCGGCCCATGTCGAAGAGCCGGTCCACCGCCACGATGAGGCCGATGTACGCCACGGGAATTCCCAAAGTCTCCAGCACCATGGCCAGCATGATCATGCCCGCGCCGGAGACGCCGGCGGTGCCGATAGAGGCCAGGGTGGCCGTGACCACCACGATGACCATCTGCCCGATGGTCAGGTGGATGCCCGCGCAGGAGGCGATGAACACTGTGGCCACGCACTGGTAGATAGCCGTGCCGTCCATGTTGATGGTAGAGCCCAGGGGCAGGACGAAGGCGGCGATGTCGTCCTTGGCCCCCAGCTCATGGGCGCACTCCTTGGAGACCGGCAGGGTCGCCGCGGAGGACGTGGAGGTGAAGGCGAAGATCATAGCCGCGAAGGCGCCCTTGAAGAACTTCATAGGGCTCATGCCCACGAAGACCTGGGCGGACAGGGAGTAGACCAGGACGGCGTGGACGATGTAGCCGATGTACGCACAGAGGATGACCAGGAAGAGAGAGCCCAGAATGGCCGCGCCCTGAGTGGCGGTGACCCACGCCATGTAGGTGAACACGCCGATGGGGGACAGGGAGATGACGAACTCCATCAGCTTCTCGATCACGGCGTACATGGAGCTCACCAGGTCCCGGCAGAGCTTCCCCTTCTCCCCGGCCATCATGATGGCTCCGCCGAAGAACAGGGAGACCACGATGACCTGGAGCATGTTGGCGTTGACAAACGCGCCCCACATGTTGCTGGGGAAAATGTCCACCAGGACGGACATAAAGCCGTTGAAGGCCTTGGGCTCATACTCCGCCGCACCCAGCTCCGCGGAGAGGTCGGGGAACAGGCCCGCGCCCATGAAGATGTTGGCGAAGATTAGGCCGATGACACAGGCGATGGCGGTGGTGCAGAGGAAGTAGGCCACCGTCTTCACGCCCACGGAGCCCACCTGCTTCATATCGCCCATGGAGAGGATGCCGTCGATCATGGAGAGGAGCACCACAGGCACCACGATGAACTTCAGCAGGTTCACGAAGATGTCGCCGAAGGGCTTTAAGTACGTCGCGGTGAAGTCCGCCAGTCCGGCGAAGTAGCAGACCAGGCCCACCACGATACCGGCGACAAGCGCAATCAGTATCCGCACAGGCAGGTTGTTTTTCTTCTTCATACACTCACCTCATAAAAATAAAATCTTTGGGGCCTTCCAGGCGGTCCGTCTGTGTTTTGGACAAATGTCCCGCCGGGAATCCTCTCCAAATTAGCCACATTATACCAAAGTGCTCTGCCGATGTAAAGGGGAAATGGAAAGATTGTGAAAAATTATGAAAAAAACGTGAACAGAGGCCGGATGTCTGACAATATAGACAGACATCCGGCCTCTTGCGGTTTTATTTCTCACGCACGCCATAGCCGCAGAAGCGGATGGCGGCCTTGGCCAGCTCCTCCGTGGGGTCCACGCAGGGCAGATCCAGCCCCAGCTCCCGGACCGCCAGGGGCAGCTCCGTGCAGGCCAGGAGGAAGCACGCCGTCCCCCGGTTCATCATGCCCTCCGTGACGGAGCAAAACGCCTCCCGGTATTGGGACGGCGGGGCCCCGGCCTTCACGCCCTGGTAAATGACCTCCATCAGGGCCTCCCGCTCCCCCGCGTCCGGGACCAGGAAGGGTACGCCCGCCGCCGCCAGGGCCTCCTGATACAGCCCCGCCGAGAGGGTCCCGGTAGTCGCCAGAATCCCCACCGTCTTCCCGGGGAAGCGGGTCCGGCAGGCTTCCGCCGCCGCCTCAATCATGCTGAGGAAAGGCAGCTTTGTCAGGGGCTCCAGACGGGGCAGAAAATAGTGGGCGGTGTTGCAGGGCATGACGACGCAGTCCGCCCCGCAGAGCTCCAGGTGCCGCAGGGCGTCCGCCATAGCGGGCACCGGGTCCTCCCCGCCCTCCAAGATGGCGGCGGTGCGGTCGGGGATGGAGGCGTTGCTGTCGATGTAGACCCGGATGTGTCCGTTGTCCCCCGCAGCGTCGGTGAGGGCCGTGATTTTCTGAAACAGGTCCGCCGTAGCCATGGGGCCCATGCCCCCTAAAATGCCAATGGTTTTCTTCATAAGTTACCCCCAAAAGTCCGGGAATAATAATTCGCTGCCCACCTTCACCGTCAGCAGAATCAGCACGACGATGACCGCCGGGCGGACGATCTTGCTGCCGTTCTTGATAGCCAGGCCGGAGCCGATGTAGTGCCCCGCGATGGAGGCCACGGAGGCGATGAGCCCCACGCCCAGGAACACGTAGCCGGAGGCCAGCTGGGTGAAGAGGCTGCCGATGTTGGAGGCCAGGTTGATGACCTTCACGCCCCCCGCCGCGTGGCGGGTGTCCAGCTTCGCCAGGCGGATGAAGATGATCATCAGGAAGGTCCCCGTGCCGGGGCCGTAATAGCCGTCATAGCCGCCGATGACAAAGGCCGCCGCCCAGACGATGGCAATCTGCCTCCGGCGGTCGATCTCCCCCGGCTCGTCGGGCCACTCCCGGTTCCGCAGGGTGATGAAGGCCACCACCGGCAGCACCAGCAGAAGCATGTACTTCAAAACCGCGTCCGGCGTCCGGTGCTGGAGCCAGGTGCCCGCCACGGAGCCCGTCAGGGAAAAGAAAATGGAGGGCCCGAAGAGCCGCCAGTCCACATAGCCGTTCTTGATAAACCGGGCGGTGGAAAAGCAGGTGCCGATGGCGGCGGAGACCTTGTTGGTCCCCAGAGCGTAGGGCGCGGGGAGGCTGCCGAAGGCGATGAGGTGGGTGGGCGCGGAGATGATGCCGCCCCCGCCGGCGATGGCGTCCATAAAGGACGCCAGGAACACGCCCGCGCAGATCAGCAGCACCACCCAGAGGGGGAAGCCGTCGACCCGCAGGGCCGTCAGATACTGAAGCATGGAGGACCTCCTGAAAACAAATAAACTGTCCTGCTATCATACCGCAGCCCGGCGGCAAAATCAACATCCGTCCATTTTTTTATTAGCATACTTCCCCAGTTTTCCCTCCATCTTTTGAACATTTTGCCGAAGGTCACCAAAAAATATTGTGAATCTTGAAGTAGATTTGGGGGAACATGCTAAAAGACGGGCGGTTTTTTCGACAGGACCGTCCTTGACGCTATTTTTGAAAAGAAGTATAATATTCCAGAATAGCTAATCGTTTGCATCAAGCACAGCCCGCTGCGTCTGGACGGCGGGCAGGGCGTCGGAGGGGCGCCCGGGAAATCGGCGGGCCGCTCGCCTATAAGCGGCAGCTGCGGGTCTGGAGAGTTTCCGCGGCTCTGCACGGAGGTTGACTATGGCAAAACACGATCAGGCCGAACGCTTTCACGCCGGGACCCTGACGGACGGCTGGCGCTGGTTCGGCTCCCACCCCGATAAGAAAAAAGGCGCGGAGGGCTGGACCTTCCGGGTCTGGGCTCCCCACGCCCAGAGCGTCTCCGTCGTGGGCGATTTCAACGACTGGACCGGCGGCGTCCACAGCCTCACCCGGAACGGCGAGGTCTGGGAGGGCTTCATCCCCGGCCTGGGAGAGTATACGTCCTACAAGTACGCCGTCACCGGCCCCGACGGGGAGGTGCGGCTGAAGACGGACCCCTACGCCTTCCACTGCGAGACCCGCCCGGCCACCGCCGGCAAGCTCTACGACATCGAGGGCTTCCAGTGGACCGACGCCGCCTTCCTGGCGAAGCGGGAAAAGCACCAGGTTTACGACTCCCCCCTGAACATCTACGAGGTCCATCTGGGCTCCTGGAAGAAGCGCCCCAACGGGGACTTCTACGACTACATGGATATGGCCAAGGAGCTGGCGGCCTATGTCAAGGACATGGGCTACACCGCCATTGAGCTGCTGCCCGTGCTGGAGCACCCCTTCGACGGCTCCTGGGGCTACCAGTGCACCGGCTACTTCGCCCCCACCTCCCGGTACGGCACGCCCAAGGACTTTTTGTGGTTTGTAAACCACATGCACAAAAACGGCATCGCCGTCATCCTGGACTGGGTCCCCGCCCACTTCTGCAAGGACTCCCACGGGCTCTATGAGTTCGACGGCGGCTGCTGCTACGAGTACAGCGACCCCAACAAGTGGGAGCACGCCTCCTGGGGCACCCGGGTCTTTGACTACGGACGGCCCGAGGTCAAGAGCTTCCTCTTCTCCTCCGCCCGCTTCTGGCTGGAGGAGTGCCACATCGACGGTCTGCGGGTGGACGCCGTGGCCTCCATGCTCTACCTGGACTACAGCCGCCAGGGCGGCGCCTGGACCCCCAACAAATACGGCGGGCACGAGAACCTGGAGGCCATCGACTTCCTCCGGGAGCTGAATGCCATGGCCTTCTCCGTAAAGCCCGGCGTGATGATGATCGCCGAGGAGTCCACGGCCTGGCCCATGGTCAGCCGCCCCGCCGACATCGGCGGCCTGGGCTTCAACCTCAAGTGGAACATGGGCTGGATGAACGACATGTGCCACTACCTGAAGCTGGACCCCTGGTTCCGCCAGGACCACCACAAGGATATCACCTTCTCCATGATGTACGCCTTCTCCGAGAACTTCGTGCTGCCCATCTCTCACGACGAGGTGGTCCACATGAAGGGCTCCGTGGTGGGCAAGATGCCCGGCGACTACCACAACCAGCTCCGCTGCACCCGGGGCTTCTACGCCTACCTCCTGGCCCACCCGGGCAAAAAGCTCCTCTTCATGGGCGCGGAGCTGGGCCAGTGGCACGAGTGGAATGACAAGGAGTCCCTGGACTGGTACCTCCTGGACAACGAGGAAAACCAGAAGGTCCACCGCTTCTTCAAGGAGGCCAACGCCTTCTACAAGAAGGAGCCCGCCCTCTGGGAGATTGACTTCGACTGGGAGGGCTTCGAGTGGCTGGTGGTGGACGACAACCACAACAACGTGGTGGTCTTCCTCCGGAAGGATAAAAAGGGCCGGGATCTCCTCTGCGCCGTCAACTTCTCCCCCAATACTTACGAGGGCTACCGCATGGGCGTCCCCGCCCACAAGCAGTACACCCCCGTCTTCAACACCGACGCGGTGGAATACGGCGGAGACGGCTTCGGCGACACCAAGCCCGTCCCGGTGGAGGCCATCGAGTCCCACGGCAAGGAGCACTCCGCCGCCATCCGCATCCCCGCCTTCGGCGCAGTGTTCCTGAGGGGCGAGGGGACCTTCCCCAAGCCCAGGGGCCGCAAGCCCGCCTCCCCGGAGGCCAAGGCCGCCAAAGCCGCCAAGGCCGCCGGAGCCACCGCCGTAAAGGCGGCGGAAAAGACCGCCAAGGCCGTGGGCAAAACGGCCAAGGCCTCCGCCAAGACCCTGGTCAAGGCCGTCAAGGCCTCCGCCAAGGAGGAGAAAGCCCCCAAGACGGCCAAGGCTGAAAAACCCGCAAGAAAGCCCAGAGCGAAAAAACAGGCAAAGGAGCTGAAAGAGACATGAAAAAAGAATGCATTGCCATGCTGCTGGCCGGAGGACAGGGCAGCCGCCTCTATGTCCTCACCGGAGACATGGCAAAGCCCGCCGTCCCCTTCGGCGGCAAGTACCGCATCATTGACTTTCCCCTCTCCAACTGCACGAACTCCGGCATCGACACCGTGGGCGTGCTGACCCAGTACCGCCCCCTGGAGCTGAACAGCTACATCGGCAGCGGCCAGCCCTGGGACCTGGACGGCTCCACCGGCGGCGTCCACATCCTGCCTCCCTATCAGGGGGCCAAGGGCGGCACCTGGTACAAGGGAACCGCCAACGCCATCTATCAAAACCTGGGCTTCATCGATATGCACGACCCTGAATATGTGGTCATCCTCTCCGGCGACCACATCTACAAGATGGACTACTCCGACATGCTGGCCCGCCACAAGGCGGCAAACGCCGCCTGCACCATCTCCGTCATGGAGGTGCCCTGGGCCGAGGCCCCCCGCTTCGGCATCATGAGCGTGGACGCCGACGACATGATCACCGAGTTCGCCGAAAAACCCAAGGAGCCCAAGAGCAATCTGGCCTCCATGGGCATCTACGTATTCTCCTGGAAAGCCCTGCGCCAGTACCTCATCGACGATGAAAACACCGAGGGCTCTGAGAACGACTTCGGCAAAAACATCATCCCCTCCATGCTGGCGAACAGCGAGCGCATGGCCGCCTACCGCTTCGCCGGCTACTGGAAGGACGTGGGCACCCTGGAGTCCCTCTGGGACGCCAACATGGACATGCTGGCCCCCGAGTCCGGCCTGGACCTCCGGGACCGCTCCTGGCCCATCTACGCCCGCTCCGTCAGCGCGCCCCCCGCTTTCCTGGGGGCCAATTCCACCGTCACCCACAGCGCCGTGAACCGGGGCAGCATCCTGGAGGGCATGGTGGAGAACTCCGTCCTCTCCCAGAATGTCACCGTGGGCGAGGGAGCGACGGTCCGCTACTCTGTCCTCTTCCCCAACGTGGAGGTGGCCCCCGGCGCGGTGGTGGAATACGCCATCCTGGGCGAGGGCTGCAAGATCGGCCCGGGCTGCCGCGTGGGCGGCACGCCGGAAAATACCCCCGAGGGCTGGGGCCTGACGGTGCTGGCCCCGGGCTGCCAGCTGCCCGAGGGCAAAAACGCCAAAGCGGGCATTATGCTGAACCGCAACGGTGAGGAGGTGTCCAAATGAACGGACTGCATGGAATTATTTTCGCCTATGAGCGCCGCGGCAACCTCCAGGAGCTGGGCTCCATCCGCTCCTCCGCCTCCATTCCCTTCGGGGGCCGGTTCCGGGCGGTGGACTTCGCCCTGAGCAGCCTGGTGAACGCCGGGGCTACCGACGTGGGCATCGTCCTTCATGGCCACTATCAGAGCTTGCTGGACCACCTGGGCACCGGCAAGGACTGGGATCTCTCCCGCAAGCGGGGCGGCCTGCGCCTCCTGCCCCCCTTCAACTACAAGGGCAGCTGGGGCGCCATGCCCTACCGGGGCCACATGGAGGCCCTGACCGCCGTGCGGACCTATCTGGAGGACATCCGCCAGGACTACGTGGTCATGATCGACGGCGACCTGGTTGCCAACCTGCCCCTGGGCGACGTCTATGAAAGCCATGTGAAATCCGGGGCGGACATCACCGCGGTCTGCGCCAACGACAGCTTCATGACCGAGGACGGCACCTACTTCCAGGTGGGAGAGGGCGGCCGGGTCACCGAGGTCTTCTACAACATCCACACCCCCCGGGGCCTCCGGGGCCTGGGGGCCTACGTGGTCTCCAAGAAGCTCCTCCTGGAGCTGGTGGAGGACTGCGCCGCCAAGGATCACCTCAGCTGGCGGGGCGACGTGCTCCAGGCCAGAAAGGACCAGCTGAACATCCAGAGCTACATCTGGAAGGGCTACGCCGCCCAGATCCGCTCCGTCCAGGAGTACTATGACCGCAGCATGCAGCTGCTGGACCCGGCCATCCGGGCCGACCTGTTCTGCGCCCAGCGCCCCGTCCGGGCCAAAAACGCGGACCTCAGCTCCACCTATATCGGCCCCGGCGGCAAGTGCGTCAACTCCCTGTTTGGGGACGGCTGCTCCATCGAGGGCATCGTGGAGAACTCCATCCTCTTCCCGGGCGTCACCGTGGAGGCGGGCGCGGTGGTACGCAACTGCGTGATCTTCAAGGACTCCGTGGTCCGCAAGGACGCGCAGCTGAGCTTCATCATCGCCGACAAGGACGTGGAGGTCCTCCCGGGCCGGACCCTGATGGGCCACATCACCTATCCCATCGTCCTGGCCAAGGGCAGCAAGGTATAAAGATTCATAAAAGGGGGACGGCCTCGTCCCCCTTTTATGATGGAAAGGCCGGATTGACCCCGGCCCCATGATTTGGTATAATATAGGCGAGACCGCCGTCCCGGCGGCCCTTCCACCCGCCGATCTCCCCCGCGAGCCTGGTTCCACCCCAGGAGCGGGGATGACATGAAAAGGAGTACGTGTATGAAAATCTTGTATGTGACCAGCGAAGCGGTCCCCTTCTGCAAAACAGGCGGCCTCGCCGACGTGGCCGGCTCCCTCCCCCCCGCCCTGGCGGAGCAGGGTGCCGAGGTGGCGGTGGTCCTGCCCCTCTATGAGCGGGTCCGGGACCGCTTCGGGAGCCAGCTGAAATTCGAGTGCTATGACTACGTGGACCTGGCCTGGCGGCACAACTACTGCGGCCTGTTCTCCATGGAAAAGGACGGCGTGACCTGGTACTTCCTGGACAACGAGCAGTACTTCAACCGGGGCACCCTCTACGGCCAGGCCGACGACGGCGAGCGCTTCGCCTTCTTCTCCCGGGCCGTGGTGCGGATGCTGGACCACTTCCAGTTCTGGCCCGAGGTTGTCCACTGCAACGACTGGCAGTCCGCCCTGGTGCCCATCTACCTGAAGGACGACGGCGTCCGGGAGGAGCGCTACCGCTCCATCAAGACCGTGGTGACCATCCACAACATCGAGTATCAGGGCCGGTACAACCCCTACGTCCTGGGCGAGCTCTTCGGCCTGGACGCCGGCTGGGCCAAGGACGGAACCATCCTGCTGGACGGAGACGCGAACCTTCTCAAGGGCGCCATCCTCTGCGCCGACGCGGTGAACGCCGTCTCCCCCACCTATGCCAACGAGCTGAAAATGCCCTACTTCGCCCACCGGATGGAGGGCGTCATGCGCCAGTGCTCCAACAAGCTCTCCGGCGTGCTGAACGGCATCGACATGAAGCTCTACGACCCCCGGACCGACGGGCGCATTCTGAAGAACTTCTCCCCCGAGGACATGAGCGGCAAGGACGCCTGCAAGGCCGAGCTCCAGCGCATGGTGGGCCTCCGGGAGGAGCCCTACACCCCCATTGTCGCCATGGTGAGCCGCCTGGTCTCCCACAAGGGCCTGGATTTGATCTGCGAGGTGCTCCACGACATGATGGAGCTGCCGCTGCAGCTGGTGGTCCTGGGCACCGGCGACCAGCGGTATGAGGACTTCTTCGGCTGGGCCGCCCAGCAGTACCCCGGCCGGATGTCCGTCCGCATGGACTACAACGAGGACCTGTCCATGGCCATTTACGCCGGCGCGGACCTGTTCCTCATGCCCTCCAAGAGCGAGCCCTGCGGCCTGAGCCAGATGATCGCCATGCGCTACGGCACGGTGCCCATCGTCCGGGAGACCGGCGGATTGAAGGACACCGTCCAGCCCTGCGAGTCCTGGCGGGACGCCGGAAACGGCTTCAGCTTCGCCAACTACTCCAGCGGCGACATGCTCCATGTCATCCGGGAGGCCGTGTACCTCTACAAGGACTATCCCGACGCTTTCAGCCGCCTGCGCCAGCGGGCCATGTCCTGCGATTTCAGCTGGGCCCGCAGCGCCCGGGAGTACCTGCGCATCTACGCCACCATCACCGGCCAGGCCTGGCCCATCCACACCGACACCCGCCGTGCGGTGGAGATCCCCGAGGGAGAGGCCGCGCCTGTTGAGGAAACTGCGCCTGTCGTGGAAGCCGCCCCTGTGGAGGAGCCTGCTCCTGTGGAGGAAGCCGCGCCCGTCGAGGAGGCTGCCTCTGTGGAGGAGCCCGCTCCCGTGGAAGAGCCCGCCCCTGTCGTGGAGGCCGCTCCCGTAGAGGAGCCCGTTCCCGTAGAGGAAGTTGCCCCCGTGGAAGAGGCCACGCCCGTTGTGGAGGCCGCACCTGTGGAAGAGCCTGCTCCCGTTGAGGCAGCCGCTCCCGCCGAGGAGACCGCGCCCGCCGAGGAGCCCAAGCCCGCCAAGAAGACCCGGAAGACCGCCGCCAAAACTACCTCCAAGGCCGCCAAGGCTGAGAAGAAAACTGAAAAGAAAACTGAGAAGAAGACTGAGAAGAAAACAACCGCAAAGAAAGGAACCGCCGGCAAGAAAAAGTCCGCGGAGTGAGAACGCTTATGGCATCGATTACGACGAAAGAACTGGAAGAAGCCCTGTCCGCCAAGCTGATGACCAACTTCGGCAAAGCCGCCGACGAGGCCACGGAAGGCGAGATGATGCGGGCCAGCGCCCTGGTCCTCAGGGACATGATGGCCCTCCGGGAGGTAGAGACCCGGAAGAAGACCCGCCAGAACAAGAAGAAGCAGGTCCATTACCTGTCCATGGAATTCCTCATCGGCCGGAGCCTGATGAAGAACGCCTATAACCTGGGGCTGCTGCCCCAGCTGAAGGAAGCGCTGGAGCACCTGGGCTTCAAGGCCGCGGACATTTTCGAGATGGAGCCCGACGCGGCTCTGGGCAACGGCGGCCTGGGCCGCCTCGCCGCCTGCTATCTGGACTCCATGACCACCCTGGAGATCCCCGCCACGGGCTACTCCATCTGCTACGAGCTGGGCCTGTTTAAGCAGAAGATCGTGGAGGGCCAGCAGGTGGAGCTCCCCGACCACTGGAAGGACCTGGGCGCCGTCTGGCTGCTGCCCAAGCCCGCCGAGGCCCAGATGGTCTCCTTCGGCGGCACCGTCCGGGAGTTCTGGGCGGACGGCCACCTGCACACCGTCAATGAAAACGCCACTACCATCCAGGCCATCCCCTACGACATGGAAATCGCGGGATACGACACGGGACACGTCAACGTCCTGCGTCTGTGGGACCCCCGGCCCACCAAGGCCATCGACATGAGCCTCTTCGGCCAGGGCGAGTACCTGAAAGCCGCCGAGGAGGAGACCATGGCGGAAACCATCGCCAAGGTCCTCTACCCCGACGACAACCACATTGAGGGCAAATCCCTCCGCCTCAAGCAGCAGTATTTCTTCGTCTCCGCCACCGTCCAGTCCATCACCGCCAAGCACCTGGACACCTACGGGACGCTGAAAAACTTCCACGAGAAAAACGTCATCCAGATCAACGACACCCACCCCACTCTGGTTATCCCGGAGCTGATGCGGGTCCTGATTGACGACACGGGAATGAACTGGGACGACGCCTGGTATATCACCACCCACGCCGTGGCCTATACCAACCACACCGTCCTGGCGGAGGCCCTGGAGCGCTGGCCCCAGACCCTGATGGAGCGCCGCCTGCCCCGGATCTACCAGATCATCCAGGAGATCTCCAACCGCTGGCAGAGGAAGGTGGAGGACTTCTACCACGACCCCGCCAAGACCAAGGAAATGGCCATCATCTGGGACGGCCAGGTCCGCATGGCGAACCTGTGCATCGCGGGAGGCATGGCCGTCAACGGCGTGTCCGCCCTCCACTCGGACATCCTGCGGAACGACGTCTTCAAGGACGCCTGTGCTATGGAGCCCAAAAAATTCCAGAATGTCACCAACGGCATCGATCACCGCCGCTGGCTCAGTGAGATCAACCCCGGCCTGGACGGGCTCATCCAGGAGCTGACCGGCGGGAACGCCTACCTGGCCGACGCCTCCGTCCTCCAGAAGCTGGACGCCTACGCGGACGACCAGTCTGTGCTGGACCGGCTGGCGGAGATCAAGCGGAAGAACAAGGAGGCCCTGGCTGTACACGCCAAGCGGAGCCGGGGCGTCATCCTGAACCCAGACGCCATTTTCGACGTCCAGGCCAAGCGGCTCCACGAGTACAAGCGGCAGCTCCTGAACGTGCTGCACATCATCGCCCTGTACCAGAAGCTCCGGGACGACCCCAACGCCGTCACCCAGCCTCACACCTTCCTCTTCGGCGCCAAGGCGGCCCCGGGCTACGAGGTGGCGAAGCGGATTATCCGTCTCATCAACTCCCTGGCGGACCAGATCGACCACGACCCCGTCTGCAAGGATAAGCTCCAGGTGGTCTTCCTGGAGAACTACCGGGTCTCCCTGGCGGAGGTGCTGATGCCCGCCAGCGAGGTGAGCCAGCAGATCTCCACCGCCGGCAAGGAGGCCAGCGGCACCGGAAACATGAAATTCATGATGAACGGAGCCCTGACCATCGGCACCCTGGACGGAGCCAATGTGGAGATGCACGAGGTCCTGGGAGACGAAAACATGTTCCTCTTCGGCCTCCACGCCGACGAGGTGGAGGCCCTCAAGCGGGAGGGCTACGTGCCCCAGCGCTGGTATAACCGGGACGAGAAGCTCCGCCGGGCCATGGACGCCCTGCGCACCGGCTTCCGGGACGGCGTGCGCTACGACGACCTCTATCAGCGCCTCCTGTTAGGGCTCGGCGGCAGCCCCGCCGACGAGTACCTGCTTCTGGCGGACTTTGACGCCTACTGCCAGGCGGAAAAGCGCATGGTGGAAACCTATGCCGACCCCATCAAGTGGAACCGCATGAGCCTGCACAACATCGCCCGCAGCGGCATCTTCGCCGCCGACCGGTCCATCGCCCAGTACGCCGAGAACATCTGGCATGTTCCTCACAAGTAATTGAGCGGACGAAAAAGGGACGTATCCAAAACGGATACGTCCCTTCTTTTTATACATTTGGTTTACATAATGACCTTGCTGTCAACCTCTTCCCGCAGCTTGGCGGCGAAGTCCTCCAGGCTCATGGCGCCCAGGTCCTCGCCGCCCCGGGTGCGGACGGAGACGGTCTGGTTTTCCACGTCCCGGTCGCCCACCACCAGCATGTAGGGCACCTTCTCCAGGGTGGCCTCCCGGATCTTCTTGCCGATTTTCTCGTTCCGGACGTCGGTCTCCACCCGGAAGCCCTTCTCGTCCAGGGCCTTGGCCACTTGGTTGGCGTAGCCGTCCGCCCGGTCGGTAACTGTCAAGAGCTTTACCTGTACAGGGCTCAGCCACAGGGGGAAGGCCCCGGCGAAGTGCTCGGTGATGACGCCGATGAACCGCTCGATGGAACCCAGCAGAGCCCGGTGGATCATGATGGGGCGATGCTTCTCCCCGTCCTCGCCGGTGTATTCCAGCTCGAACCGCTCCGGCATCTGCATATCCAGCTGGATGGTGCCGCACTGCCAGGTCCGGCCCAGGGAATCGGACAGGTGGAAGTCCAGCTTAGGCCCGTAGAAGGCGCCGTCGCCGGGGTTGATCACAAAGTCTTTGCCCAGTTCGGTAATGGCGGTCTGGAGGGTGTTTTCCGCGAAGTGCCACACCTCCTCGTCGCCCATGTGGTCCTCGGGCATGGTAGACAGTTCGATCTGGTAGGTCAGGCCGAAAGTAGAGTAAATCTCGTCAAAGATTTTCACCACATTTTTGATCTCGTCCTTCATCTGCTCCGGGGTCATGAAGATGTGGGCATCGTCCTGGGTGAAGCAGCGGACACGGAATAAGCCGTGAAGCGCGCCGGACAACTCGTGCCGATGGACCAGGCCCAGCTCCGCCGCCCGGATGGGCAGGTCCCGGTAGGAATGGGGTTCGTTTTTATAGACCAGCATTCCGCCGGGGCAGTTCATGGGCTTGACGGCGTAATCCTCGTCGTCGATGACCGTGGTGTACATGTTGTCCTTGTAATGGTCCCAGTGGCCGGACTGGTGCCACAGGTGCTGATTGAGGATGATAGGGGTGGAGATTTCCACATAGCCGTACCGCTTGTGGCACTCCCGCCAGTAGTCCAGCAGGGTGTTTTTCAGCACCATACCCTTTGGCAGGAAGAAGGGGAAGCCCGGGCCCTCCTCGCTCATCATGAAGAGGCCCAGTTCCTTGCCCAGCTTCCGGTGGTCCCGCTTCTTGGCCTCCTCGATGCGTTTCAGGTATTCGTCCAGCTCGTCCTTCTTGGGGAAGGCGATGCCGTAGATCCGCTGGAGGGTCTCCCGGTTGGAGTCTCCCCGCCAGTAGGCGGCGTTGCAGGCGGTCAGCTTAATCGCGTTGCCCTTGACCCGGCCGGTGGAGTCCAGGTGGGGGCCCGCGCAGAGGTCCGTGAACTCACCCTGCTTGTAGAAGCTGATGGCGGCGTCCTCGGGGAGGTCGTTGATGAGCTCCACCTTGAAGGGCTCACCCTTCTCCTCCATGAACTTGACCGCCTCCGCCCGGGGCAGCTCAAAGCGCTCCAGCTTCAGCTTCTCCTTGCAGATCTTCCGCATCTCACCCTCGATCTGCTCCATGATCTCAGGGGTGAAGGGGAAGGGAGAGTCCATGTCATAGTAGAAGCCCTCGTCGATGGAGGGGCCGATGGCCAGCTTCACCTCCGGGTACAGGCGCTTGACCGCCTGGGCCAGGATGTGGGAGCAGGTGTGCCAGTAAGTCTTGCGGTAGGTCTCGTTCTCAAAGGTATACAGATTGCTTTCTTCGCTCATGGGTAATCCTCCTTGTATTGTAAGGGGCGGCAAAAAAATCCCACCCCTGATGAAGTATCAGGGGTGAGATACGAAAGACGTATTCCACGGTTCCACCCTGCTTGCGGCCCAAAGGCGGGCCGCCGCTCGCGTCCCCGGTAACGGGAGGACCCGGCCCGGTCGTCCCGGGCGGCTCGGGAGTGGTGGAGGTTCCGCGTCCGGCGCGGGACGCTCGCAGCATACGCGTCCCTCTCTGAGCGCTTCCGGCGGCTCCGTCTCCGTCTCAGCCATTTTGACAGGGCCACTATATCACCCGGCGGGAAAAAAGTCAAGAGCGAAGTCCTGCCATTTCCCCCTTCCCGGTACATATTCATTGACAGCCGGAATATGGATATGGTATCATCTAAAAACTACATAGACAGGGAGGCTCCCCCATGGATATTTTGGAACTGCTCCTGATCGCCGTCGGCCTTTCGATGGACGCCTTTGCCGTCTCCGTGTGCAAGGGCCTGTCCGTCCAGCGGCTGCGGCCCCGGCACTACCTCCTCACCGGCGCGTGGTTCGGCGGCTTCCAGGCCCTGATGCCTACCATCGGCTTCCTGCTGGGCTCCACCTTTGACCAATACATCAACGCCTTCGACCACTGGATTGCCTTCGTCCTCCTGGCCCTCATCGGCGGGAACATGGTCAAGGAGAGCTTTTCCGAAGACGGGGAGCAGCACGACGACTCCTTCGACCTCCGCACCATGTTCCTCCTGGCTGTGGCCACCAGCATCGACGC
>CAJUOD010000052.1 GCA_910587875.1 uncultured Oscillibacter sp. | reverse complement strand
GTGGGGGACCACTGTACTTACGACATCACCAACAGCTACGACTCCCTCTTCGCCGTCCATGGCTCGCCCATCCGGGAGGTGACCCACCAGGTGCTTCCGGGCTATGAGGACGTGCGGATGGCGGACGGGACCTTCCTGGTCCCCTATCTGTACCCCTGCGCGAAAAAGCTGCTCACCGCCGCCCAGGCGGCGGAGGCCGACGGCCTCCGGCTGAAGATCTACGAGGCCTTCCGGCCCCAGCGGGCCACCCGCTTTTCCTACGACACCACGGAGAAGCAGCTGCGGGACCCCGCCCTGACGGAGTCCGGCGGACAAGTGGGGATGACCCTCTCCAGGCTCATGACGGACAACGGGCGCTTCAACCTGGGGAGCTTCCTGGCTCGGACCATCTCCTCCCACAACCGGGGCATCGCCCTGGACCTGACGCTGGAGAAGATCGACGGCGGGGAGGAGCTGGAGATGCAGAGCGTGATCCACGATTTGAGCTGGTACTCCGAAACCTATCTGAACACGCTCAACGCCAAGCTGCTGGAGGGCTACATGAAAGCCGTGGGCATGAACGGCCTCAGCTCGGAGTGGTGGCACTTCCAGGACGACGACACCCGGAAGTCCATCGGCCTGAACAGCAGCCTGGAAAAGGGCGTCAGCCCGGAGGGCTGGACCCAGGACGACGGCGGCTGGCGCTACCGCCGGGCCGACGGGAGCTTCGTCCATGACGCCGCCCTGACGGTGGACGGCAGGGCCTATACCTTCGACGGGTCGGGCTACGCGGCGGGCTGACCGCGGTTCCCATTGATGATTATAAAGCGGACCGGACAAATTTTCTGTCCGGTCCGCTTTATTTTTCGGAAAACTGCCCATATGTCCTTTTCCGACAGGACCCGGATGGGGTATCATGAAGCCATCAACGATAAAGGAGTGGGCCCCATGAAAAAAGTCGAGCGCGCATACGCCTCCCTCAAGGAGCGGGTCAGGGTAGAATGGATTTTGTACCTGCTGGCCTTCGTCTTCATCCTCATCGCGGACTCCATCGGACAGATCAAGATCCCCGTCTGGAAGGGCACCTTCATCATCTTCCCCATCTTCTACGCCCTGTTCCTGGGCATCCTCACCGGGCCCAACGTGCTGAAAATTCTGGACGACAAGAAGGTCAAGGCGGCCTCCGGCCTGGTGGGCGTGGCGATTCTGCCCTTTGTGGCCAAGCTGGGCATCAACGCCGGGGCCAACATCTCCATCGTCATCTCCGCCGGGCCCGCCCTGCTGCTCCAGGAGTTCGGCAACCTCTGCACCATCTTCCTGGCCATGCCCATCGCCCTGATGCTGGGCCTCAAGCGGGAGGCCATCGGGGCCACCCACTCCATCAACCGGGAGACGAACCTGGCCCTGATGCAGGATATGTTCGGCGCGGACTCCCCGGAGGCCCAGGGCAGCCTCTCCGTGTACATCGTCGGCGGCATGGTGGGCACCATCTACTTCGGCTTTATGGCCTCCATGGCCGCGGCCACCGGCCTCTTCCACCCCTACGCCCTGGGCATGGCCTCCGGCGTGGGCGCGGGCATCCTCATGAGCTCCGCCGTGGCGGCCCTGTCCGAGGTCATGCCCGCCTGGGCGGACCAGATTGCCGCCATGGCCTCCGCCAGCGAGACCATCTCCGGCATCGACGGCATCTATATGGCGATTTTCATTGGCGTGCCCCTGTGCAACTTCCTGTACCGCAAGCTGGAGCCCACCCTGGGCCGCCTGACGAAATCCGGCCGGGAGCTGGCCGAGAAGAATTGAGGAGGAAACGGCTATGACCATTAAGGATTGGATTTTCGTCCTGGCCCTCTCCGGCCTGGGCATGATGACCGCCAACTTCATCGGCTTCGACGTGGCCTTCTCCGAGTCCCTGCCCGGCGTGCTGGTGCTGCTGCTCATCGCCCTGTGCGCCGCGGGACTCAGCCACGTGATTCCCCTGAAGCTGCCCACGGTGGCCTACTGCTCCATCCTGGGGCTGCTGTGCGCCTGCCCGCTGTCTCCCGTGTCCCAGTTCGTCATCGAGTCCGCCGGGAAGATCAACTTCACCGCGCCCCTGACCATGGTGGGGGCCTTCGCCGGCATGTCCATCAGCAACCAGCTGAAGATGTTCCTCAAGCAGGGCTGGAAGCTGATCCTGATCACCGTTCTGGTCATGACGGGCACCTTCTTCGGCTCCCTGGTGGTGGCCCAGGTGGTGCTGGGGCTGACCCATGCCATTTGAGCTGATTCTCGCGGCCCTGGGGAGCTGTGCCGTGGGCCTCTTCATCGGCTGGTGCGGCGTGGCGGGCTTCCTGCTGCCCATCCTCTTCGTGAACGCCTGCGGCCTCTCTGTGACGGAGAGTTTGCTGCTGAGCTTCCTGTGCTTCGCCGTCTCGGGGCTCATCGGCTCCTGGAACTACCACCGCCGGGGGGAGCTGCCCCTGCGGCCCGCCCTGGTCCTCTCCGCCGGAAGCCTGGCGGGGGGGCTGCTGGGGGCCGCCCTGGGAGGGCTGCTGGAGCCGGAGACCGTCAAGGTGGTTTTGTACGTTGTGGTCTTCCTCTCGGGCCTTGCCATCGCCGTCCGGGAGCTCCGGCCCCAGAAGGGGCCTGAAAAGGGGAGCGCCTTCCCCAAGCCCCTGCCCCTGCTGGTCCTGGGCTTTGCCACGGCCCTGCTCTGCGCCCTCTCCGGGGCGGGGGGACCGGTGCTGGTGATGCCCCTGCTGGTGGCCATGGGCGTTCCCGCCAAGACGGCGGTAGGCGTGGCCCTGCTGGACTCCGTGTTCATTGCCCTGCCCGCCGTCGCCGTGTACGGGAGCCGCTGCCCGTCTCTGACGGCGCTGCTGCCCATCCTTCTGGCGGCGGTATTGGGCCACGCTCTGGGGGTCTTTGCGGGCAGCGTCACCGCCGCCCATGTGCCCCAGTCCCTGCTGAAGCGGGGCGTGGCCGTGTTCTCCATCTGCTTTTCGCTCTTCATGCTGTTGAAATAGGAGGGTTTCCCCATGCCGAATGAACTCCGCTGCGACCTGCTCCTGACCAACGCCCGCTATCTCACCCCGGATCAGACCATCGTCTCAGGGAAAGCCATCGCCGTGAAGGACGGCCGGATTCTGGACATCGTGGACCAGGACGTCTGCGCCTATCAGGCGGAGACGGTCCTTTCAGGCTCCCAGCTCCTCTGGATGCCCGGCCTGGTGGACGGGCACCTACACACCAGCCAGCAGCTCCTCCGGGGCCGTCTGCTGGACGAGAAGCCCGTCATCTGGAAGCGGGTTAACGTCCCCTTTGAGAGCCGCCTGGACGAGGAGAGCTCCCGCCTCAGCGCGGAGCTGGCCGCCATGGAGATGATCTCCTGCGGCACCACCGGCTTTGTGGACGCCGGGGGGAAATACCCGGAGATCTACGCCCAGGTCTACCAGACGGCGGGGCTCCGGGGCCGCCTCAGTGTCATGACCAACGACAACCCCTTCTGCCCCGAGAGCCTCCGGGCCCCCTCGGTCCCGGCGGCAGTGGAGCGCCTCCGGGCCATGAGGAACGCCCTCTCCGGCCTCTTGAAGCCCATTTACTCCGTCACCACCCCCACCGCCGTCAGCGAGGAGCTGCTCCGGGCGGTCTTTGCGGCGGCGGCGGCGGACGGCGTCCCCGTGGAGACCCACATGAACGAGTATGCCAGCGAGGTGACGGACTTCATCGAGCGCTATGGAGAGCGCCCCTTCGTCTGGCTGGAAAAGGAGGGGCTGCTGGAGGCCCCCATGACCGCCCCCCACTGCATCTTTTTGAGCCAGGAGGAGATCGCCGTCATGGCCCGGCGGCAGGTGCGGGTGGCCCACTGCCCCTTTTCCAACTGCGGCAAGGGCGTGCCCCCCACGCCCCAGCTCCTGTCCGCCGGGGTCCCCGTGGGCCTGGGCACCGACGGCTCCGCCCACGGCGGGCTGGACCTCTTCCGGGAAATGCGCCTCTTCCGGGGGGTGATGAACGTCACCCGGGGCGTCGGGACGGCGGACTCCTGCGTCATGCCCGCCGAGACCCTGCTGAAAATGGCAACTCATGGCGGGGCGGCGGCGCTGATGGAGTCCGGCCTGGGCGTCATTGAACCCGGCGCGCCCGCGGACCTGATCGCCGTGGATACCGACGCGCCCCACCTCTGGCCCACCCAGAATCTGGTCCACACCCTGGTGGAGAGCGCCAGCGGGGCCGACGTACGGCACAGCATCGTGAACGGAAAGCTGCTGATGAAGGATCGGGAGCTGCTGACCATCGACCGGGAGCGGGTCCGCCGGGAGGCGGAGGCCCTCTTTGAAAAACAGCCCTGGCTCCGGAGCTGGAAGTAAAGAAATGCCCTTGTGCGCCTCTTGCAGCCGTGTTATCATAGCTGCAAGAGGCGTTATCATAATCAGACGGAACGGAGGTGCCTTGATGCGCTACGGCGAGCTTTTGGAGCTGGCTCCGGGCCTGCGGGACTTCACCGCCCAGATCCCGGAGGAGCTGGACGGCGGCTTCCAGCTCAAGACCTATCCCGCCCACACCCTGATCCACCAGAAGGACAGTCCCCTGGAGCGCATCGGCATCCTGCTCCAGGGGACCTTCCGGGTGGTCAACGAGTTTGAAAACGGGAATGTCTTCATGATTGAGATGAATGAGGCGGTGTCCTTCATCGGGGAGGTAACCCTGCTGGCGGAGGCGGCCACCACCTCCGTGACCATCGAGACGGTGACGGACTGTCTGGCGGCCTTTTTGCCGGTGGAGACCTTCGACCAGTGGCTCCGGCGGGACATCGGGCTCCTCCGGGCCGTCAGCCGCCACGTGGCCGCCAAGCTGTACTGCTCCAGCTACAGCAGGGGAGAGCGGCTGTTCTACTCCGCCAAGTATGTGCTTCTAAAGTACCTGGTCCGCCAGGCGGAGGAGCAGGGAATCCGGACCGCCGGGCAGGTGGTCATCAGCAAGACCCGCCGCCAGATCAGCGAGGAGGTGGGCCTGACGGAGAAGACCATCAACCGCACGCTGGCCCAGCTGGTGAAGGACGAGGTGCTGTCCATCCGTCGGGGCAAGGCGGCCTTCAGCGCCGAGGAGTACCACCGGGCCCAGCGGGAGCTGAGAGTCTACATGTCCCAGAGCAGGAACGGGACGTATGCCTGACAAGGGTTTTTCCTTTATATTGCTTTCAGCAGAAGGAGCGGCGCCGACGGCGCCGCTCCTTTTTGCGTGATTTCATTTTTGAACCGGGACATATTTCGGCGGCGGGGGATCAGGCCTCCGTCCCGTTGACCCGGGCCTCGTTGTCCAGGTCCTCCTGCTCCTTGGGGATGGCGATATTCAGGATGATGGCCAGCACCGCCGCCGGCACGATGCCGGAGCCGCCGAAGATCAGCTGCACCGGCTGGGGCAGGCCCGCCAGGGCCCCGGCGGTGGCCCCCAGGCCGTAGCCCAGGCCCATGGCGATGGACACGATGGTGACTACCCGGTTGGTGACGCCGTACTTGGTCAGGAGCTTGATGCCGGACAGGGCGATGGAGGCGAACATCATCACCGCCGCGCCGCCCAGGACGCTCTGGGGCATGATGGAGATCACCGCCGCCAGCTTGGGGCTCAGGCCCGCCAGCACCAGGAAGACCGCGCCGCAGGTCAGAGCCATGCGGTTGACCACCTTGGTCATGGTCACCAGTCCCACGTTCTGGGAGAAGGACGTGGTGGGCAGGGAGGAGAACAGGGAAGAGATGAAGGACCCCACGCCGTCGCAGACCACGCCGCCGGAGAGCTCCTTGGCGGTGGCCTCCCGGCCCATGCCGCCCTCAATGCAGCCGGAGATATCCCCGATGGTCTCCACGGCGGTGACCAGGAACATGATCAGGATGGAGAGGATGGCGTGAACATTGAAGGTGGGCTTCACCGGCAGGAGCTGGGGCACGGAGAACCAGCTGGCGTCGGCAATCCGGGACCAGTTCACGTACCAGGCGGCGGTGTAGGCGTTGCCCTCCGCGTCCACCAGTTCATGGGGCAGGACGAAGCCCATGATGGAGGCCACGATGTACCCCACGATGATGCCGCAGAGGATGCAGCTGGTGGAGGTGATGCCCTTGGTGAAGTGCTTCAGCACCACGATGACCGCCAGCACCAGCAGGCCCAGCAGCAGGTTGGGCAGGGAGCCGAAGTCCTTGGCCCCGCTGCCCCCGGCAAAGGAGTTCACGCCCACGCTGATGAGGCTGAGGCCAATGGCCAGCACCACGCTGCCGGTGACCACCGGCGGGAAGAACTTCCGCAGGGGCTTGATGAAGAAGCCCAGGGCCGCCTCACAGAGGCCGCCCACCATGGCCGCGCCCACGATGGCGCTGTAGGCCAGGATGCCGCCGCCCATGGCGGGGTTGGCGGCCACGCCCTTCATGACCCCCAGAAAGCCGGAGCTGGTGCCCATGATGATGGGCACCTGTCCGCCCACGGGGCCGATGGACCAGAGCTGAATCAGGGTGATGATGCCCGCCGCCAGCATGGCGTTCTGGAGCAGGGTGACGTACAGAGCGGGTTCTTCGCTGGTGATGCCGCAGATGCCGCAGATGATCATCAGCGGCGTCAGGTTGCCCACGAACATGGCCAGCACATGCTGCATGCCTAAGGGGATGGCCTGGCGCAGGGGGATGCGCCCATGGAAGTCATAGGGACTGGTGTACTCCGCGGTTTTCTGTGTCGTGTCGGTTTTCTTCATTTCCTTTTCTCCTCCTAAACATAAAAAAAGAGGGCCACAAAATTCGCTGTTCATAATTCAGGAACAGCAAACAATGTAGCCTTCAAGCATGGTCATCATAGCATAGGTCCACCTTTTTGTCAACCCCCCAGATTGACGCTTGTTGTCCGGCTTGAATTTGTCGTGCATAACGGTCGGATTTGTGGTATGATAAGAGAAACTGTCGAATTGTGGAGGGGACGTGTATGAACGACGGCAGGCCTGGATTGGATCTGGAGCGGCGGGAACCGCGCCCATTGGAGGAGACGGAGGAGCGCCGGGCGCCCTCCCGGGTTCAGAGAAAGCCCCGGGGATCCGGACTGAGTGTCCTGTCCCTGGTGATCTCCATCATTGCGCTGATCATGGCGGCAACGGCGCTGTTTCTGGTCCTGCGGGGAGGCGGGGAGCCGGAGCTCCCTCCCGAAGAGGAGGAAGAGCCCATTACCTTCCAATTTGGCGACATGGTCCTGACGCCCCTGGAGGGGATGCCCCTGAACCCCTATTCCAAAGAGGGCTTCTCTGTGGACGAAAAGGGCCGGGTGACCTATGAGTGGAACGGGCGGCGGGCCAGGGCGGGCGTCGACGTGTCCACCCACCAGAAGGAGATCGACTGGCAGGCGGTGGCGGCGGACGGCGTTGGCTTCGCCATGCTCCGGCTGGGCCACCGGGGCTACAGCGAGGGGGGCCTGTTCCTGGACCAGGCCTTTGAGCAGAATCTCCGGGGGGCCCTGGACGCCGGGCTGGACGTGGGGGTCTACTTCTTCTCCCAGGCCGTCACCCCGGAGGAGGCGGAGGAAGAGGCGGACTATGTGCTGGACGTCCTGGACGGGCAGGAGCTGGCCTTTCCCGTGGCCTTTGACTGGGAGACCATCGCCGGGGACGAGGCCCGCACCGACGGCCTGGACGGGGAGACCATGACCCGCTGCGCCGCCGCCTTCTGCAAGCGGATCGAGGACGCGGGCTACCGCCCGGCGGTCTATTTCAACCAGACCCAGGGCTACCTCCGCTATGACCTGCGGGAGCTGACGGACTATGAGCTCTGGCTGGCGGAGTACGACGCCGCGCCGGATTTCTACTACCACTTCGACCTGTGGCAGTACTCCCACACCGGCCGGGTGGACGGCATCCAGGGAGACGTGGATTTGGATCTGGCGTTCTGACCGTTACGCTTCCCCACCCTGAAGCGGCGGGGGGCGCCGTAAGAAAACGCGCAAAAAACGCCCTTCCTGCCGGACTTCGTTCCAGCAGGGAGGGCATTTTATAGGTCAGCCGTGTGACGGGAATCAGGAGGGGTCCTGCAGGTATTGATACTCCAGCAGCAGCCGCCCGGTGCCGCTGGACATGTTCCCGAAGTGGTAGGGCTGGTCCGCCTTGAAGCGAATGGCGTCCCGCTCCAGGAGCTGGAACTCCTGGCCCTCCGCCGTCAGGCTGACGGTGCCGGAGATCACCGTGGCGTGGCAGACGCAGCCGGGAAGGGAGGGGCCGGGGGCGTACTTCGCGCCGATGTACAGGTCCAGGAAGCAGCTCATCATGTGGCTTTTGTCGTCATAGGGGAGGCTGGGCCGCAGGACGGTCCTGCCGCCGTCCAGGTGGCGGGGCCGGGAGTTCTGGACCCGGGACAGGATGGGGCCGTCCTTGGGAATCTCCGGCTCCTTCGGCGGGTCCCTGTCCGGGTCGTGGGGCATGACGCCCTCGCCGGGTACGGGCTTGAACAGATCGTCCTCCATGTGCGCGCTCATCCCCTTCGTCTTCTCTCTGGTTGGGAAACCTGCTCTATAGTACCCGTTTTGTCGAAATTTGTCAAGGCGCTTCCAAAAACGTTCCTGTTCGAGATTCGCGTTTATGAAAACGATTTGCCATGAAGTTTGTACCATGCTATAATCAGAGCTGCAAATCGGAATTGTGAGGAAAAATATATGATTAGAATAAGACCATATAAAACTTCGGACGCAGATACGATATTATCGTGGTGCCAGGATGAAAAAGCATTTTATCAATGGACAGCAGGTATACTTGGAAATTATCCTATAGCACAAAATGAATTTCATTTTGTTGAATCTCTCATGCCGTTCACTGCATTTGATAGAACAGGAATTGTTGGCTTTTTTACTTTAAGAAACCCTGATGAATCCCTGGATGAACTGCGCTTCGGATTTGTTATTGTAAACCCTCTCAAGAGAGGAAAAGGCTATGGAAAAGCTATGCTCCGGTTAGGCCTGAAATTTGTATTTGAAATATATGGGGCAAAAAAAGCATCATTGGGTGTTTTTGAAAATAATCTTCCAGCTTATTATTGTTATAAAGCAGTCGGCTTTAACGATGCGGCTCTTGATACAACAGAAAAATACTGTGTTCTGGGTGAAGAATGGAAGTGCAAAGAATTGATTATGGAGGAATAGATAAATTCCGGTTGCTGGACGGTCAGATATCCATTATACATATTATATTATACAATCATTGCCTGATCGGCTTCCTGAAACAGCCCCTGACCTGAGCTGGGCCGGGGAAATCCCTGGAAAAACAGGAAAATCAAAATCTTTTTGCCAAAAACGCTTGACGGCGGGGGAAGGCCATGTTATAATCCCTACTTGCGCGGACCTAAGAGCCCGTGAATTTTGCTGTGCGCTCCTCAGCGGAAGCGTCGCCGGAGGAGGTCTGTCCCATGGAGCCTGAAAAGCGGGTCGTCGGCGTAAAGCAGTCCCGCAAGGCCATCCGGGAGGGACGGGCCCGCCGGGTGTACCTGGCCTGTGACGCCGACCCGGCGCTGACCGGCCCGATTGCCGCCGAGTGCGCCGCCGCCGGCATCCCCGTGGAGACGGAGCGGACCATGGCCCAGCTGGGCCGGGCCTGCGGAATCTCTGTGGGAGCCTCCGTAGTTGTGGAGCTGCTCTGCTGAGCGCACGGAGAATATTTTGGTTTTTTCAGAATAGCTTTCCGGCTTTCTGTAAAACATATAAAGCAAAAATATGAAAGAAAGGAGAACGTCAATGCCTACTTTTAACCAGCTGGTCCGGAAAGGAAGAGAACAGGCTTCCTACAAGTCCGCTTCTCCCGCCCTGCAGTTCGGTCTGAACACTCTGAAGACCAAGACCACCAATCAGCCCTCCCCTCAGAAGAGAGGCGTCTGCACCGCCGTGAGAACCGCGACCCCCAAGAAGCCCAACTCCGCTCTGCGTAAGATCGCCCGTGTGCGCCTGACCAACGGCTACGAGGTCACCGCCTATATTCCCGGCGTGGGCCACTCCCTCCAGGAGCACTCCGTGGTCATGATCCGCGGCGGCCGTGTCAAGGACCTCCCCGGCGTCCGCTACCACATCATCCGCGGCACTCTGGATACCCAGGGCGTGTCCGGCCGGATGCAGAGCCGTTCCAAGTACGGCGCCAAGCGGCCCAAGTCCAAGTAAGCTGGACGACCCCAACGAATCACTTTGCCGAACAGGCATTTATATAAATGCGTGGGCGTTGCCCTTCGGCAGAGGCATTCACGGAAGGCTGGAATATGCCTTTTGAGTACCTATGAGATCATAGAATCATTATGAAGGAGGGAAGCATAGTGCCCAGAAGAGGTAATGTTCCCAAGAGAGAAATTCTGCCCGACCCCATGTACGGCTCCGTGCTGGTGACCCGTCTGGTCAACAACGTGATGCTGGACGGCAAAAAGGGCGTGGCGCAGAAGGTGGTCTACGCGGCCTTTGACCAGATCAAGGAAAAGACCGGCAAGGACCCCGTTGAAGTGTTCACCCAGGCCATGGACAACATCATGCCCAGCCTGGAGGTCAAGGCCCGCCGTGTGGGCGGCGCCAACTACCAGGTTCCCATGGAGGTCCGTCCCGCCCGGCGCACCACGCTGGGTCTGCGGTGGCTGACCACCTATTCCCGCGCCCGGAGCGAGCGCACCATGGCGGAGCGCCTTGCTGGCGAGATCATGGACGCCGCCGAAAACACCGGAGCGGCCGTGAAAAAGCGCGAGGACATGCACAAGCAGGCCGAGGCCAACAAGGCCTTCGCGCACTTCCGCTGGTAAGCTAGTTAGGAGAGAAATCAAGTATGCCGAGAAAAACATCGCTTGAAAACACCAGAAACATCGGCATTATGGCTCACATCGACGCGGGCAAGACGACCACCACGGAACGGATCTTGTTCTACACCGGCGTGAACTATAAAATCGGCGAGACCCACGACGGAACCGCCACGATGGACTGGATGGCCCAGGAGCAGGAGCGCGGTATCACGATTACGTCCGCCGCCACCACCTGCTACTGGTCTGGTTCCAAAAACCAGTTCAAGCCCACCCGTATCAACATCATCGACACCCCGGGCCACGTGGACTTCACTGTAGAAGTGGAGCGTTCCCTGCGCGTGCTGGACGGCTCTGTGACCGTTCTCTGCGCCAAGGGCGGCGTGGAGCCCCAGTCCGAGACCGTTTGGCGTCAGGCCGACACCTACAAGGTCCCCCGGATGATCTACGTCAACAAAATGGATATCATGGGCGCGGACTTCTATAACGTCCTCCACATGGTGGAAGACCGCCTGAAGTGCAATGCGGTGCCCATCCAGCTCCCCATCGGAAGCGAGGAGACCTTCAAGGGAATCATCGACCTGGTGGAGATGGACGCGGATATCTATTATGACGACCTGGGCAAGGACATGCGGGTGGAGGAAATCCCCGCCGACATGGTGGACCTGGCCAACGAGTACCACGAGAAGCTGATGGACGCCGTCTCCATGTTCGACGACGAAATCGCCGAAATGTATCTGGACGGCCAGGAGGTTCCCCAGGACAAGATCCGGGCGGCCATCCGCAAGGCCACCATCGCCAATGAAATGGTGCCGGTCACCTGCGGTACGTCCTACAAAAACAAGGGCGTGCAGAAGATGCTGGACGCCATCGTGGACTATATGCCCTCCCCGACGGATGTTCCCGCCATCAAGGGCGTGAACCCCAACACCGAGGAAGAGGAGGAGCGTCCGTCCTCCGACGACGAGCCCTTCTCCGCCCTGGCGTTCAAGATCGCGACGGACCCCTACGTGGGCCGCCTGTCCTTCATCCGTGTCTATTCCGGCACGCTGAACACCGGGACCCAGGTGCTGAACTCCACGAAAAAGCAGAAGGAGCGCATTGGCCGCATCCTCCAGATGCACGCCAATCACCGGGAGGATATTGAGACCGTCTACTCCGGCGACATCGCCGCGGTCATCGGCCTGAAAAACTCCACCACCGGAGATACCCTCTGCGACGACAAGCACCCCATCATCCTGGAATCCATGGAATTCCCCGAGCCCGTCATCCGGGTGGCCATTGAGCCCAAGACCAAGGCGGGCCAGGAAAAGATGACCATCGGCCTCATCAAGCTGGCCGAGGAGGACCCCACCTTCAAGACCTACACCGACGAGGAGACGGGCCAGACCATCATCGCCGGCATGGGCGAGCTCCACCTGGAGATCATCGTGGACCGCCTGCTCCGGGAGTACAAGGTGGAGGCCAACGTGGGCGCGCCCCAGGTGGCCTACAAGGAGACCATCAAGCAGTCTGTCAAGCAGGACACCAAGTACGCCCGCCAGTCCGGCGGCAAGGGCCAGTACGGCCACGTGGTCATCACCGTGGAGCCCAACGAGCCCGGCAAGGGCTACGAATTCCTCAACGAGATCACCGGCGGCGTCATCCCCAAGGAGTTTATCCCCGCAGTGGACGCGGGCATTCAGGGGGCCATGCAGGCCGGCGTGCTGGCCGGTTACCCGGTGGTGGACGTGAAGGTCCACCTGACCTTTGGCTCCTATCACGAGGTGGACTCCTCCGAGATGGCGTTCAAGATCGCCGGCTCCATGGCCTTCAAGGAGGCCTGCCGCAAGGCCGGAGCCTGTCTGCTGGAGCCCATCATGAAGGTGTCCGTCATTGCCCCCGAGGAGTATCTGGGCAACGTCATCGGCGATCTGACCTCCCGCCGCGGCCAGATTCTGGGCCAGGAGGCCCGGCCCGGTGCCCAGCAGATCGACGCCCTGGTCCCCCTGTCCGAGATGTTCGGCTATGCCACCGACCTGCGTTCCCGCACCCAGGGCCGCGGCCAGTACACCATGGAGCCCCACAGCTACGTGGAGATCCCCAAGAACATCGCGGAAAAGATTATCGCCCAGCGCGGCCGGAAAGAGGACGCGTAATCCGTTCAGGAAAATTATAGTTGCAATTTTTCCTGCGATAGGATAGAATAGGCCCATAAACCTGTTCACTACAACCTTATTTATCTTACAAGTACAAGGAGGAAAACCCAAAATGGCCAAGCAGAAGTTTGAGCGCAACAAGCCCCACGTCAACATCGGCACCATCGGCCACGTTGACCACGGCAAGACCACCCTGACCGCCGCCATCACCAAGTGGCTGGCCCTGAAGGGCCAGGCCCAGTACGAGGACTACTCCAGCATCGACAAGGCCCCCGAGGAGCGCGAGCGCGGCATCACCATCAACACCGCCCACGTGGAGTACGAGACCGACAACCGGCACTATGCCCACGTCGACTGCCCGGGCCACGCCGACTATATCAAGAACATGATCACCGGCGCGGCGCAGATGGACGGCGCCATTCTGGTCATCGCCGCCACCGACGGCCCCATGGCCCAGACCAAGGAGCACATCCTGCTGGCCCGCCAGGTGGGCGTGCCCGCCATCGTGGTGTTCCTGAACAAGTGCGACCAGGTGGACGACGAGGAGCTGCTGGAGCTGGTGGAGATGGAAGTCCGCGAGCTGCTGAGCACCTACGAGTTCCCCGGCGACGATCTGCCCATCATCAAGGGCTCCGCCCTGAACGCCCTGGTGTCCGATTCCACCGATCCCAACGCCCCCGAGTATGCCTGCATCAAGGAGCTCATGGACGCGGTTGACGACTATATCCCCACTCCTCCCCGCGACGACTCCCTGCCCTTCCTGATGCCCGTCGAGGACGTGTTCACCATCTCCGGCCGCGGCACCGTCGCCACCGGCCGTGTGGAGCGCGGACAGCTGAAGCTGAGCGAGGAAGTTGAGATCGTGGGCCTGGCCGACGAGACCAAGAAGACCGTGGTCACCGGTATCGAGATGTTCCACAAGCTGCTGGACTTCGCCGAGGCCGGAGACAACATCGGCGTCCTGCTCCGCGGCATCGACCGCAACGGAATTGAGCGCGGCCAGGTTCTGGCGAAGCCCAAGTCCATCAACCCCCACACCAAGTTCAAGGGCCAGGTCTACGTCCTGTCCAAGGACGAGGGCGGCCGTCACACCCCCTTCTTCAACAACTATCGTCCTCAGTTCTACTTCCGCACCACCGACGTGACTGGCGTCATCTCCCTGCCCGAGGGCACTGAGATGTGCATGCCCGGCGATAACGTCGAGATGTCCGTGGAACTGATCACCCCCATCGCCATCGAAAAGGGCCTCCGCTTCGCTATCCGCGAGGGCGGCCGTACCGTTGGCTCCGGCGCTGTCACCGACATCGCTGAGTAATTTCCTGCATATAAAAAGGGCTGCCGTGTTTCCGCGGCAGTCCTTTTTCTCATTCCTCCGGTTGAATCAACGGCTCCTGAAAGCCCTTGGCTCCGGAGGAGCAGACGTCTCCGGCCACCGGCACGTCCTCACAGATGTAGAGATTGGCCTGGACGCCCTCGGCCTGCCCGGGGTAATTTGTGACGGTGTAGGTGCAGCGGCTGATCTGCTTGCCGCAGCAAGCTGTCAGGTCGAAGCCCTGGCTGAGCTGGAGCTCGTTATAGGAGCGATAGGGCTCCTCCAGCTCCGCGGGCAGCAAGAATTGCAGGGTCTCGATGGGCTCCGGGTCCACTGCCCAGCCCAGGGACTGGAGATAGGCCACCCGTTCCTCGTTGGTGGTCAGCTTGGGCAGGGGAACCTCCGGCTCCGCCGGGGCCCGGCCCGTCAGGACGATCAGCGCCGCCATGACCACGCCCATGAGGACGACGGCGGCGACGGCTTTCTTTCTGGAAAATTTTGCGGTCCAAATCAACATGTCGATCCCTCCTGACACTTCCTTATTCATTTTTCCATAGAAATATGCTACAATGAAACAAGCAATTGCCGGGCCCCGGAGAGCGGGGCCGGAAAAGGGGGACCGCCATGGAAAAGCAAAGGCTGGATAAAATCCTTGCGTCCACGGGCAGGTGGTCCCGCAGGGAGGTCAAGGAGCTGGCCCGCCGGGGACTGGTGACAGTGGACGGCGCTCCTGTCCGCTCGGCAGAGGAGAAATTCGACCCGGAGGCGGCGGAGATCGCCGTGAACGGCGAGGCGCTTTGCTGCCGCCGCTATACCTGGATCATGCTGAACAAGCCAGCTGGATACCTCTCCGCTACGGAGGACGGCAGGGGGGAGACCGTCCTGGATCTGCTGCCCCAAGAGCTTCAGCGGCGGAAGCTTTTCCCCGTGGGCCGCCTGGACAAGGACACGGAGGGCCTGCTGCTGCTGACCAACGAGGGCGTTTTGGCCCACGCCCTTCTCTCCCCGAAGCGGCATGTGGATAAGGTCTACTATTCCCGGACGGCGGGCCGCCTGACGGAGGAGGACTGCCGGGCCTTTGCCGCCGGAATCTCCCTGGGGGACGGACTCCAGTGCCTCCCCGCCAAGCTGGAGATTCTCTCGGCGGGGGAGGAGAGCGAGGCCTATGTTACCCTCCGGGAGGGAAAATTTCACCAGATAAAGCGGATGCTGGCGGCACGGGGGAATCCGGTGACCTACCTGGAACGCATAAAAATGGGGAATCTGGCCCTGGACCGGAAGCTTCCCCGGGGCGCTTATCGCTTTTTGACCGAGGAGGAGATTGCGGAGCTCCGTGCCCTTGTGTAGTTTCGAGAAAAAGATCGAATACTTACCAAAAAGGGCACGAGTTTTTTGTTGAAAAAAGAAAAAACATCTTGCAATTTGGTGAAGTTGACGATATAATATAGATGTTTTGAAAATGGTATCATTGCTTCCCCGGTATTTTAGGTGAGGAGGACGGCCATGTCTGGAAGAATTTATCAAAATGTGGTATTGCAGTTGAAGGAGAACACAGACCGCACCATCGGCGTCATCGATGGGGAGGGCGTGGTCATCGCCTGCAGCGAGCTCTCCCTGATCGGACAGCGGTGGACGGAGTATGTCCCGGTGGTGAACAACGCCGGGGGCGCGCTGGTGTCCTCGGAGGGGAAGACCTTCAAGGCGCTGAATGGCTGGGGGAACCAGTTCGACTACGCGGCCTTCGCCTTTGGGGAGAACGACGTGAGCAAGGCCGTGTGCTCCGTGGCCACGGTGGCGCTGAACGCCGCCAAAGCCTACTACGAGGAAAAGCATGACCGGGGGTCCTTCATCAAGGACATCATTTCCGATAATATCATGCTGGGCGATATCTACATGCGGGCCAAGGAGCTGCGGGTCACCGCCGACGTGGCCCGGGGCGTCTTCGTGGTCCGGGCGCTGAAGAAGGGGGAGTCCGTCCCCACGGACGTGGTACAGGCCATGTTCCCCGACCGGCAGAACGACTTCGTGCTGAACATCGGCGACGGGGACGTGGTGCTGGTTCGCCAGATGCCCGAGGGAGCGGGCTTCCGGGAGCTGAATAAAATTGCCATCTCCATCGAGGAGAGCCTGCGCTCCGGCACGGAGAGCACGGTGGTGGTGGGCATCGGCACCATCGCCACCCACCTGCGGGACCTGGCCAAGTCCTATAAGGAGGCCCAGATCTCCATCGACGTGGGTAAAGTCTTCGATACGGAAAAATATGTCATCAACTACGAGAACCTGGGCATTGGCCGCCTGATCTACCAGCTGCCCACCACCCTTTGCGAGATGTTCCTTCAGGAGGTCTTCAAGAAGAACCCCATCGACGCCCTGGATAAGGAGACCCTCTTCACCATCCACCGCTTCTTCGAGAACAACCTGAACGTTTCCGAGACGGCCCGGAAGCTCTTCGTCCACCGGAACACGCTGGTGTACCGGCTGGAGAAGATCAAGAAGCTGACGGGCCTGGACCTGCGGGAGTTCGACGACGCCATTACCTTCAAGGTGGCGCTGATGGTTAAGAAATACCTGACCTCCCGGGGGATCGATTCCTGAACCTGCGACCGGAGCGGCGGACAAAGGTCCGCCGCTTTTTTCCGCCGGTGGAGCGGTAAGCGGTAAGACGAAAGCGACGTATAAGAAGCCGGATATATGAGCGAAGGGAGAGGCCGCTATGAACGACGCCATGGAATTTTCCAGCAGGGAAGCCTTTCGAAAATGGCTTCGTGAGAATTGCACATCCAGCGCCGGCGTCTGGCTGCTGTTCGGCAAAGCCGGAGGACCGAAGACCATCAAGGCGGAGGAAGCCCTGGAGGAGGCCCTTTGCTTTGGCTGGATCGACGGACAGATGCGGAGCGTTGATGAGAAGACCTACAAGAAATATTTTTCCATGCGCCGGGAGAAGAGCAAGTGGTCGGAGAAAAATAAAGCGCTGGCGAAAGATCTGGAAGAGCGGGGCCTCATGACCGAGTTTGGCAGAGAGAAGATTGAGGAGGCCCGGAAAAACGGCCAATGGGACGCGCCAAAACCGGCGGCGGTCACGGAGGAGGATATTGGCCGCCTGTCGGCTCTGCTGGAGGGGCACGAGCCCGCTTGGACAAATTTTCAGGCCATGTCCCTCTCTGTAAGGAAGACCTACGCGCGGGCGTATTTGGACGCAAAGACGGAGGCCGGGCGGGAACGGCGGATCGCGTGGATTGTGGACAGGCTCAATCGGAATCTAAAGCCTATGTAACGGCTATGCACAGAGCTTCCCCCTTTTAAAAAACCGCCGCGCCTCATTGACGGGCCTCGTTGTTTATGCTACAATAGCATCCGAATTATGTCGACCAGCCCGTGCGGCCCCCAGCTTTCGACGCCATTTGGAGGTGCCCCTATGCTAGAATCAGAAAGCGCCCTCATCGAACTGAAGGACGTGGAAATGGAATATGACAATGGGACCAAGGCCATCCGGGGGATTTCCCTGCGGATCGATCCCGGTGAGTTTGTGTTCCTGGTGGGCCCCTCCGGCTCCGGCAAGTCTACCATCATCAAGCTGCTCACCGGCGAGGTGGAGCCCAACGCGGGCCGGGTCCGGGTCAACGGTTTTTCCACCCGGAACATCTCCGAGCGGCAGATTCCCCTGATGCGCCGGACCCTGGGGGTCATTTTCCAGGACTTCCGCCTCATCGAGAAGAAGACGGTTTACGACAACCTGGCCTTCGTCATGCGGGCCGTGGGGGCCTCCGCCAAGGAGAGCCGGAAGCGCATTCCCTACGTGCTGGAGCTGGTGGGCCTGGAGAAGAAGGCCTACAGCTTTCCAGATGAGCTCTCCGGCGGGGAGCAGCAGCGGGTGGCCATCGCCCGGGCCCTGGTGAACAACCCGGCTACCATCATCGCCGACGAGCCCACGGGCAACCTGGACCCGGAGCGGTCCCTGGAGCTGATGGACCTGCTGGTGAAAATCAACGAGCTGGGCACCACCATGGTGGTGGTGACCCACGAGAAGGACCTGGTGGACCACTTCGGCAAGCGGGTAGTCACCATAGATTCCGGCCGGGTGGTCAATGACAGCGTCGGCGGCTATGTGGGAGGACGCATTCATGTCTAGACACAATTTCGGATATTTTATCCATGAGGGCGTCTCCAACATGTTTAGCCATGGGTTCATGAGCTTCGCGGCCATCGGCATTACCGTGGCCTGCCTGTTGATCATGGGGACCTTCACCCTGGTGGCGGTGAACGCCAACGGGCTTCTGAAGGACCTGGAGCGAGAGAACGAGATGCTGGCCTTCGTGGAGGAGGATTTCGCCGATACCGCAAGCCTCCAGAAGAAGCTGGCGGCTATTCCCAACGTGGCCTCCGTCACCTTCATCAGCCGCCAGCAGGCTATGGAGCGCTTTGTGGAGCAGTACCCCGACGAGGAGATCTTCCAGGGCCTGGATCCCGATATTTTAAGGGACCGGTTTTCCATCAAGGTGCTGGACCTGGAGCGTATCTCCCAGACCAAGGCCGCCGTGGACGCGGTGGACGGCATCGCTTGGGCCAATGCTTCCGAGGAGGTGGCCGGGGGCTTCATTACCATCCGCAATGTGGCCACGGTGGTCTGCGTGGCCCTGATCTCCATTTTGTTTGTGGTGTCCGTGTTCATCATCTCCAACACCATCCGCCTCACCACCTTTGACCGGCGGGAGGAGATTGCCATCATGCGGATGGTGGGCGCCACCAACGGCTTCATCCGCTGGCCCTTCGTCTACGAGGGCTTTCTGATGGGCTTCCTGGGGGCCTCCATCGCCTTTTTGATGCAGTGGGGGTTCTACGAGGCCGTGGCCCGGGGCGTCAGCAGCAACGACGCCCTGCAGCTCATTGAG
>CAJUOD010000051.1 GCA_910587875.1 uncultured Oscillibacter sp. | reverse complement strand
TCGGGCACCTCGCCCTTGTAGCTGTTGGAGACCTCGATGGTGTAGCCGAAGACCTTGTTGTATTTGATTTTCAGGGTCCGGATGCCCGTGCGCTCCCGCTCCCGGGCCTCCATCTCGGGGATGACCCCCTTGCCGCTTTTCAGGATATGCCGGAGGCGGTCCACCTCCGGGTGGAAGCCGTCCCGGATCAGATCCCCCTCCCGGACGGAGAAGGGCGGCTCGTCGCAGATGGTCTCCGCGATGCGCTTCCCCAGGTCCTCCAGGGGGTCCAGCTCCTGGGAGAGCTCTTGGAGGCGGCGGTCCGGGAAGGCCGCCAGGCGGGCCCGGATCTCCGGCAGCTTCTCAATGGCGGACCGGAGGGACGCCAGGTCCCGCCCTCCGGCGGAGCCGTAGACAATGCGGCCGATGAGCCGCTCCATGTCCCCCAGGCCCGAGAGGGCGGCGATGAGCTCCTCCCGGTCGATGGTCCGCTCCGCCAGGGCCGCCACGGCCCCATTCCGCCGGGTGATGGCGGCCACGTTCAAAAGGGGCCGCTCCAGCCAGCTCCGGAGGCAGCGGCCCCCCATGGAGGTCTGGGTCCGGTCCAGCACCCAGAGGAGGCTGCCCTTCTTCTCCTTGCTCCGCATGGTTGCGGTCAGCTCCAAGTTCCGCCGGGCCGCCAGGTCCAGCTCCATGAAGCGGCCCTGCTCGTAGTAGTCCAGGTCGTTGATGTAGGAGAGATCCGTCTTCTGGGTCTCGTACAGATAGCTCAAAAGGCCCCCCAGGGCCATGGCGGCGGCGGGAACGGCGGCGGGGAGGCGGTTCCAGGCCTCGTCCCCGAACTGTTTGCGGATGCTCCGCTCCGCCTCGGGCAGGAGGAAGCGCCGCTCCCCGGCGTTTTCCACCCGGCAGCGGAATTTCTCCCGGAGGGCCGCCACCAGGGCCGCCTCGGAATGAGCCCCGTCGTTCAGCACCGCCTCGGCGGGGGAGAAGCGGCCCAGCTCGTTGACGACATGCTCCATCCGGTCCTTCCCGGTGAAGGAGGTCAGGTGGGCCCGGCCCGTGGTGATGTCGCAGAAGGCGATTCCGGCGGACCGGGAGTCCGCGTACACGGCGCAGAGGAAGCTGCCCGTCTTCTCGTCCAGACAGCTGGCGTCGGTGACGGTGCCCGGGGTCACCACCCGGATGATGTCCCGCTTCACCAGGCCCTTGGCCAGGGCGGGGTCCTCCATCTGCTCGCAGATGGCTACCTTATAGCCCTTGGCGATGAGCCGGGCGATGTACGCCTCGCTGGCGTGGTAGGGGATGCCGCACATGGGGACCTGTTCCTCCTCGGGCTTGGCCCGCTTCCCCTTGTCCCGGCTGGTGAGGGTCAGGTCCAGCTCTTTGGAGGCAAGCTTGGCGTCCTCGGCGAACATCTCGTAAAAGTCGCCCAGGCGGAAGAACAAAATAGAGTCCGGGTTCTGCTCCTTGATCTCCAGGTACTGCTTCATCATGGGGGTCAGCTCTGCCATGGAATTCCTCTCTTCTCTCTCTCAAACTTCCGCTTACAGCTCCGCCGACGCGCCGCAGTCCATGGGGCGCAGCCGGTCTCCCAGGGTTTTCTTGAGCTGCTCATAGGCCCAGTCCCCGGTGCAGTGGCCGGTGTAGTAAATGGTGTTCCCCTCGGACAGGGCCTCCGCCGTGGCGGCAATCAGAGCCTCCGCCTCCGGCGCGTCCGGGTCCAGCTCGAAGAGGTGGAAGCCGCCGAAGACCACGTCGGGCCGGCGGCCCAGATGCCGCTCCGCCGCCCGGAGGATGTTCACCACGCCCGAGTGCCCGCACCCCATCAGGAGGGCGGCCCTGCCGTTCTCCTCCACCAGCAGGTGCTGTTCGTGGGCGAAGCCGTCGGGCTGGAAGCCCTCGACCGTCTTCTCCTGGAGCTTGGGGGCCGCGGCCCGGACGCTCTTGTCGTCCTCCACGTCGGAGAACAGGGTCAGCCCGTTCCCCAGGTCCTCCCGGTCCCCGGTGAAGACGAAGCGCTCGGACAGCATGGCCAGGGACCGGGGCAGGCCGATATAGTGGGGCTCCTCTCCCGGCGGCACGGCGTAATAGGCCCCCAGGGCCTCCCGGCGAAGGTAGATCTTCGCCTTTCGACTGCGTTCGCAAAACGCCGCCAGGCCGCCGCCGTGGTCGTAATGGCCGTGGGACAGCACGGCGGTGTCCACGGCGGACAGGTCCACCCCAAGGGCCCGGGCGTTTTCCAGGAAGGAGGCGTCGGGCCCCATGTCGAAGAGGACCTTGCGCTCCGCCGTCTCCACGTAAAGGGAGAGCCCCCAGCCGGCGGTGAGACCGGGGCGATGGGATGTGTTTTCCAGCAGGGTGACGATTTTCATAGGGGCGCCTCCATGTTTCGTATTCCAGCCGCCCCTTGACAGCCGGGGCGGGCTGGTATGATTATACCACATTTGTCAATAAGTTCCTGGAAGACCCCGCCGCAGCGCGGGGGCTTTTTTATTCCTCCGCCCCCTTGGGCCACTCCCGGCAGACCAGCTCATCCAGGGAGATGTCGTAGAAATCCGCCAGGGCGATGAGAACGGGGATCTTCGGCTCCCGCAGGCCGTGCTCATAATTCTGGTAGCCCCGCAGGCTCAGCCCGGCTCCCTTCGCCGTCTCCTGTTGGGTGAGACAGGCGGCCTTCCGAAGCTCGATTAACTTTTCCGAAAATGTCATATTCAGCCTCTTTCCGTTAGACCGGCTCCCCGTACAGGGCCCAGGTGTTGCTGCCGGTGACCTTGACCTCCAGGAAGCGGCCGATGAGGGACTTGTCCCCTTTTAAGCGCACCAGCCGGTTTCCCTCTGTCCGGGAGGAGAGGGGATACTCCCCGTCCCCGCTCTCGCCGTCCACCAGGACCCGGACGGTCTCGCCCACGTATCCGGCGTGGATCTCCGCCGAGCGGGCGTTCTGGACCTCCAGGAGCTTGTCGAACCACCGCTGTTTTTCCTCCCGGGAGGCCGGGTCCGGCAGCTCCGCCGCCCTGGTCCCGGGCCGGGGGGAGTAGATAAAGGTAAACAGGGCGTCGAAGCCTATCTCCTCCACCAGGGACACGGTGTCCATGGCCTCCGCCTCCGTCTCGCCGGGGAAGCCGATGATCACGTCTGAGGTCAGCACCAGCCCCGGCATGAGGTCCCGGGCATAGCGGATCAGTTCCAGGTATTTCTCCCTGGTGTAGCGCCGGTTCATCTCCTCCAGCACCCGGTTATTCCCGGACTGGAAGGGTAGGTGGAGCTGCTTGGCAACGTGGGAGCACTTCGCCATCACGTCGAAGAGCCGGGGCCCCGCGTCCTTGGGGTGGCTGGACATGAAGCGGATCCAGTAGTCCCCGGGGATTTGGTCGATGTCCTCCAGCAGATCCGGGAAGTGGTAGTTCCCCTCCAAATCGTTGCCGTAGGAGTTCACATTCTGGCCCAGCAGGGTGATGTCCTTATACCCCGCCTCCACCAGCTCCCGGACCTCCGCCAGCACGGCGGCGGGCTCCCGGCTCCGCTCCCGGCCCCGGACGTAGGGCACGATGCAGTAGGAGCAGAAGTTGTTGCACCCGTACATGATGGACACCCAGGCCTTCACGCCCCGCTCCCGGACCACGGGCAGGCCCTCGGCGATGGACCCGTGCTCCTCGGCGACGGAGAAGACCCGTTTTCTCGTCTCGTAGACCTGCCACAAGAGCTCCGGGAAGCGCCACAGGGCCTGGGGCCCGAAGACCAGGTCCACATGGCGGTAGGATTCTTTCACCCGCTTCGCTACCCGTGCTTCTGCGGCCATGCAGCCGCAGAGGACGATGACCTGCTCCGGGTTCTCCTTCTTGGAGTGGGTCAGGATGCCTAAGTTGCCGAAAACCCGCTGCTCCGCGTGCTCCCGGACGGCGCAGGTATTCAGCAGGGCCAGGTCCGCCTCCCCGGGGTCCTCCGTGAAGGCGAAGCCCATTGCCTCCAGCATGCCCATAATCCGCTGTCCGTCCGCCACATTCTGCTGGCAGCCGAAGGTCTCCACACAGGCCAGGGGATGGGCCCCCCGGGCGGCGAACATGGCCTTGATCTTCTCCTGAAAGTCCCGCTGGCGGGCGATCTCCCCCTGCGGGACCACGATTTCCTCTCGCTTCAAAACGCTTCCTCCATCTGTGCCGGTGATGTTCACAATTCAACACTTTTATCATAGCATGAAAGCTGGGAAAGCACAAGGCAAAATCCCGCCCCCGGCCCCGGGCCTTTGTGATTTTCGCCGGAGGTAATCGGTTGGCCTTTGTCAAAAACGTAAAATCTCACAAAAGCTCTTGACAGCGGTCTGAAATTATTGTATATTTTAGCTACAGAAAGAGGTGAGTCCAGTGTACGATTCAGACACGGAAACCCACGTCTTCCAAGCGCCGTTCGGAACGCCCCAGCGCACCCCGGCAACAGCGTGATCTCAGGCAATTCCCAAAGACGAAACACCCCTCATTATGATGAGCCCGCGGGACCAGCAGGTCGACGCAAGAAACTGTTTCATGGATTGGAAACCCCAAGGATCACCCACACCCCCGCGAATTCCCCACGAACGGCAGATTCAAGAAAGCACGAGGTAACGAGACCAATGGACAATCCGATCAATGGGTAAGCCCCCCATTCGCCGAAGGAGCGGATGGGGGGATGTTTTTTGCCCGGAAGCCCTTGCCTTTTCCCGGACGGGAGGTCTATAATAAAAGCCAGACCGCCCCGCAGGGGCGAGACCGCAAAGAGGAGAGATGAATCACATGAAAAAGAAACGCGTCGCGGCATGGCTGCTGGCCCTGGTTCTGTGCCTGGGGCTTCTGCCCATGGCGGCCCTGGCGGAGGAGACCGAGCACACGGAATCCTTTACCATTACCTTCGACGCCAACGGCGGCAAATTCCCCGACGGCAAGACGGCCTGGACCACGAAGACCAAGTGGCTGGGGGCAGGAAACAACATCACGGAGAACCCGCCCGCTCCCGAATGGGCCGGCGACGAATATGTCTTCGACGGGTGGGACGCCGAATCTGAGAACAGCATCGGGAACGTGGACTTCACCGCCGACACAATGGTCAAGGCCAAGTGGCGGGCCAACTCCAACGTTCCTGTTCTCAAGCTGGACCCCAACGGGGGGACCTGTTCTGTGGAAAGCGTAAAGCTGGACACGTCCGGCACCGCCCCCACCCTGAAGGAGGAGCTCCCCACTCCCACCCGGCCGGGCTACACCTTCGAGGGCTGGTTCGTGGGCGGCACGGAGGTAAAGGCGGGCAGCGCCTTCGGCGGAAGTGAGACCGCCGTGGCCCAGTGGACCAAGGACGGCGCCCAGGACCCCGTCCGGGTGGACTTCATCCCCAACGGCGGGACCATCACCAGCATCCGGGGCATCCCGGCCAAGGACATTGTGGCGGGAAGCGAGCTGGCCGTGAAGCACAACATCTTTGTGGACCGGAACAGCGGCATCGGCATGATGGCCACCGGGGACGACGGACGCCTGGACGATCTCCCCAAAATCGAGCGGAAGGGCTACACCCTGGACGGCTGGTATGTGGTGAGCAGCAGCGTGCTGACCAACGCCTACGCCGGGAAAGAGGTGGACATCCCCTCCAGCGCCAAAAAGGCGGACCTGTCCACCGTGTTTGCGGACGACGCCCTCCTGGCCGCCAAGTGGACCAAGGCCGAGGAGAACAAGGACGGCCCCTTCACCGTGAAATTCGACCTCAACTACAAGGACCCCAAGCAGGACGAAATCCCCAAGGAAAAGACCGTGACCAAGGGCGACTTCGTGGGCCTGCCCGACGGGAGCAAGCTGACGCCCCCGGCCGCGAACTACAAGTTCTACGCCTGGTGCGTCCTCAACGACGCGGACGACAAGCTGTATCCCTGGAAGGAGTCCAACCCCGTCACGGAGGACATGACCCTTTACGCCGCCTGGGTGAAAACCGGCGTGGTGATTAAAAACGGCGAGGCCGTGGAGGCCAAGCCCGTGGAGACCCAGAAGCCCGCGGAGACCGCGAAGCCGGCGGAGACCGCCAAGCCCGCCGAGACCGCGAAGCCCTCCGCTTTCACCGACGTGCCCGCCGCGTCCCCCTTCGCCCCGGCCATTGCCTGGGCGGTGGAGAAGGGGATCACCAACGGCAAGACCGCCACAACCTTCGGCCCCGGGGACCCCTGCACCCGGGCCCAGATCGTCACCTTCCTCTGGCGGGCCGCCGGGTCCCCGGAGCCCAAGAGCATGGAGGCGGAGTACGCCGACGTGACCAAGGCCGACGCCTATTACTACAAGGCCGTCCAGTGGGCCGCCGAGATGGGCATGGAGGAGTCCGGGACCTTCGCCCCCGACAAGACCTGCAGCCGGGTAACCGCGGTCTACTTTATCTGGACGGCCTTTGGCCGCCCCAAGGCCGCGGCCAAGGCCAGCTTCGAGGACGTGCAGGAGCCGGAGCGGGGCCAGTGGTACTGGCCCGACCTCCCGGACGCCGTGGACTGGGCCGTGGAAAAGGGCGTGACCACGGGCAAGACTGCCACCACCTTCGGCCCCGGCGACCCCTGCACACGGGGCCAGATTGTCACCTTCCTCTTCCGGGCCTACGCCAAGTGAGCGATTCCAGCCGTCAGAAAAGCCCCCTGAAAAGGGGGCTTTTCTTATTTCAATTTTCCGTTGGCCTCCCAGGCGGCAATGACCGCGTCCATCACCGCCCCCCGGAAGCCCGCCTCCTCCAGCGCCCGCACGCCCTGGATGGTGGTCCCGCCGGGAGAGCAGACCGCGTCCTTCAATTCTCCCGGGTGCTTCCCGCTCTCCAGGATGAGCCGGGCGGAGCCCAGGAGCATCTGGGCGGCGAACTCCAGGGCCTGGGCCCGGGGCAGGCCGCAGGCCACGCCGCCGTCCGCCAGGGCCTCCACGAAGAGGTCCGCGAAGGCCGGGCCGCAGCCCGCCACGGCGCTGCCTGCGTCCATCAGCCGCTCCGGTAGGAGGGCGAAGCGCCCCGCGCCGGACATGGCCTCCAGGAACGCCTGGGTTTCCTCCTCCGTCACGCCGGGGCCGGGGGTGTAGAGGATCATCCCCTCCCCGATGGAGCAGGGGGTGTTGGGCATGATGCGGATCACGGGATAGTCCGCCCCCGCCATGCGCTGGATGTCCGCGATGGTCAGCCCCGCCGCCATGGTGACCAGGACGAAGCGGTTCTTCCGATTCGCCAGGATGGGGGCCAGCTCCTCCAGAAGCTCCTCCATCATCTGGGGCTTGACGCCCAGGAAGATGTAGTCCGCGAAGTCGGCGACGATCTGATTGCTGGAGGGGGGCCCCCCCAGCTCCTTCGCCAGGGCCTCCGACTTGGCTGCCGTGCGGTTGGACAGAAGAATGTGCCGTCCCTCCAGCCTCTTCCGAGCCGCCCGTGCCAGGGCGCTGCCCATGTTTCCGGTTCCGATGAATCCAAATGTCATTGCCGCTTTCCTCCTTTACCGGACCTGGCCCTCGCCATAAATCACATATTTGCAGCTGGTCAGCTCCTCCAGGCCCATGGGGCCCCGGGCGTGCATCTTCTGGGTGGAGATGCCGATCTCCGCTCCCAGGCCGAACTCGCCGCCGTCGGTGAAGCGGGTGGAGGCGTTGACGTACACCGCCGCCGCGTCCACCGCGTCCAGGAAGCGCTGGGCCTTGAAGTAGTTGGCGGTCATGATGGCCTCCGAGTGCCCGGTGCCGTGGGCGTTGATGAATTGAATCGCTTCCTCCATGTCCCGCACCGTCCGCACGGCCAGGATGTAGTCGTCATATTCCGCGTCCCAGTCGCTCTCCTGGGCGGGCACGGCCCGGCCTCCCAGGATCGCCAGGGCTCTCTCGTCGCAGCGGAGCTCCACGCTGTGTTTGTCCAGCAGGGGCACGGCCTTTTTCAAAAACGCCTCCGCGACGTCTCTCTGGACCAGCAGGCACTCCGCGGCGTTGCACACGGAGGGGCGGGAGCACTTGGCGTTGTAGAGAATGTTCGCGGCCATGTCCAGATCCGCCTCGTCGTCCACGTAGATGTGGCAGACCCCCTCCCCGGTCCGTATGACGGGGACGCTGGCCTCCTTCGCCACGGCCCGGATGAGCCCCGCGCCGCCCCGGGGGATCAGTACGTCCACATAGCCGTCCAGGTGCATGAGCTCGTTTGCCGTCTCGTGGCTGGTGTCCTGCACCAGGGAGACGCAGTCCTCCGGCAGGCCGGCGGACTTCAAGGCGGCCCGCATGAGCTCCGCCGCCTTGCGGTTGGAGCGGATGGCCTCTTTGCCGCCCCGGAGGATGCAGACGTTGCCGGACTTCAGGCACAGCGCCGCCGCGTCCACGGTGACGTTGGGCCGGGCCTCGAAGATGATGGCGACGACCCCCAGGGGCACCCGCCGCCGCCCGATGATGAGCCCGTTGGGCCGGGTCTCCATTTTATCCACCTTCCCGATGGGGTCCGGCAGGGCGACGACCTCCCGGACGGCGGACACAATGCCGTCAATCCGCTCCTCCGTGAGGGTGAGCCGGTCCAGCATGGCGGGGCGCATGCCCGCCTCCCTGGCGGCGGCCACGTCGGCGGCGTTGGCCTCCAGCCACTCGCCCTTCCGCCGGGCCAGAGTCTCCGCGATGGCCTCCAGGGCGGCGTTCTTTTTCGCCGTCCCGGCGGTGGAGAGGGTGTAGGACGCGGCCTTGGCCAGGCGTCCCTGTTCCTGCAATGCGGTCATAATTGTGCCTCCTTTTCCGGGGCGATGAACCGGGTCCCGATGTCCCGGCCCTCCACGATGTCATACAGGCCCTCGGGCCGGGCCCCGTTGGTGATGACCATGTCGCAGCCCGCCTCCATGGCGATTCTCGCGGCGGAGAGCTTCGTCGCCATGCCGCCGGTGCCCCGCCAGGTGCCCGCGCCCCCGGCCATTTCCAGAATCTCCGGCGTCAGCGCCTCCACCCGGTGGAGCAGCTTCGCCTCCGGGTCCCGCTTGGGGTCGGCGTCATAGAGCCCGTCGATGTCGCTGAGGAGCACCAGCAGGTCCGCCCCGCAGAGCTCCGCCACGATGGCGGAGAGGGTGTCGTTGTCCCCCAGCACCTTGTGGTGCCCCGTCTCAATCTCGGCGGAGGAGACGGAGTCGTTCTCGTTCACCACCGGGATGATCCCTAACTCCAGCAGGCTTCCGAAAGTGTTCTTCAGGTGCTCCGCCCGGACGGGGTCCTCCACGTCGTCCCCGGTGAGGAGGATCTGGGCTACGGTGCAGTTGTACTCGGAGAAGAGCTTGTCGTAGATGTGCATCATCCGGCACTGGCCCACGGCGGCGGCGGCCTGCTTCATCCGAAGGGCCCGGGGCCGTTCGTCCAGGCCCATCCGGGCCGTGCCCACGGCGATGGCCCCGGAGGTCACCAGAATGACCTCCCACCCGCCGCCGCTCAGGTCCGCCAGCACCCGGACCAGCTTCTCCATGCTCCGGAGATCCAGGCTGCCGGAGCTGTGGGTCAGGGTGGAGGTGCCCACCTTGACGACGATACGCTGTCTGTTACGAATCACGATTTCCTCCCGCCCCACGGGCATGATTTGCCCCCAGTATAGCACGGCGGAGGGGAAAAGAAAAGCCCAAAAGAAACCGCCCGTCAGGTATGGGTAATTTCCGGAAAACCGGAGAAGCTACTTCCACAAAAAGGAGGTACCGTACCATGACCAAAACCACCAAGCCCACCCAAGCGGAAGACGATACACAAAAGGAGGCTGCCCAGTCCATCCTGGACTTCGGCTCCGCCATGACGGCCACGCCCCACGGGAATATCTACTGCCTCACCATCATCGGCCAGATCGAGGGCCACGTCGCCGCCGCCGACCGGACCAAGACCACGAAGTATGAGCACGTCCTCCCCTTGCTGGCCAAGCTGGAGGAGTCCGGCGAGGTGGCGGGGGTCCTCTTCCTCCTCAACACCGTGGGCGGGGACGTGGAGGCGGGCCTGGCCATCGCGGAGCTCATCGCGGGCATGACCAAGCCCACCGTCTCCATCGTCCTGGGGGGCAGCCACTCCATCGGCGTGCCCCTGGCGGTGGCGGCCCGGCGGAGCTTCGCCGTGCCCTCCGCCGCCATGACCATCCACCCGGTGCGCATGAGCGGCACCGTCATCGCCGCGCCCCAGACCTACAGCTACTTCCAGCGGCTCCAGGACCGCATTGTGGCCTTCGTCTCCGGACACAGCCACATCTCCGCCGGGGACTTTCAGGACCTGATGCTCCAGAAGGACGACATGGCCGCCGACGTGGGCAGCGTCATCTACGGCGAGGAGGCCGTCCGCCTGGGGCTCATCGACGAGGTGGGGGGCCTCTCCGACGGGCTCCGCTGGCTCTACGGCGAGATCGACAAGGGAAAAAAGCGCCGCGGGCGGAAGCCCTCCGGCGCCTGAGAAAAAAGTCCCCCGGAGGGGGGCTTTTTTCCTGCCCCCGTTTGCGGGGCAAAAATTTTTGTGATACCATGAAACCGGGAGACTGCTTTTTTCGTCTGAGTAAATAGAGAACAAACGGAGAGGAGGCGGAGGCCGTGGAGGACGGACAGATTATCCAGCTGTACTGGGACCGGGACCAGAGAGCCATCCCGGAGACGGAGGGGAAGTACGGGAAGCTGCTGCGGAGCATCTCCTGGAACCTGCTCCACAGCCGGGAGGACGCGGAGGAGTGCGTCAGCGACACCTACCTCCGGGCCTGGGAGGCCATTCCCCCCGCCCGGCCCGGGGCCTTCCGGAATTGGCTGGGGCGGATCACCCGGAATCTCTCCCTGGACCGCTGGAAGAGCCTCCGGGCGGAGAAGCGGGGCGGCGGGGCGGAGGCCCTGCTGGGAGAGCTGGAGGACTGCCTCCCCGCCCCGGCTGGACGGAGCGTGGAGGACGTGGAGCTGGCGGAGCTGCTGAATGGATTCCTCCGGGGGCTGACCCGGGAGGCCCGGGCCATGTTCCTCCGGCGGTACTGGTACGGCGAGAGCGTGGCGGAGATCGCGGGGGCCCTGGACTGCGGGGAGGGGAAGGTGAAATCCTCCCTCTTCCGGAGCCGGAGGGCCCTGCGGGAGTACCTGGAAAAGGAGGGGATCGCGGTATGAGAGCGGAGCGGCTGTTCCGGGTCCTGGGCCTGGCGGACCCGGCCCTGGTGGAGGAGGCCCTGGAGACGCGGGCCCGGCGGCGGGTGGAATGGAAGCGCTGGGCGGCCCTGGCGGCGTGCCTGGCGCTGGTGCTGGGCTTCGGCTGGCGGGTCACCGGGGGCTTCCGGGGCTATGGAAGCGGCATGTCCGGCGGCGGGGACTCCGGGAGCGCGTCCGGGGACGCCCCGGCGGGCAGCGCGCCCATGGACCCCGGCGAGTCCGGTGGGTCCGGCGGCGTGGAGGACGGGATCACCTTCCTGTCCTACGCCGGGCCGGTGCTGCCCCTGACCACTGTGGAGGACCCCGGCGGGCTGACGGCGGAGCGGGAGATCACCTGGGATTTCGCCCGGGAGACGAACGGCTATAAGGAGTCCCGCCAGTGGGGGGCCGGGGTGACGGACGCTTACATCTTGAGCAACCCCACGGAGGCGGATATCACCGTGACGGCCCTGTACCCCTTCGCCGGGAGCTTCGCCGATCTGGCGGAGGAGCTGCCCGCCATGAAGATAGACGGGGAGGCCGTGGAGGCGGTTTTGCACGCCGGGGCCTACGCCGGGGGCTTCGAGTCCACCGTCGGCGCGGAGGAGCCGGACACCATGAATCTCATGGAGCTGAACAGCTGGAGGGGGTACAAGGCCCTTCTGGAGAGCGGGGAGTATCAGGCCCAGGCCCTGGGGGACGGCCCGGACCTGGATATGCCGGTGACGGTGTACGAGTTCTCGGACTTCGCCGCGCCCCACGAGCAGTACCCGGCGGCCACCCAGACGGTGTCCTTCGAGATCGACGAGGACGCCACGAAAATCCTCACCTACGGCTTCAACGGCTGTGAGTGGGACGAGGGCTTCCGGCGGTACAGTTATTTCGTCCCCGACGGGAAGCGGCACGAGCCGAAGGTGAAGCTGCTGATCGTGCTGGGGGAGGACGTCGGGGACTATACCCTCCAGGGCTACCAGGACGGCGGCTGTTACCCCGGAGAGGAAATCGAGGGGGTTTCCTGCACCGTCACCCGGAGGACGGCCGCCCTGGACGCGGTGCTGGAGCTGGCCTGCCGGGAGTGCATGGAGGGCTACGACAGATACGGGGAGGGCTGGGTGACGGAGGACGGCCCTGTCACCTTCGAGATGTACCAGAGGGCCGCGGCGGAGCTGCTGACCCAGTACGGCCTCCTGTCCGGCGCGTCCATGGACCGCTACGCCGACGGGCGGCTGGACGATATGGTGATGGAGACCCTGTGGCAGGACCGGGTGCTGTACCTGGCTTTTCCGGTGACGGCGCCCGCCGGGGGGAGCGTCCGGGTGGAGTGCGACTACTGGAAGGCGCCCAGCTTTGACTTCGCCTGCTCCGGCTCTGAGCACGCGGGGCTCCAGGGCTATGACCTGACGACCCGCCTGGGGTCCTCCCTGGACTTCACCCGGCAGGGGGCCGCCCTGGTGAACACGAAGAACGTGAAAATCACGGGGCAGGACTTCGGCTTCGACCTGGAAACGGGCGTCACGGCTGTGGAGCTGGACCTGGAGCGGGAGCACTACTACTTGGAGATACGGCCCATAAGGGAATAAAAAGAACGGCCCCCGGCTTAAAGCGCCGGAGGGCCGTTTTTTCGTCAGGGGTTCAGCAGGGTGAAGGTATAGGTGAGCTCCCTCCGCTCGCCGGGGGCCAGGGTGAGGACGTGGGGCTTGTCCTGGAAGCGTCCCGACTCGCCGGTATAGGCGGCACAGCCATGCCAGGGCTCCATGCAGAGGAAGGGCGCGCCGGGCTTGGTCCAGAAGGCGATCATGGGGAAGTCCCCAAAGTCCAGGGACACGCCCTGGCCAGTCTCTTTGTGGCGCAGGGTGACGTGCGTGGAGCGGAGACCCTGGAAGATGAGGGTGTCCAGGCGGCGGAAGACCTCGTAGTCCAGGGTCACTCTGCCGCCCCGGAGCATGGGCTCCGTCTCGCCGTCCTGGAGGAGGCCCTGGGGGGTGAGGAGGAGGGTGCCCGCGTCCTCGGGCTGGTCGAAGACCAGCTCGTAGTCCTCGAAGCGCTCTCCCTCGAACAGGGGGCAGCGGATGGCGGTGTGGGCCCCGACGCAGAAGGGCAGGGGGTCCGGGCCGGGGTTCTCCACGGCGAAGGCGGTGGAAAAGCCGCTTTCAAGGAGCCGGTGCCGGACCTGGAGGACGAAGGGGAAGGGGAACCGGGCCAGGGTCTCGGGGCTCTCCCGGAGCTCCAGAACGGCGAAGTCCGGACCCTGGTCCACGGGGGTGAACTCACTCCGGCGGGCGAAGCCGTGGCGGTCCATCTCGAAGGCCTGGCCGTTGAGATCGACCCGGCCGTCCTTCAGGCTGCCCACGATGGGGAAGAGGACGGGGTTCTGCCCGGACCAGAAGGCGGGGTCGCCCTGCCAGATGTACTGGGTGCCGGCGGGGTCCTGGAGAGAGACCAGCTCGCCGCCCAGGGTGCGGAGGCTGGCCGTCAGGGAGGCGTTGGAGAGGGTGTATTCCATGGGGGAGTCCTCCTGTTATTCGTATTCAATCGTTGCCGGGGGTTTGCTGGTGATGTCGTACAGCACCCGGTTGATGTGGGGGACTTCATTCACCACCCGGACGCTGACCCGGTCCAGGACCTCGTAGGGGATGCGGGTCCAGTCCGCCGTCATGAAATCGCTGGTGGTGACGCTGCGGAGGGCCAGGGCGTAGTCGTAGGTCCGGCCGTCCCCCATGACGCCCACGCTCCGGAGGTTCGTCAGCACGGCGAAGTACTGGTCCATGGTCCCTGCCAGGCCCGCCCGGGCGATCTCGTCCCGGAAGATAAAGTCCGCCCAGCGGAGCATGTCCAGCTTGTCCTTTGTTATCTCGCCGATGCAGCGGATGGCCAGGCCCGGGCCCGGGAAGGGCTGGCGGCTCACCAGGTACTCCGGAAGACCCAGCTCCCGGCCCAGCTGCCGGACTTCGTCCTTGAAGAGGAGCCGCAGGGGTTCGATAATCTCCTTGAAGTCCACGTAGTCGGGCAGGCCCCCCACGTTGTGGTGGCTCTTGATGACGGCGGCGTCCCCGGCCCCGGACTCGATGACGTCGGGGTAGATGGTCCCCTGGGCCAGGTAGTCCACCCGGCCGATCTTTTTAGCCTCCGCCTCGAAGACCCGGATGAACTCCTCCCCGATGATCTTGCGCTTTTCCTCCGGCTCTGTCACGCCGGACAGCTTGGCAAGGAAGCGGTCCTCGGCGTTGACCCGGATGAACTGGATGTCCCACTGGGAGAAGGCGGCCTCCACCTCGTCGCCCTCGTTGAGCCGCATGAGGCCATGGTCCACGAAGACGCAGGTGAGCTGACGGCCCACGGCCTCCGCCAGGAGGGCGGCGGCTACGGAGCTGTCCACCCCGCCGCTGAGGGCCAGGAGGACCTTTCCGTCCCCGACCTTCTCCCGGAGGCGGCGGACGGCGGTTTCTTTGTAGTCCCCCATGGTCCAGTCGCCTTTCGCGCCGCAGACCTCGTAGAGGAAATTCCGGAGCATGGCGGCGCCCTGCTCCGTGTGGTTGACCTCCGGGTGGAACTGGACGCCGTAGAAGCCCCGGGCCTCGTCCGCGATGGCCACGTTGGGACAGGCGGCGCTGCGGGCGCAGAGCTGGAAGCCCTCGGGGACCCGTTCCATGTAGTCCCCATGGCTCATCCAGGTGACGCTGGTCTCGGGGAGGCCCCGGAAGAGCTTGCAGCCCGTGTCGAAGAAGGTTTCGGTCTTGCCGTACTCCCGGGCGGCGTCGCTCTGGGCGGGGGCGACCTTCCCGCCCAGGTGGTGGGCCAGGAGCTGGCAGCCGTAGCAGATGCCCAGGATGGGCGCGCCCAGATTGAAAATCTCCGGGTCCGCGTGGGGGGCGGCGGGGTCGTAGACGCTGCCGGGACCCCCGGTGAAGATGATGCCGATGGGGTCCAGGGCCTTCAGGTCTGCGACGGAGGTGGTATAGGGCCGGACCTCGCAGTAGACCCCCTGCTCCCGGACCCGGCGGGCGATGAGCTGGTTGTACTGCCCGCCGAAGTCCAGGACGATGACGGTTTGGTGGGACATGGGGACACTTCCTTTCAGGCTTCCTCCCGGAAGACGATGTTGCCGGGTTCGGCGGACTCGATGACGGCCAGGGAGTGGAGGTTCACCCCCGCTTGGCGGAGCTTGTCGCCGCCGCCCTGGAAGCCCTTTTCCACGGCGCAGCCGATGCCCACCAGCTTCGCCCCGGCCTTCTCCACAATGTCGCACAGGCCCCGCATGGCCTCGCCGTTGGCCATGAAGTCATCCACCACCAGCACCCGGTCCCCGGCGTGGAGCCACTCCTTGCTGACCAGCAGGGTGACCTTTTTCTTGTATGTATAGGAGAAGATGTCGCTCTGGTACAGGCCGCCCTCGATGTTGTCGCTCTTGGCCTTTTTGGCGAAGATCATGGGCTTGCCAAAGTGCCGGGCCACCACCGCCGCCAGGGCGATGCCGCTGGCCTCAGCGGTCAGGATCACGTCCACGCCGTCCATGTCGAAGTGCCGCCCCAGCTCCTCGGCGATGTGGTCCATCAGCTCCGTATCAATGCGGTGGTTCAGGAATCCGTCCACCTTGATGATGTTTCCCGGGAGGACCTTGCCCTCCTTGACAATGCGGTCTTTCAGCTCCTGCATAGCGCGTTCCTCCTACTATCATATTGTTACCCACTATTATGTCGAATCCCGGCGGGTTTTGCAATTGCCGTTCCCCACAAAAAGGGGGCGGGGGGCCTTGTGCGGTCAGTACATATTTTTGGGGGAAAAGGCGCGCTCCGCCCCGGGGGTCCGGGAACGGAGCGCGGTTGCGGCTTACTTTTTCTCCAGCAGGTCGGCGGCGGCGTCCAGCCAATCGCCCTGGAAGGACTCGATGTCCCCCGCGTCCACTAGGGCCGCCAGGGCGGGGTCGATGGGCATTTCGGCAAGCAGGGGCAGATTATGGCGCTTCGCCGCCTCGGCGGTCTTACCCTCGCCGAAGAGGCGGAGCTTCTTGCCGCAGTCCGGGCAGAGGACATAGCTCATGTTCTCGATGAGGCCCACAATGGGGACCTCCATCAGCTCCGCCATCTTGACGGCCTTCTCCACCACCATGCTTACCAGCTCCTGGGGGGAGGCTACGACGACGATGCCGTCCAGGGGGATGGACTGGAAGACGGACAGGGACACGTCCCCGGTGCCGGGAGGCATGTCGACGAAGAGATAGTCGCAGTTCCACAGCACGTCGGTCCAGAACTGCTGGACCACGCCGGAGATGACCGGGCCCCGCCAGATGACCGGGTCCGTCTCGTTGGGCAGGAGCAGGTTGGTGGACATCATCTGGATGCCGGAGCGGGACTCCATGGGGTAGATGCCCTCTTCCCCGCCCACGGCCTGGCCGTGGACGCCGAAGGCCTTGGGAATGGAGGGGCCGGTGACGTCCGCGTCCAGGACGCCGACGCTGTGGCCCCGGCGGCGCATGGTGACCGCCAGCTGGCTGGTGACCATGGACTTGCCGACGCCGCCCTTGCCGGACACGACGCCGAAGACCTTGCCCACCCGGGCGTGGGGGTTCAGCTCTTTCAGAAGGGACTGGGGCTCCTGGCGGTCCGCGCAGGACTCGCCGCAGGTGGAGCAGTCGTGGGTGCATTCGCTCATAATCGTGGTCTCCTCTTTAATAAATAGTCAGGTGTATTTTATACCCGCTCCGCCGGGGCCGTCAAGTGCCGGATGGAGACGGCGGGGTCGTTTTGGAAATGCGCCGCCTCCCGGCTGTGGCAGGTGAAGAGCAGGATCTGGCGCTTCTCCGCCTCCTGGCGGAGGTAGTCCAGGGCGGCGGCGCAGCGCGCGTCGTCGAAGCTGGCTAGGGCGTCGTCCAGGACGATAGGCACGGCGTTCTCCGGGGGCAGGACCAAATCGCAGACCGCCAGGCGCACCGCCAGATACAGCTGGTCCGCCGCCCCGGCGGAGAGATAGCCCACGTCCCGGGGCACGCCGGTGCCCGCGGGCTCCGCCGACACCCGGAGGGTCTTGTCCAGGATCACGCCGCCGTAGGCCCCGCCGGTGAGGCCGTCGAAAATCTCGGCGGCGCGCTTCCCAAGGGCGGGGGAGAAGCGGCCCTGAAGCTGGGTATTGGCGTGGGCCAGGGTGGACATGGCCAGCTCGATGGCGGCGTATTCCCCCTCTAAAAGGGCGATCTCGTCGGTGAGGCGCTCGGCGGCGGCCTGAAGAGCCAGGGGGTCCCCGGCAGCGTGGAGCCGCCCGGCGATGCGGTCCAGGCTGGAACGGAGGGCGGACAGGTCCCCCCGGACGGCCTCCAGGTCCTCTGTGACGGCCTCCCGGTTCCGCTCCGGCGGGAGAAGGGGCGGGGTGTCCGGGTCCTCCGGCTGGGGGGCCTGTCCGGTCTGGAATTCCGCCCGGAGGCGGGCCTCGTGGGCGGCTTTCTCCGCCTCGCTAAGCTCCCTGCGGAGCAGGGCGCTGGCACGGAGGGCCGCGTCGGCGGAGGGAATGTCGTAAGCGGCGGGGGCGAAACGGCGGACCTCCTCCAAAATGCCGTCGGCGTTCACGTCCACGGACTGCCAGAGGCCCTGGGCGGCGGCGGATTTCGTGGAGGCCTCCTGTTTGGCGGCGTCCCGGTCCGAGAGGAGGGCGGCGTAGGCCTCCGCCTGGGCGGCAATCTCCGCCGGATCGGCGGTGCCGTAGCGCTCCGTCAGGGCGGCGGTTTTGGCCTGCTTCCCCGCCCGCCTCCAGAGGAGCAGGGTGAGGACGGCGGTCAGGGCCAGGAGCCCGGCGGCGGTCCCCAGGGCGGCGGGGAGGTTCTTCACATAAAAGTACACGCCGTAGCCCGCCCCCAGGGAGGCGCAGACACAGGCCAGGGCCGTCAGCAGCAGGGGCGCCAGGGGGCGCTTGACCTTGGGCAGGGGATCGGCGGCGGTGCGCTTGGCCTCCTCCGCCGTCTGCCCGGCGAAGGGACCGGCGGACAGCTGCTCCTCCGCCCGGGCCAGGGCGGCCTTGGCGGCGTCGTACTGCTCCTGGGCCCTCTCGGCGTTTTTGCGGACGGTGTTCAGGTTCACAATGGCTCCCCGGAGGCGGACCGTCACGTCGTTCTCCGGGACCTGCTCCTCCTCCAGGCGGCGGCGGAGGGCGGCGGCCTTCTCCTCCGCCTGGGCGGCGGCGTCCTCAATCTTTTGGAGGTCCTGCCGCTTCCGGTGCTCCTCCCAGCGGTCCAGGGCGGAGAGCTCGTCCTTTAAGGAGGCTTCCTTGGCCTCCAGCTCCCCGGCGCGGGCCAGCAGGTTTTCCCGCTGGCGGGTCAGCTCCGCCTGGGAGGCCAGCTGGGCCTCCGTCTCCCGGAGCTCCGCCTCCAGGGCGGGGATTTGTCCGGTCTTGTTGTGGCGGCGGCGGTTCAGCTGCTTCTTCAGGGCCTCCACGGCCTCCGTATAAGAGGTGTCCTCCTCCCCGGAGGTGACCAGGGCGGCGATGCGCCGCTCCAGGCCGGGGTCCTGGGTGACGGCCACGCCCCCCTGGCGGATGAAGGCGCTGCGGGCGTACACCTCCCGGCTGACGCCCAGGAGGACCTCGCCGCAGTTGGCCCCGGTGAGGCCGGGGACCGGGTCGGCGGTGCCGGTGTACAGGGCCTGGAAGTCCCCCATGGGGGCCGTCTGGCGGCGGGTGGTGCGGAAGAGGGTCAGGGCGTCGTTTCCCGCCCGGCAGTCCAGGCGTCCGGACATGGACCCGCCGGACCAGGGGGCGTAGCGGTTCTTGTCCGCCAGGAGGCCCGCCCGGTCCCGCTCCTTGGTGTTGACCCCGTAGAGCATGGCGAGGAGGAAGGCGCACCAGGTGGACTTCCCCGTTTCGTTGGGGGCCTGGAGGATGTTCAGGCCGTCCTGGAGCTCCAGGGTCTCCTCCCGGAGGCGGCCGAAGGTGGCGGTCATGCGGCGTATGAGCAAAGAGATCATCTCCTTTGAAAATTCACGACTCAAAAAACTTCCGGGCTCCGCCTTACATATTTATATAAAGAGGCGGGGACCATAGGAAACAGTATAGCACACCCGGCCGGATTTGCACAGGAGGATTTTAAAATTGACCAGAGGTCCGACCAAATTTCGGGCCATTCTCCGGCATTTTACAAAAAGCGAAAAAAATTAAAAAATCCTCTTGACAAACCGGGAAGCATCTGGTATTCTAACAAAGCTGTCAGGC
>CAJUOD010000050.1 GCA_910587875.1 uncultured Oscillibacter sp. | reverse complement strand
GTAGCCGTTGGCGTTGTACACGTGTCCGATTCCCACCTGGGTATAGCTCCCCTCCATCATGGCGGCGGAGGCGTCGGGGTCGTTCAGCATGATCGCAAGGATTCCGGACGCCGTGCCGCTTCCGCCCGTCATGGTCTCATGCAGGCTCGCGGCGGTACTGGGAAGCCCGGTCACAACGCTGTCCCAGCTGGACCCGTCGGCCCGGACGTCCATGTAGCCCTTTGAAATATCGTCCGCACGGATGTTCGCCGCCCGGGTCAGGCTGCCGTTGGCCGTCAGTGCGTTCAGCCCCGCGCCGGTCCGCCGGGCGTTGATGGATTTGAGAAGCTCCGCGCACTCCTCGGACATCGCCTGTGTGCCGCCGGAAGCGGGGGCGGAGGGCGCGGATGGAACGGGAACAATTCCGGCGGACGCGCCGCCGCCGTAGGCCCGCTTCAGGAAGGTCACGATCTGCCCCCGGGTGCAGGTGTTATTGGGCGAGAAGGTGGTAGCGGTGGTACCGGAGGTGACACCGCTCTCCACCGCCCAGGCCACCGGCATCGACAGCGCGTAGTCCCCCATGGGCACGTCGGTAAAGCTGGCCGGAGCCGAGGAGAAGGGCATTCCCTTGGCCTGCCAGATGTATGTGACGGCCATCGCCCGGGTGCAGTCGGCCTCCGCGTCGAAGCTGTCGCCGGAGACCAGGCCGTTCTCGTGGGCCCACAGGGCCGCCTGATAGTAATAGGCACCGGAGGAGAGATTCCGGAACGGGTTGGCCCCGGAGGCCTGCGGCTGGCCGGCGGCCCGCCAGAGGAAGGTCAGGATCTGCGCGTTGTTGCAGGTAGCCCCGGGGGAAAAGGTGGTGGCGGTGGTGCCGGACGTGATGCCCTTCTCCACAGCCCATACCACGGCGTCATAGCACCAATCTCCGCTTTTGACGTCGGTGAATCCGGAAGCGCCCGCAGCCGCCGCGGGAGTCAGCGACGCCAGCAGCAGCGCCAGCGTACAGAGGGCTGCGGTAAAACGGTGAACAATTTTCTGTTTCATAATGTCCTCCTGTTTCTCAATTTTCCGCCGGAGAAGCGCCGGCTGACCGCGCGTGAGTGCGGGGATTCCCTTGTGGAGCCCCCTGTGGGGACTGCCCCGGCGCTTCCTTTGGATTCTCCCTGTATTGTAGCACTTCCTGTGCCGCAGTACAAGTAAGATCAAGGAAAATAGGATCGCGGCGGTTTGCCTTTCCCGCTCCGTTGAGACGCGGCTCCTCTCCCGGAACACAGCGGCCTTCGTCATCGGCGAGGCCCAGGGTTTCTCCGCCCGGAGAAAAATTTTTAAAATCCCCCTTGACTCTTCCCCCGGGGGAGGGCTTATGCTGTCCTTGAGCTCAGGATTCACAACGTTGTGGAGGTACCATCATGCTGAAGATCGGCGAATTTTCCAGGCTCTCCAGAGTCAGCATCCGCTCCCTGCGCCGGTACGACGAGGCCGGGCTTCTGGCCCCGGCGTCCATCGACCCCTTTACGGGCTACCGCTACTACAGCGAGCGCCAGCTCCCAACCGCCAACCGCATCCGGGCCCTCCGGGACATGGGCTTCCCCCTGGCCGCCGTCCGGGAGGTATTGGAGTGTTACGACGACCCCGGGGCGCTGGAGCGCTGTTTGCTGCTCCAGCAAGCGTCGGCCCGGGAGGTCATGGAGGAGGCGGAGCGGCGGCTGCGGCTTCTGGACACGGCCCTGGAACGCCTAAGAAAGGACGAAACTATGATGCAATACGATGTAACGATCAAGACCATCCCGGAGCGGCAGGTCGCCAGCGTGCGGCAGATTCTTCCCTCCTACGACCGGGAGGGGGACCTGTGGAGTATTTACTGCCAGGAGACCGCCCGGATGAGCATCCAGGACGGGAACCCGGTTCTCTGCGTCGCGGTTTACCACGACGGCGAGCACAAGGAGCAGGACGTGGATGTGGAGATTCAGAGAAGTGTGGCGGGGTCCTACCCGGACACGGAGCATGTGAAGTTCAAAACCGTTCCGGCGGTGCAGGTAGCCTCCGCCACCTTCCGGGGGAGCTATGACCAGTTCTACGCGGTGAATGAGTCCGTGGCCGCTTGGGTGGCGGACAACGGCTGGACCTTGGCCGGTGCCGCGTTCTTCATCTACCATGTCAGCCCCCACGACACCCGAAATCCCGACGAGTTTGTCACTGAGGTCTGCTATCCCGTGAAGCAAAAATAAATGCCGGCCCCCGGCGATCCTTCGCCGGGGGCCGGTTCTTTACCGGATGAACTGGATATTTACATCCACATTGCCGCCGATTCCGGCAATGGAGCACTTGCTGGAGAACTGCCAGTAGTCCGGCTGGTAGTACAGGGTCGGGCACAGCTTTTCGGATTCCGAACTTTTGTACTCGGGATACCAGCAGAGATAGGGCGCGATGGCCCCCTGGTCGTACTTGACGTAGCTTACGTAGGACCCTGCGTAGATCATGGGCGTGTAGCCCGCCTCCTGAACGCGCTTGCAGAAGGCGATGGCGCAGGCGGTGGCCATTTCCGGCGTGGTGCCGTAGACCCGGTAGCTGGAGTCATGCATCTCCCAGTCATAGGCCACAGGGCCGTTGATGTTCAGGCCCCGGAGGCGCTCGATGACGAAGTCCGCCTCCTCAATGGCCTCCTCCACGGTGATGGCCTGGGCGAAGAAGTATACGCCGGTCTCGATCCCGGCGGCCATGGCCCCCTCGATATTCTGGCGGTAAAAGGCGTCCTCGTTGATTTTGCCGGAGGAGTAGCCCCGGAGGCCGATGCGGATCATGGCGAAGTCCACGCCGTCGTTCCGGACCGCCTGCCAGTCGATGGTTTCATTTTCGCTGGCCCGGTTCTGGTAGGCGGAGACGTCGATGCCGAAACGGGTGCGGAATTGATTGCCGATGTACACCAGCCGGTCCGGATGGTCCGCCGCCCAGATGAAGTCGCCGTGCTGGAGCCGGTTTCGCTCCGTGCCCGCGTAGACGGGGATTTTCCGGTCGCCGTACTCGATCATCTCCCCGGTGATGATCCCGGGGGTGTAGACCTCTCCGGGCTGAACGCCGGGCCCGGCGGGCTGTTCCGGCGTCACCGGAACGCTGGGGTCCGCGGGGGAGGGCACCACCACGATGCCCCAGTCAAAGTCCTCTCCGGAGCCTGGGGTCCCGGGCTCCTCCGGCGGGGCGGGCGGCGTTACCGGGTCCGCCGGGGTCACCGGGTCCACCGGGGTGACGGGGGCCTCCGTGGGAGTGTTGGTGATCTGGGGCGTGACGGAGCTGAAATTCCGAATCTCCCCGGAGACCGTCACGTTGTCCAGGGTGACGGCCCCGGTGACGCCGGGGGCGATGAGCAGGTCCCCGGAGACGGTCATGTTGGACAGCGCCGCACCCTCCGCGGCGTTGATGAGGAGCGTACCCTCCACATTGCTGGAGTAGCTCCCGCCGGTTTGGATCAGGACCTGGATCATATTGTTCAGCAGGTTCACCAGCTCCGCCCGGGTCAGGGGCTCCGTGGGGCGGAAGCCGCCGTCCACCGCGTCGGTGATCCAGCCTCGGGCGGCGAGCTCCGCGATGTAGGGCCGGGCGTAGTTGGCCACCTGGGCCTCGTCGTGGAAGGTCAGGGCGTTGTCGGTCCCGCCCAGCTGGAAGGCCCGGGACACCATGGTCATGGCCTGCTGGCGGGTGATGCTGTCCCCCGGCAGGGCCTTGCCCTCGCTGCCCAGGTACACCCCGGCGGCGTTGAGCTTCAAAATGGAGTCCTCCCAGCGGTTTCCCTGGGCATCGGAGAAGGTCCCGGCGGGGGCGGCGGCCTGGAATTGAAGGAAGCGGTCCAGAATCCCGGCGAAGGCCCCCCGAGTGATGGAGGCGTCCGGTTTAAAAGTGCCGTCGTCATAGCCCTGGAGCACGCCGTACTCCTGGCTCCATTTATTGACGGCAGACTCGGCCCAGTGACCGGAGGTATCGGTAAAGGCCATGGCGGGCGTGAGGAGCAAGGCCCCGGCCAGGAGGCCGGAGAGGATACGCTGTCGAATCAGGCGCATAGCAGATTCCTTTCGTCGGTTTTTGTCGAGGCGGTATGTAAAAAAAGACCGCCGCCCGTCGGGGCCGCGGCAGGGGTCCACGCTGACAATTGCCTATTATATAGGAAATCCGCCTCCCGGTCAATATTCTGGGGCGGATTTCCAGAAATAACATATGCTTGCGTTTTCCGCGAAACCTGGTAGACTGGTTTCAGAAAGGATGATGAACATGGCCTTTGATTTCAAGAAGGAGTTCAAGGAATACTACCTGCCCAAGGGCAAACCGGAGATTGTGACAATCCCCCCAATGAACTACATCGCCGTGAGCGGGAAGGGAGACCCCAACCAGGAGGGCGGGGCCTACCAGCGGGCCATGGGCGTGCTGTACGCCGTGGCGTATACGCTGAAAATGAGTTATAAGAGCGATTACCGTATCGAGGGCTTTTTTGAGTACGTGGTCCCGCCTCTGGAGGGCTTCTGGCGGCAGGAGGGAAAGGAGGGCTTTGACTACGGCGACAAATCCTCTTTTCTCTGGACCTCCGTCATCCGCCTGCCGGACTTCGTGACCCGGGAGGACTTCGCCTGGGCGGTGGAAACCGCCTCGCGGAAGAAAAAGCTGGACTGCTCCGCCGCGGAGTTTTTGACGGTGGACGAGGGCCTCTGCGTCCAGATCATGCACCTGGGATCCTTCGATTCCGAGCCGGAGTCGGTGGAAAAGATGGACGCGTTCTTGCGGGAGCAGGGCTATGTGGGCGACCTGAGCGAGGCCCGGCAGCACCATGAAATCTATCTTACCGACGCCCGGCGGGTCCCGCCGGAGAAGTGGAAGACGGTGATCCGGCATCCAATTAAAAAGGCATAGAAAGCGCCTCCCCGCCGTGTGACGGGGAGGCTTCTTTCACTGGTACTCAAGCTTTACCCGCAGCCGTTTTCGGGGGCGGAGGGGCTTGGCGGGCTCCTCCCGGGCGATGGAGTCCCCCCGAAACACCGACAGGGCCAGGCCGATGAGGGCCATGTCCACCACCGTCTGGAAGTTCCCCACCACCAGGGGGAGGCTGGCGGAGAACAGGACAAAGCCGAAATTCAGCGCCGCGCTGAACAGGGTCTGAAGACCCAGCGTCAAGGTTACCGCCAGCACCACCAGACGGCCCGGCAGATAGCTCTGCCGCAGGCCCTTCACCAGCAGCCAGAGGAACAGGACCCCCAGCGCCGCCAGCAGGACCAGCAGGGGGACCCAGCCCCAGGCCACCGCCATGGAGGCGGGGAGGAAGTCGTGGGAAAAGTCGATGGGCCGCATCTCCTGGCCCGCGCCGAAGACCCGGGCCCCCGCGTTGACCGACAGGGCGGCCTCGCCGCTGATGTGCCGCAGAGGGGGGACGTCTTTCCAGAATGTTTGAAGCATCCAGCCCATGTAGCCCCGGTGTTCCCGCTCCAGCTCCGGGCGGAGGGCGATCACCACCCGGAGGAAGAGGGAGTTGAGGTAGCCCGAGAAGAGGAGATAGGCCAGGAATCCGAAAACGACGGCCAGGACCGCAGCGACGCTTTTTCGTTTGCCGACACCGAACCAGTCCCGCCCCGCGGCGTAAAGTGTCACCACCAGGCCGGAGAGCAGCAGCACCGAAAGACTTGACATGGAGGGGATGACGGCGCAGACCGCCGCCAGGGGGACGCCGCCCAAGATGGTCAGGAGAAGCCCCCTCCAGCCCTTTCCCCAGAATGTATAGAGCCAAAGAGCGTAGACCAGGGGATAGAGGGACGATATCAGGCTGATGAGATAAGTGTAATGATAAGTGTAATCCAGAAACCGGTAGAGCAGGGCCGGCAGCACCAGCGCGGCGATGTACACGGCCCGGGCGTGCCGGATCAGCTGGGAGACGTCGAAAAAGTACATCCCCAGCATGGCCGCCGTGCCCAGGCCCAGGGCAGCCAAATCGTTTGTCGTGAGCAGGGCATATCGCTGTCGGAAGAACACTCGCAGGACCACCCCGATTGCCGCCAGAACGAAGGTCAGCCCCAGCAGCCCCCATTGTGGCCGGGGCCGGTGAACCCGGTCCAGCTCCGTGCCCACGGTCACCGGGTCCCCCATGTCCTCCACGGCCAGCCGCTCGGCCTCCTCGGTGGCTTTGCCTTCCTCAAGGAGATCATCCCGCTGGTCCTCCAGGTGCCGCGCCAGCTCCTGAATCAGGACAGGCCGGGCCCGCTTCCAGCGAATCTGCGATTGCACCGCCTCCAGCCAGGCGGCGATGGTTTTACGCTCCGGCAAGGCTCGCGCCCCCTTTCAGCACCCGGCCCACGGCCCGGGCGTAGGCGTTCCAGGCGTTCTCCTTCTCCCGGAGGGCGCTTTGCCCTTGCTTCGTCAGATGGTAGTAGCGCCGGGATTTGCCCGACTCCGCCGTCCGCTCATAGGAGGTAACCAGGCCCTTCTCCTCCAGGCTGTGGAGGAGGGGGTATAGGGTTCCCGCCTTCAGGCGGAAGGCGTCCTCGCTTCTCTGCCGGAGCTCCGTAATCATCTGGTAGCCGTACAGGTCCCCGTCCTCCAGCAGCTTCAGCACCAGCAGGGACATGCTCCCGCTGACCAGGCTTTTTTCCAGTTCCATGGAACGCCCCCTTATAGATAGATTGCCGATATATCAGTATTTGTATTATATATCGAGAATCTATCTATGTCAAGGGGAAGGACTGGAAATATCCGAAAAAGCAAAGGAGCGAAAAACGCGTGAAGGCCAAGCCTTCACGCGTTTTTCAGCTCCTCTGAGATATCCCTTGTGGCGTAGGCGTTCAGCTCCATCCCCGCCGTATGGCCCGCCAGGTACTCGTAATAGCCCTGGGCGGCAATCATGGCCCCGTTGTCCCCGCACAGGCGCAGGGGCGGCAGATACAGCTTGCAGCCCGCCTCCCGGCAGGCCCGCTCCAGGTCCGCCCGGATAATGGAATTTGCCGCCACGCCTCCGGCGGCCACGACGGTCTTCCGCCCGGCGAGTCTCGCCGCCTCCATGGCCCGGGGGACCAGGGCGTCGCTGACGGCCTGGGAGAAGTCCCGGGCCAGGGCCGCCCGGTCCAGCTCCTCCCCCACCTGCTCCGCGTGATGGGCCAGGTTCACCACCGCCGTCTTCAGGCCGGAGAAGCTCATGTCCAGGGGCGCGCCGTCCACGTGGGCCTGGGGCAGCTGGTACACGCCGCCCCGGGACTGTTGGGCCAGCTCGTCGATGGGCTTCCCGCCGGGATAGGGCAGCCCTAAGACCCGGGCCGCCTTGTCGAAGCACTCCCCCGCCGCGTCGTCCCGGGTGCCCCCTAAGATCTTCATGTCCGTATAGCCCGCCACATCGATGAGCAGGGTGTTTCCCCCGGAGATGGCCAGGGCCAGGAAGGGGGGCTCCAGCTCGGGAAAGGCCAGATAGTTGGCAGCGATATGCCCTCGGATGTGATGGACGGGGATCAGGGGCACCCCCAGCCCCAGGGCGGCGGACTTGGCGAAGCTCAGCCCCACCAGCACCGCGCCGATGAGCCCCGGCGCGTAGGTCACCGCCACGGCGTCGATGTCGGAGCGCCGACAGCCCGCGTCTGCCAGGGCCTTTTCCGTCAGGGCGGCAATGGCCTCCACGTGCTTCCGGGAGGCGATTTCCGGCACCACACCGCCATACAGGGCGTGGACCTCCACCTGGGAGGCGATGGCGTCGGACAGCACGGTCCGCCCGTCCTCCACCACCGCCACGGCGGTCTCGTCGCAGGAGGATTCAAAGCCCAAAATCTTCATGGTCTCCCTCCCTTAGCTTTCGTTCCAGGGCACCTGGGGAATCGGCCCCGCCGCCGGGTCCCGGGGGATGCGGACATAGCGGTCGTACTTCTCTCTGGGGAAGCGGTTCTGGTAGATGAACCGGTTCTCCTCCATCAGCCGCCCGTCCGGCACGGGGCCCTTCGAGAGGTACAGCGTCTTGTAGTGGGCCCCGAACACGTCCGTGTCATACCCGGCGGTCCGCAGGCCGCAGCGGGCGTAGAAGCCCAGGCGGCGCTCCGCCATTGCCGGGTCCGGGGCGTGGACCGGGGCCTCGCTCTCCACCAGGATCACCGTTCCCTCCGGCTCCGCCCGGCGGAGGAGCTCCAGCATCAGAGCCCCCGCGCCGCCGTTCCGGCGGCCCTCCGCCACGCAGAGGTAATCCAGCAGCGCCCAGCCGGGGCGGCCCAGCCAGAGGAAGCACTCCCCCGCGATCTCCTCCCCGTCGAAGAGGCACCAGGGCCGGTAGCAGCCGTCCCGGCACATGGCCTGGATATTCTCCAGGGGCTTCAGCTCCGCCGGGGGAAAGGAGGGGAGCAGATCCCGCTCATAGACCATCGCCACCTGCGACCGCGTGGCCAGCTTCAGTTTCATTCGTCATCCTCCCGTTCCCCGGTGAGGTCCAGGGTCATGATGACCGCGTCCTCCCGGGGGTGCTCATAGTAGTTCTTCCGCCGCCCCGCGCCCCGGAAGCCCCGGCTCCCGTACAGGGCGATGGCGGCGTAGTTGGAGGCCCGGACCTCCAGGGTCAAAAAGGACAATTGATTGCCCTTGGCAAAGTTCAAAAACACGTTCAAAAGCTGGCCCGCCACGCCCTGCCGCCGGCAGTCCGGCCGGACCGCCACATTGAGGATGTAGCCCTCGTCCAGCACCACCTGGAGCCCGGCATAGCCCGCCACGGCCCCCTGGGCGTCCAGGGCCACCAGGAAGGCCGCCAGGTCGTTCTCCAGCTCCTCCTTCAGCATGTTCCGGGACCAGGGGTCCGGGAAGCAGATCCGCTCCAGCTCCGCCACCTCGTCCAGATGGTCTCCGTTCATGGGGACGATCTGGACCTTCATTTTTTGTTCCATAAACGCTCCTTCCTACGCTTCCTCCCGGCTGTAAAGCCCGATGCCCAGCAGAATCAGCGCCCCGCCCAGGATCACCAGGGCTCCCGGCCGCTCCCCGAAGAGGAACAGGCCGTATATGGCGGAAAACACCGGCTCCAGCAGCTTCACCGTGGAGATGAAGGCCGGGGGCAGGTACTTGAGGCCCCAGCTGAACACGCTGTGGCCCAACAGAGTGCAGAAGACCGCCATGCCCAGGCCCGTCCACAAATTCACCGGGCCGTACCCCGCCAGGGGCGTCCCCGTAACCAGAGCCACGGCCAGCAGCGTCCCGGTGGCCGAGAAGTAGACCAGGTATGTATAGGCCGTGGTGCTCAGCCGCTCCCGGCACACGGCCCCCAGCATGGTGTACACCGCCACGCACACGGCCCCCGCCAGGGCAATCAGGTCCCCCGTCAGGGCCCCCGTCCCCCCGGAGCGGTCCGCCAGGGCCACCAGGGCGCTGCCGCCGAAGGCCGTCAGCACCGCCAGCCATGCCCGGCCACTGAGCCTCTTTCTCAAAATCAGCACCGATGCCAGGGCCACGAACAGAACCTCCGTGTCCACCAGCACCACCGCCGAGGCGATGGAGGTCCGGCCCAGGGCCTCGAAATAACAGGCGAAGTGGAGCCCCAGGAAGGCCCCGCTGAGGACGCTTAACAGCAGCTCCCGCCGGGGCAGGCCGGAGAACTTCTCCTTCCGCAGAGCCGCCGGGGCCATCAGCGCCGCCGCGAAGGCCATCCGGTACAGCGCCATGACCAGGGACGGCGCCGTGGACCACCGCACCAGCAGGGCGGACAGGGACACCCCCACCACGCCCAGGAGAACGATGAGGCGCTTCATAAACAGCCCTCCAGCCGCGCCGCCGCCTCCGCAGGCGTCAAATGGGACACATCCAGCTTCTCCGTATCCAGCGCGCCGTACAGGGGCAGATAGGAAAGGCTCCGCTCCAAGGCTCCCCCGTCCCGCCGCCCGGCCCGGACGTCCGCCTCGATCCGGGCGGTCAGAGCTTTCGGCGAGGCGATCAGGGAGACGGCCCGGACCTCGCAGTCCCCCAGGTCCAGCCGGGACAGCAGGCCGTCCAAAATGTCCTGCCGGTGCAGCACCCAGCAGAAAATCACGTGGTCATAGGCGGAGCAGCGAAGGAAGCTGTTCAGCAGGAAACAGATGTTTTCCGTCACCATGGCCTTTGTCTCCTCTGTCACCTGAAAGGGGTTTGCGTCCCAACACCAGTCCCCGTCCAGAAAGACGCTGCGGTTCAGCCGCCTCTGGAGCTCCCGGCAGACCGTGGTCTTCCCCACGCCCATGGGGCCGCCGACGAGATACAGGCGCTTCATCCCTTCGCCTCCAGCCAATTTCTTCCCCAGTGGGCCTCCGCCGTCAGGGGGACGCTGAGGCTCACCACGTGCTCCATCTCCTCCTCCAGCAGCCGGGCCACGGACTCCGCCTCGGCCTCCGGGCACTCCACAATCAGCTCGTCGTGGACCTGGAGCACCAGCCGGGCGGCGGGCTTCTCTTCTCTCAAGCGCTTCCATACCTTCACCATGGCCAGCTTCATCACGTCCGCCGCCGTGCCCTGGATGGGCATGTTCAGGGCCACCCGCTCGCCGAAGGCGCGCATGTTCTTATTGGAGCTGGTCAGCTCCGGCAGGTCCCGGCGGCGGTGGAGCAGGGTTTCCACATAACCCGTCTCCCGGGCCTTTTCCACCACCTGGTCCATATAGCGCCGCACGCCGGGGAAGGTTGCAAAATAGGCCTCCATATAGTCCTTGGCCTCCGCCACGGTGACCCCCAGGTCCTGGCTCAGGGAAAAGGCGGAGATGCCGTAGACGATGCCGAAGTTCACCGCCTTGGCCCGGCGGCGCATCTCGTGGGTCACGTCCCCCCGGTCCACGTGGAAGACCTTGGCCGCCGTCTCGGCGTGGAAGTCGCCCCCCGCCAGGAAGGCCGCTTTCATGCCCTCGTCCCCGGCGATGTGGGCCAGGACGCGTAGCTCAATCTGGGAGTAGTCCGCGTCCACCAGGACGCGGTCCTCCGCCGCCGTGAACATCCGGCGGAACTCGCTGCCAAGGTCCGTCCGGGTGGGGATGTTCTGCAAATTCGGCTCCGTGGAGCTGAGGCGGCCCGTGGCGGTGACGGTCATCTGGAAGCTGGTCCGGATCCGCCCGTCGGGGTCCATAGCCTTGAGGAGCCCGTCGGCGTAGGTGGACTTCAGCTTGGCGTACTGCCGGTACTCCAGCACGGCGTCCACGATGGGGTGCTGCCAGCGGAGCTTTTCCAATACATCGGCGTTGGTGGACCAGCCGGTCTTGGTCTTCTTCCCGTGGGGGAGCCCCAGGCGCTCGAAGAGCACTTCCCCCAGCTGCTTCGGGGAGTTGATGTTGAACGTCCCCCCGGCCATCTCGTAAATGGCAGCCTCCCGCTCCGCGATGCGGGCCGACAGGCTCTCGCCGAACTCCCGCAGGGCCCGGGCGTCCACGCCGCAGCCCGTCCGCTCCATCTCCGCCAGCACCCGGCACAGGGGCAGCTCGGCGGTCTCGAACAGCGCCCACTGGTCCCGCTCCCGGAGCCTGGGGGCCAGGACGCCGTACAGGGCCTCCACCGCCGTGGTATGGCCGTCCAGGGAGGCGGCGGCCTCCCCGTCTCCCAGGAGGGAGAAGGCGTCCGGCTCCAGATACAAGGGCTTGGGCAGCTCCTCGTTGAAGTAGGCGACAAACAGGCGCTGGAGGTCGTAGCTCCCCGCTGTGGCGTCCAGCAGGTAGGCCCCCAGGGCCGTGTCGAAGACGAAGCCCTCCGCCGGGAGGCCGCTCTCCAGCAGCGCCCGGATCAGGTCCTTGACGTTGTGGGAGACCTTTTTGACCTCCCCGGAAAACAGGCCCGCCAGCAGGGCGTTCCAATCCCCCTGATAGCGCTCGAAGAACAGCTCCGCCATGACCGCGCCGCCCTCCCCCGTTTCGCAGTAAACCCCCACGGCGGAGCAGTCCGGGCGGGCCAGCAGGGACACATGGTCCGCCGCTTTCCAGAGGGCCAGCAGCTCCTCTCCCCGGGCGCGCTCCGTCACCGTCTCCACGGTAACGGCGGCCTTTTTCCGGGCCTCCGGGACCGGGGCGCTGTCCGGGGACAGGTTGAATTTCTCAATGAGCTTGGTGAATTCCAGCTTTAAAAACAGCGGGTAGGCCTCCGGCCCCGGGGCCCGGCGCAGGCTGTCCTCCGGCCGGAAGTCCAGGGGCGCGTTGACGTCGATGGTTGCCAGCCAGTAGGAGTGCCGGGCGGCCTCCTCCCCCTCCGCCAGCTTTTTCACCACGCCGGGCTTGGCGGGGGTCTCCGGCGCAGTGACGATTTCCGGCATGTGGGCATAGAGATGGTCGATGGAGCCATACATTTGAACCAGGCCCATGGCGGTCTTCTCCCCCACGCCCTTCACGCCGGGGATGTTGTCCGAGGCGTCCCCCATCAGGGCCTTCAGGTCGATCATGTGGATGGGGTTGAAGCCGTACTCCTCCCGGAAGGCCGCCTCCGTCATGTCCTTGGTGGTGGTCTGGCCCATGCGGGTGGAGACCAGCTTCACCCGGGTGGACCCGTCGATGAGCTGGAGGCTGTCCTTGTCCCCGGTGACCACCACGCACTCCCAGCCCGCCGCGGCGCACTTCCGAGACATGGTGCCCAGGAGGTCGTCGGCTTCCCAGCCCTCCAGCTCGTAGCGGGGGATGTTCAGGGCGTCCAGCACCTCCTTGAGCACCGGCACCTGCTGGCGCAGCTCCTCCGGCATGGGCTTCCGGGTGGCCTTGTAGGCCGCGTCCGCCTTGTGGCGGAAGGTGGGGGCGTGGAGGTCGAAGGTGACGCAGAGGGCGTCGGGCTCCTCCTCCGCCGTCAGGCGCAGCAGCGTCGTCAAAAAGCCAAAGACGGCGTGGGTGTAAAGCCCGTCCCGGGTGGTCAGGGGCCGGATGCCGTAGTAGGCCCGGTTGATGATGCTGTTGCCGTCAATGGCCATGAGCTTCATAGAGGAGACCTCCTGTCAAAGGAAAAATTACAGTCTGGATGATTATACCACGTTCCGCCCGGATTCACAACAGCGGAGGCGGCTCTTTTTTCGTTTCCGGTCTGTTACTATTTGTTACAATTCTGTAGTTTTTTCCAACCGGAGAACTGTCATACTCTTTGGTAGGATTTGATACAAGGAAAGGAGTCCTGCCCATGCGCCGCTTGGAAATCTTCGCCCTGGTGCTGGCCTGTCTGCTCACCCTCGCCGCCTGCGGCGGGGAGACGCCCGGCGGGACCGTGGACCCGGAGAACCCGCCTCCCTACCCGCCCTTCACCGGCAAAAACGCGACGTTCCAGTGCATTGACGGACTGTATATCGCCCTGCCCATGGAGTACTCCGAGCTTCTTTACGTGGACAGCGAGTTCCCTGACGCGTCAGAGAGTTGGGAGCCCCTAATCTCCGTCTATGAAAAAGAGTCCTATGAGACCGCCATGGAGGAGTACGGCGGCGGGGGCGGCTTCCTCTTCGGCTTCCTGGCCATGGACCAGGCGGCCTTTGAGCAGCACATCAGCTCCGACGGCTCCGGCATCGAGGTCTTCGCCACCGACGGAGAGCGGTACTACGCCTACACCTACCCCACCGACGTGCAGTTCTGCCGCCCCGGCGGGGTCATCGACACGGAGAGCGAGGACTGGAAGACCTGGGAAACCCTCTGTGAGCTGGGCCCCCTGGTAAAGGAGGACTTCCTGACAAGCAACAACCTCCAGTCCTTCGACCTCCAGGACTTCCTGAGCCAGCTGGACCAGGGCGGGGACCACGTCGTCCTGAAGTACTACCCCTACTTCGCCAAGGACGGCGACACCCGCGTCTACGACCAGCTTCTCCTCCGCCAGCCCGCTCGGCAGGGCGAGGGCGGCATCTGGGCCGTGGACCAATGGCTGGATGGGCACGGCAATCAATATCTCTACTTCCCCGACAGCGGCAAGCCCGCCGCCGAGCACTACGCGGACCTCCAGGAACAGTGCGACGCCGGGGAGCACCCGGAACTGCTGACCCCCGCCGGAGCGGCGGCGGCCTTTGTGGAGGACTACTTCGGCCACGAGATCCTTGACGGCAGCTTTGAGCGGGTCCCGGAGGTGGACCGGGGCTACATGGAGCGGAACGAGCGGCTCCAAGGGCTGGTTCTGGACCTGGAGTTCCGGCCGGAGGACGTGGACGGCATGGACCTTCTAAGCTGCGTGGGCGAGGCCACTGCCGACAACTGGGGCGCGCTGGGCCGGTTCATGTACGGCTCCGACTGGTTTCAGCCCCTGATGGACGCCGTGGCGGAGGCCGCCGTGGGCGAGGAGCAGCAGGCCCGGGACAAGGCGGTCATGTCCTTCTTCCTGGCCACCAGGGACGCCCGGACGGACTTCCGCACCCCCCTGGACGAGATTCTCCAGACCCAGGCCGAGGCGGACCTCAGCGCCTTCCTCTCCGCCCTGGAGGAGTTCCCCGAGGAGGACCAGACCTACATCCAGTTCAACACCAGCATCCTAAAATGAATTCCGGCGTTTCCCGCTGAAAAAGTTTTTCACTTTTCCAAAATTTTCTCATCCGCCCCTTGCTTTTCTCTCCTGTTTGTATTAGAGTAGAAGTATCAAATACAAAAAAGGAGACTGTCAACATGAAAGTTCTGGAAACCAAGAACGCCCCCGGCGCCATCGGCCCCTATTCCCAGGGTTTTGAAGTGAACGGCTTTGTGTACACCTCCGGACAGATCCCCGTGGATCCCGCTACCGGCGAGGTGCCCGCCGGCATCGCCGCCCAGGCGGAGCAGAGCTGCAAGAACGTGGGCGCCATCCTGGAGGCCGCCGGAGCGGATTTCGGCAAGGTGTTCAAGACCACCTGCTTCCTGGCCGACATGGGCGACTTCGCCGCCTTCAACGAGGTCTACGCCAAGTACTTCACCTCCAAGCCCGCCCGCTCCTGCGTGGCTGTGAAGGACCTGCCCAAGGGCGTCCTCTGCGAGATCGAGGCCATTGCCGCGAAGTAATTTTCCCCCCTTTTTCTCCTGAACTAAAAAGCGCTCCCTCCTGGCGGAGGGGGCGCTTTTCGTATGTATTCGGATTTCGCTCAGTCCTCAGACACGACCTTCTTGATGTCCATGTCCTTGGGCAGAACCAGGCTCAGGATAATGGAGACTACGAAGACCACGGCCACCACGTTGGAGGAAAACACGGACTGGATGGTCTCCGGGAAGATGTGCCAGATGTCCGCCTCGCTGGTGGCGGTGAAGCCGATGCCGATGGCCAGGGACAGGGACGCGATGGTCACGTTCCGCTGGGAGAAGCCGCAGTTGGCAATCATCTGCATGCCCGAGATGACGATGGAGCCAAACATCATGATGGTGCACCCGCCCAGGACGGACTCCGGAAGGGAGGCGAAGAAGTTGCCCACCGGGGGCAGGAGGCCCGCCAGCAGCATGCACGCCGCGCCGGTCATGATGGTGAAGCGGTTCACCACCTTGGTCATGGCAACCAGGCCCACGTTCTGGGAGAAGGAGGTCACCGGCGGGCAGCCGAACAGGGCCGCGATGGTGGAGGCGTAGCCGTCACAGGCCAGGGAGCCGGAGATCTCCTCGCTGGTGATCTCCCGGTTCAAGCCGCCGGAGACCAGGGCGGAGGTGTCCCCGATGGTCTCCGCCGCGGAGACCAGGAAGATGATGCAAGCGGAAGCCACGGCGCCGGGGTGGAACTCCGGCATGTAGGGCAGGAAGTGGGGCAGGGCGACGAGCCCGCCGGACATCAGCGTCCCCAGGTCCACCTTGCCCATGAAGATGGCGACGATGTAACCCACCACCAGGCCCGCCAGGACGCTGAGCTGCTTGAGGTAGCCTTTCGCCAGGGTGTTCCACAGGAGGCACGCCGCCAGGGTGATGACGCCCAGCAGCAGGTTCTGGGCGGAGCCGAAGTCCTCGGCGTAGCCGCCGCCGAAGGACCGGGTGCCCACGGTGAAGAGGGAGAAGCCGATGGCCGTCACCACGGAGGCCGCCACAATGGGGGTGATGATCCTCCGCCAGTACTTGGCCAGAAGGCCCAGGGTCCCCTCCATCAGGCCGCCCACGATGACCGCACCCACCAGGGACGGATACCCGTAGTTGGCGGCAATGGAGCTGAGCACCGCCACGAAGGTGAAGCTGACACCCATGACCACCGGCAGCCGGGACCCCACCTTCCAGACGGGATAGAGCTGGATCAGCGTGGCGATGCCCGCCACGAACATGGCGTTCTGCAGCAGGATGGCCACCTCGGCCTGGCTCAGGGTCGGCTGGGCGGAGGCGGCGATGAGGGTGATGGGGGCCAGGTTGGAGACGAACATCGCCAGGATGTGCTGGAGGCCGAAGGGGATGGCCTTCCCCAGGGGGACCCTCCCGTCCAATTGGTAGATGTTGTTAATGCTGCATTCCGGGGCCTGTTTCGTCTGGTTCATAGTGGTCGCTTCCTTTCTCCGCGTACTCGCCCGGACAATCGCCGGGTCCTTGGCTTCCATTATATGCACAAAGGTCGACCTTTGTCAAACAAAATTTTTGTATTTCTCACAAAAAATTTGAGGCACGACGACTGCGCGCAAAAAGGGACCCGCCTAAGCGGGTCCCTTGCGTATCCAAATCAGAAGCCGCTCACAGCCAGGCGGCGTCCAGGAGCTCGTCCTTCCCCGGGCGGCCCATGAGCTCCGGGACCACGTCCCGGGCCCGCTTGCCCTGGTAGAGCACCTCATAGGCGCACTGGCAGATGGGCATCTCCACGCCCTCCCGTCCCGCCAGCTGGCGGACGCTCTCGGCGGCGTAGTAGCCCTCCACCACCGCGCCCACCTCCTCCATGGCCTCCTGGACGCTCTTGCCCCGGCCGATGAGCATGCCCGCCCGGTTGTTCCGGGAGTGCATGGACGTGCAGGTGACGATCAGGTCCCCCATGCCCGCAAGGCCGCCGAAGGTCTTCCGGTCGCCCCCCAGGTGCTCTCCCAGGCGGGTGATCTCCGACATGGCCCGGGTCATCAGCAGGGCCTTGGTGTTGTCCTGGAAGCCCAGGCCCGCGCAGATGCCGCAGCTCAAGGCGATGACGTTCTTCAGCGCCGCCGCCAGCTCCACGCCCACGATGTCCCCGCTGGTATAGACCCGGAAGCGGTCGCTCATAAACGCGTCCTGGACGAAGCGGGCCCCATCCCGGTCCGGACAGGCGGCCACGCAGGCCGTGGGCAGCCGGAGGCCCACCTCCTCCGCGTGGGAGGGGCCGGACAGGGCCACGATTCCCCGGCACACGTCCCCGGTGGCCTCCCGGAGGACCTGGCTCATGCGCAGGTTCGTGTCCCGCTCGATGCCCTTGGACACCGACACCAGGATGGTCTCGGGCCGGAGGTACGGGGCGATCTTCTTCCCCGTCTCCCGGACGGCGAAGGACGGCGGCGCGCTGACCACCAGGTCCGCCCCCTCCAGACAGCCCAGATCCCCGGTGATGGTCAGCGCCTCCGGCAGGGGGACGCCCTTCAGCAGGGGATTCTCCCTGGTCCGGGCCATCTCCTCCGCCTTAGCGGGGGTCCGGGACCAGAGGGTCACGTCGTGTCCGTTATCACACAGCACCAGCGCCAGGGCCGTGCCCCAGCCGCCGGTTCCCACTACTACCGCTTTCATGCTCCGCCCTCCTTTTTATGATGAAGTGAAAACTTGTTCTCGTTCCCCGCCAGCAGGCGCTTGATGTTGGCCCGGTGCTGCCAGACCACCAGCCCCCCGCAGAGGAAAGCCAGAACCACCACCCGGGCATCCGGGTAGCAGTACCAGCTGATAAAGGGGAAGCTGGCCCCGGCCCACAGGGAGCCCAGGGAGACATACTTGGTCAAGATGGTCAAGATCAGGAAGCCCCCCCAGACCACCAGGGCAATGCGCCAGTCAATCATCAGCGCCACGGTGCCCCCGGAAAGGATGCCCTTGCCCCCCTTGAAGTGAAACATACAGGGGAACATGTGGCCCAGAAGGCAGAAAAGTCCTCCCCAGTACTTGGCCGCCACAGCTCCCCCAAATACCGTGCTGGTCAGCAGCACCGCCAGCACCGCTTTCAATACGTCGCAGAGGATAACCACAAAGGTCAGCCCGCCGCCGAAGGTCCGGTGGAAGTTCGTCAGCCCCGCGTTGCCGCTGCCATGGTTCCGCACGTCGTCCCGGAGGATATACTTGGAGACAATCACCGCCCCGTTGAAGCAGCCCAGGAGATAGGAAACCAGGGCCGTCCCGCCATAAACCAAAAGCAAGGCTAAGGGAAAGTTATCCATACTCAAACCTCCTTGTCGCCCCTCTGCCGGACGGAAATCTTGATAGGCGTTCCCTCCAGGCCGAAGGTATTGCGGATGCAGTTCTCCAGATAGCGCTGATAGGAGAAGTGGAAGAGCCTCGTGTCGTTGCAGAAGATGACGTAGTGAGGCGGCTTCACCCCCACCTGGGTCATATAGTAGATCTTCAGCCTCCGCCCCTTGTCCGTGGGGGGCTGGACCCTCGTCTGGGCATCCGCCAGCACGTCGTTCAGCATCCCTGTGGTGATGCGGGTGGCCGCCTGGTTGGAGACGTAGTCGATGAGCTCGAAGAGCCTGTCCACCCGCTGGCCGGTCTTGGCGGAGATGAAGAGGATGGGGGCGTAGGTCATGAAGCTCAGACCCTCCTGAACCTCTTTGCGCATCCGGTCCATGGTTTTCCCGTCCTTTTCCACCAGGTCCCACTTATTGACGACAATAATGCTGGCCTTCCCCGCCTCGTGGGCCAGGCCCGCCACTTTCGTGTCCTGCTCCGTCACGCCTTCCGTCGCGTCAATCATGATAAGGCACACGTCGGACCGCTCAATGGCCATGGTGGCCCGAAGCACGCTGTACTTTTCGATGGCCTCCTCCACCTTGCTTTTCCGCCGGAGGCCCGCCGTGTCGATGAAGACGAATTTCCCCTTGTCGTTCTCAAACCGGGAGTCAATGGCGTCCCGGGTGGTGCCCGCCACGTCGGAGACAATCACCCGCTCCTCCCCCAGAATCTTGTTCACCAGGGAGGACTTCCCCGCGTTGGGCTTTCCGATGACAGCCACCTTGATGGCGTCGTCCTCTTCCTCCTCCTGCGTCTCGGGCGGGAAGTACTGGAGGCACGCGTCCAGCAGGTCCCCGGTGCCGTGGCCGTGGACGGCGGAAACGGCGATGGGGTCCCCCAGCCCCAGGTTGTAGAACTCGTAGAAATCCGGGTCCGGGGCCCCGGTGGAGTCCATCTTGTTCACCGCCAGAACGATGGGCTTTCCGCTGCGGAGGAGCATAGCGGCCACCTCCTGGTCCGAGGCGGTGAGGCCCGTCCGAATGTCGGTCAAAAAGACAATGACCGTGGCGGTCTCGATGGCGGTCCGGGCCTGGTCCCGCATGAACTCCAGAATCTGGTTGTCCGTCCGGGGCTCGATGCCCCCGGTGTCCACCAGGGTGAAAGACCGTCCGCACCAGTCGGACTCCCCGTAGATACGGTCCCGGGTGACGCCGGGGGTGTCCTCCACGATGGAGAGGCGTTTCCCAATGATCTTATTGAACAGCATGGACTTGCCCACGTTGGGGCGGCCCACGATGGCGATGATAGGCTTTGGCATAAGGCATCCCTCCCGGCGGCTCTCCTGAGCCGCTTTGTTTTTTGAAACATATCGAACCAGTTTCATTATAACCGGGATGGCCCAAAGGCGCAAGGAAAATCTTTCCGGGAATGGGAAAAGGCGGAAGCTTGCGCCTCCGCCTGGGAAATCTCCCTATTTTCTCCGGCAGTACCCCGCCGCGCTGAGGGCCAGGGAGACCAGGAACATCCCCGCCAGGACCAGCGCCCCCATCAGCAGGAGGGAACCGGGGGCCCCCAGGTCCGCCACGGTCCACCAGCCGTCCTCAAAATTCTTGATGGCGTAAAACAGCAGGAAGCCCAGGGGCAGGCAGGTAAACTGGGCAATCTGGTTTCCGAACCAGTAGTAAAA
>CAJUOD010000049.1 GCA_910587875.1 uncultured Oscillibacter sp. | reverse complement strand
CGATGAAGAGGTGGATCAGACTGCGGAGAATCCGAACGCCATGTCTTTGCCGCGCTGCCGCCACAACAGCTTGCGGTTGGATATACGGAAACGGGCGCTCGCCCTGGCAGAGGCCCTCAGTCAGTCTCCCTACCTTTGCTGCCGCATCCGGGGCATTGACGGCTGCTCCAACGAGGTGACCTGCCGTCCTGAAGTTTTCGGTACAGCGTTCCGCTTCCTGCGAAATTTCCGTCCTGAGGATTTTATCACAAGCCCCCGGCTGTCCGCCGCTCCCGTCCCCCGCCTGTCGGTGACCTATCATGCGGGAGAGGACTTTTACGACATCGCCGACGGCCTGCGCGCAATTGACGAGGCGGTTAACTTTCTGGATTACCGGCGGGGAGACCGGTTAGGCCACGCCCTGGCCCTGGGGGTAGATCCCGATGTTCATTACCGCAAGAAGTCCATGTGCTCGATCCTGCCGAAGCAGAACTATCTAGATAATCTGGTATGGCTGATCTACCGTGGACGTGAGTTGGGCGTCCGAATCGATCTTCAGCAGTACGGGACCATGCAGCAGCAGGCTTTTCAATTGCTGCGGGATATTTACAAGAACGTCTTCTTAAATGGTCCCGTGACGCTGCAAGATTATTACAGCAGCATGATGCTGCGGGGAGATATGCCGGAGCTCTATGCCTCCGAGCGCTTTGACAGCTCCATCCTGTGCCAGAACCCTTATTACGCCTGGGGCATCCTCCGGGACCGCCGTCACAAAAATCAGCTGGAGTCCTATCGGAAGGATGCGGACATCGCCCGGCTGTACTGGGCGTATCACTACGACTGGTTCGTGAAAAAAGAGGGTGCGAAAACCATTTCTGTGGACATCACACCGAGCTATATCACGATGGTTCGCAGCGTTCAAGACGCTATGCAGTGGCACTTGGAGCGGCGTGGAATTGCGGTGGAATGCAATCCCACCTCCAACGTCCTCATCGGTACCTTCGGTGACTACAGTCTCCATCCTGTAATGCGTTTCAACAACGAAGGCCTGGAGCTTTCAGAGGGCAGCCGCCGACAGTCCCGGCCTCAAATGCACGTGTGCATCAATACGGACGACCAAGGTGTATTCGATACTTCCCTGGAGTTTGAGTATGCGTTGCTAATGGGCGCTCTGTGTGAGCAGACAGGGGTGGACGGCTTGCCCCGCTACAGCACAAATGACATCCTCGCCTATTTGCGCAACCTTCAGGCGATGGGATATCAAGCTGTGTTCCCGCCTCTGTGAATTAGGGCAGGAGTATTGAACAGCTTTGTTGGACTGGTCAATACCCCTGATATTTAGAGACAGTCCAAAGCAACTTGGGACGCCATACCGCCGCCTTAACCCTGGATGTTTATGGACATGTCACGGAGGAAATGAAGCGGGCCAGTGCTGACCCGATGGAGAAGTTTATTCAAAGCGTTTCCGGGGACTAAAGGGAATAAGGGAAACTGCCGGAACATCAGGTATGACAAAAGCCTGTAACCATTGCGGTTACAGGCTTTTTCGATGGTCCGAGTGGCGAGACTTGAACTCACGACCCCTTGACCCCCAGTCAAGTGCGCTACCAACTGCGCTACACCCGGATATGCTGTACTCTCGTCAGCTCATATAGATTAGCACACTTCGCCAGGAAATGCAAGCCCTATTTTCAAATTTCTTCTTAAAAATTTTTGCTCGCTGAAAACATGTAAATTCCCGATATTCTCGCTCCCAAACGGCGGAAAGGACTTGACATGGACCCCACTCCATGTGATACACTGTGTGCCAAACAGCCTAAACAACGCCCCTCGGAAAATGAACGGAAAAGGAGAACCACTGCTATGGCTGAAACGTCTAAGGTCTATTTTGCGGACTTCCGCTGTCCTACCTGGCGGGAGAACCTGCCCCAGAAGCTGGCCCGGCTCATGATGACCGCCGGGTTCGGCGAGATTGACATGGAGGACAAATTTGTCGCCATTAAAATGCACTTCGGCGAGCCGGGGAACCTGGCCTACCTCCGGCCCAACTGGGCCCGGGCCGTGGCGGACCTGGTGAAGTCCCAGGGGGGCAAGCCCTTCCTGACGGACTGCAATACCCTCTACGTGGGCGGGCGGAAAAACGCCCTGGACCACCTGGAGTCCGCCTATGTCAACGGCTTCACCCCCTACTCCACCGGCTGCCAGGTGATTATCGCCGACGGGCTGAAGGGCACCGACGAGGCCCTGGTCCCCGTGGAGGGCGGCGAGTACGTGAAGGAGGCCAAAATCGGCCGGGCCGTCATGGATGCGGACGTCTTCGTCTCCCTCACCCACTTCAAGGGCCACGAACAGGCTGGCATGGGCGGAGCCCTGAAGAACATCGGCATGGGCTGCGGCTCCCGGGCGGGCAAGATGGAGCAGCACAACTCCGGCAAGCCCTTTGTCAAGGAAAAGAAGTGCATCGGCTGCAAGGCCTGCGCCAAAATCTGCGCCCACGGCGCGCCCCAGTTCGGCGCGGACGGGAAAGCTTCCATCGACACGGACAAGTGCGTGGGCTGCGGCCGGTGCCTGGCCGTCTGCCCCAAGGACGCCATCGACTGCCTCTATGATGAGGCCCCCACCATCCTGAACAAGAAAATCGCCGAGTACACCAAGGCCGTGGTGAACGGGCGGCCCTGCTTCCACGTCTCCCTGGTGCTGGACGTCTCCCCCAACTGCGACTGCCACGGGGAAAACGACGTGCCCATCGCCGCCGACGTGGGCATGTTTGCCTCCTTCGACCCCGTGGCCCTGGACCAGGCCTGTGCCGACGCGGTGGTCTCCCAGCCCCCGATGCCCGGCTCCGTGCTGTTTGACGAGGGCTTCGACTGCTCCTGCGGCGACGTCTTCCAGGCGGCCCACCCGGATACCCACTGGCAGTCCTGCCTGGAGCACGCGGAGAAGCTGGGGCTGGGTACCCGGAAGTATGAGCTGATCAAGATCTGACGGATATACCATTCCACGTAGGGGCGGACCTGTGTGTCCGCCCCCTTCTCTTGTCCCGGACAGGGCGGACACATCGGTCCGCTCCTACAGTTCCTGTTCTATTCTCCCCGTCCCCCTCATACAATGCGGTATCACAACCGAAGAGGTGGACAACATGACGACGAAAAACGACGTGCTGCTGGAGGGCCTGGCCCTGGGGGAGCCGGAGTGGTCCCACGAGAACCACGGGGCGCAGTTCTACCGGGTTTATCTCCAGGTCCCCCGGCTCAGCGGCCAGGTGGACGTGCTCCCGGTGCTTCTGCCCGGGGCCCTGGCGGCCCAGGCGGCGGAGGGGCGGCTCCTCCGGGTCCGGGGGCAGCTGCGCTCCTTCAACAACCGCAGCGGCGTGGGCAGCCGCCTGGTGCTGACGGTCTACGCCCAGGAGCTCCAGCCGGGGCTGGACGAGCCCCAGAACCAAATCACCCTCACCGGGGCCCTGTGCAAGCCCCCCATCTTCCGCCGGACCCCCCTGGGCCGGAGCATCTGCGATCTGATGCTGGCGGTCCCCCGGCGCTACGGCCGGGCGGACTACCTGCCCGTCATCGCCTGGGGCCAGCTGGCGGTGAAGGCCAGCCGCCTCCGGGTGGGGGACCCCCTGGCCCTGGAGGGCCGGGTCCAGAGCCGTACATACCACAAGACCCTGGAGTCCGGGGAGACGGAGGAACGGACGGCCTACGAGGTGTCCATGATGCGCCTGCTGGACCCGGAGGAGCCGGAGACGTGAAGGAAACAAAGACGAGGGCCCTCCGCAGTAAGCGGAGGGCCCTCGCCTATTAGAAAGGAAAGGAAGAAAAAGAAGGCATTACAGCATGCTCATCAGGTTGAAGGCCAGGATCAGGCCGGAGAACACGATAGACACGGTGGAGCAGAGCTTGATGAGGATGTTCAGGGACGGGCCGGAGGTATCCTTGAAGGGGTCGCCCACGGTGTCGCCCACGACCGCCGCCTTGTGCTGGTCGGAGCCCTTGCCGCCGTGGTGTCCGGTCTCAATGTATTTTTTCGCGTTGTCCCAGGCGCCGCCGGCGTTGGACATAAACACGGCCATGGCGAAGCCGGAGACGGACACGCCGCCCAGCAATCCCACAACGCCGGTGGGCCCGAGGATCAGGCCGGTGAGGATGGGCACCACGATGGCCAGCACGGCGGGGACCACCATCTCGTGGAGGGCGCCCTTGGTGCACAGACCCACGCAGGAGGCGTAGTCCGGCTCGGCCTTGTACTCCATGATGCCGGGGATCTCCTTGAACTGGCGGCGGACCTCCACCACGATGGACTGGGCCGCCTTCTGCACGGCGTTCATGGTCTCGGCGGTGAAGACGAAGGTCAGCATGGCGCCGATGAAGAGGCCGACCAGAACGGTGGGGCTGGTAAGGGTGAAGTTCAGGACCTCGTCCGTGTTGTCCTGGACAATATTGACGTAGCTGACCAGCAGGGCCAGGGCGGTCAGGGAGGCGGAGCCGATGGCGAAGCCCTTGCCCGTGGCGGCGGTGGTGTTGCCCAGGGAGTCCAGGGCGTCGGTCCGCTGGCGGACGGTCTCAGGCAGGCCGCTCATCTCGGCAATGCCGCCCGCGTTGTCGGCCACGGGGCCATAGGCGTCCGTCGCCAGGGTGATGCCCAGGGTGGACAGCATGCCCACGCCCGCGATGCCGATGCCGTACAGGCCCTGGTTGAAGGCCGCGGTGAAGTGTCCCGCGCCGTCCACGATCTGGACGGTGCCGCCGGCGGCGAAGTAGCTCACCAGCACGGCCACGGCCACGATGAGGATGGAGGTCATGGTGGATTTCAGGCCCAGGGAGATGCCGCCGATGATGATGGTGGCGGAGCCGGTCTCGGAGGCCGCCGCCAGCTCCTGGGTGGGCTTATAGGTATCGGAGGTGTAGTACTCGGTGAAGTAGCCGATGGCGCAGCCGCCAATCAGTCCGCAGAGGATGGCGACATACACGCCCCAGCTGCCCAGAATCCAGTAGGTCAGGGGAGCCGCCAGCACGGCCGCCAGCACGGCGGCGGTATAGGTGCCGGTGCGCAGGCTCTTCAGCAGGGACTCCTGGGTGGCGTCCTCCTTGGTCTTCACCAGGAAGGAGCCGAAGATGGAGCAGATGATGCCGCAGACCGCCAGGGCCACGGGGAGCAGCATGCCGTTCCAGCCGTAGCCGCCCACGGCGCCCAGGGCAAAGGTGGCCAGGATGGAGCCCACATAGGACTCGTACAGGTCCGCGCCCATGCCGGCCACGTCGCCCACGTTGTCTCCCACGTTGTCCGCGATGGTGGCGGGGTTCCGGGGGTCGTCCTCCGGGATACCCGCTTCGACCTTGCCCACCAGGTCCGCGCCCACGTCGGCGGCCTTGGTGTAGATGCCGCCGCCCACACGGGCGAACAGCGCCATGAAGGAGGCTCCCATGCCATTCATGACCATGATGTTGCCCAGGGCGATGGGATCGTTGACGCCGAAGGCGTAGCGGAGCAGGAAGAACCACATGGTGATGTCCAGCATGCCCAGGCCCACCACGGTGAAGCCCATGACGGAGCCGGAGGAGAAGGCCACGCGGAGGCCCTTGTTCAGGCTCTCGGAGGCGGCCTGAGCGGTCCGGGCGTTGGAGTTGGTGGCGATCTTCATGCCGATGAAGCCGGCCAGCATGGAGAAGATGCCGCCGGTGACAAAGGCGAAGGGCGTGAACTTGGAGAGCATCTTCCCGCCGGAGGCGAAGGCAATGACCAGCAGGACGATAAAGACCACGACGAAGACCTTAAACACGGTGGTGTACTGCTGCTTTAAGTAAGCGTTTGCGCCGGCGCGGATGTTTGCCGCGATTTTACGCATTTTTTCGCTGCCTTCTGAGTAAGACAGCACTTTTTTTGCCTGCATAACGGCAAAAAGTCCGGCGACCAGCGCGCCTATGAAACCGATCCAAAACAAGTTTTCCATAGATTTCTCTCCTCCTTTTGGTTTTGCAGCCCTTGAACGGGTAGCCTTATTGTAACATATCAGAACATTTTTTCAAGAGACCAATTCACTTTTTCTTACGCAAACGTTGTATTTCTTACAATTAGACAAAAGTAACCCGGTAAATATGGGCATATTGCTTTACGAACCGGGAAAATTTTCGTAAATTTGCCTATTTGATAGCGCAAATTTTGACATTTCTATCACAATCTCGTCAGGCCCCTCCGGCGGCATTCCCAAAAATTTCATAAGTTTACGCAAAATCCGATATTTTTGCGTGATTTTTTGCGTTCCGCCCAGGGGGCGGCCTCCCGGCGGCGCGCACCTCTTTGCGAAAACGCCCCCGGGCCGCCTGGGCCCGGGGGTTCTCTCGATCATGTTCAATAAACCAGCCGGAAATCCGTGAAGACCCAGCGGTCCTCCACGAAGGCATAGGGGAAGGACCAGCTCTCCAGGCCGATCACGGTCTCCCGGTCCTCGCCCAGCAGGTCCACGGTGACATTGACGAAGCAGAGGGTCTCCTCCTCCTGCTCCAGCTCCACCCGGGCCTGGCCCTTTCCGGGGTCCGCCTCCCGGCCCTCCCCGGCGACGAAGAGGACGCCGTTCACATCCCGGTACTGGATCCGGGCGGTCCGCCCGTCCAGAAGCCGGTCCGCCAGCTCCTGGGAAAAGACGCCCCGCAGATAGGTCCGCAGATCCTCCAGCTCCGCCATGCCCTCCATGTCCACCCGGTAATAGGCCGTGCCGTTCACCGTCACGGGTTCCCCGGAGGTGGGCAGGGGGGCCAGGTCAAACCAGCCGTAAATCCGCTGGGCCCGCTCGTAGGCCGCCAGGACCTCCTCCTCCGGCATGGGCCGGGCGGAGGACTCCACCATGGAGGAGCTCATGTTCTCCACCCGCGCCTCCGGCGCGGGCATGGACCGCGCGGCGGCGGGCTCGGCGGGAGACGAGGCCGCCCCGGAGGGCGCGGCGCAGCCCGTCAGAAACAGCAAAGACAGCAGTCCGGCTATGATGATGCGCATAACGCCTCCCCCTTTCCCGGTCTGAATCCTTCGGCGCTCCGGAAAGCGGGACACCCGCTCCAGAGGGCCTTTCCCTAGTTCAAATGTATCATATCCGCCGCCAAAACGCCATAAAAATTTTCCATAAAATCCACGATTTTTCGCCGGGTTTTTTGACGTGCTGATACATCATCTGGCATACAATGGAAGAGCCCGCCCCATATGGTGGGGGCGGGCTTCGTTTGATCTTCAACGAGGCAATATGATGGAAGAAGCGGCCGCCGTTTTTCGGGGACCGTCATATCGTCAACAGGCACGGGGGCCCGATTCGCAGAAAAAGAAAAATCCACGCCGACGGCGTGGCTTCCGGTTTTCAGCGATCGCTGTGAGTCCAAGGCTCATCCAGAAAGATCATGTCGTCCAAATCGTCGGGATACGCTTGTGCAAAGATTCTCATATCTGTAATCTCCTCTCTTGAAATTTCTGTAAAGTACTATACCACACTGGTAAACATAATGCAAGTGGAATTTTCTGTATTTCATAATTTTTTCACAATTCGCCCGGCGAGTTTCGTCACACCGCCCTAAGGTCGGCCTTTTTGCGGCGGGGCGCACGAAGTTTTCTGTATCCCCTCCGCCCTTCTTTGTGTATTTTTCCTCTCGCCAGGGAAATACTCCCTGTGCTATACTGGGAGCATCAAGGGATCACCGCCGCCGGGCGGCCGGGAGGTGTCTATGAAAAGGCGTTCCAAACCGCGCCGCCGGGGCCGGGGGCTGCTGTTCCTGCTGGCCCTGATCGCCCTGGCGGGGCTCTATGTCTGGTGGGGCAACACAGCTTTGCAGACCTCCTCCTTCTCCCCCGCCCTCCGGGACCTGCCCCCGGGCTTCGACGGCTGCCGCATCGTGGTGCTGGGGGACCTGCACTCCACGTATTTCGGCGAGAAAAACAAAACGCTCCTGGAGGCCGTAAAGGCCCGGGAGCCGGAATACATCTTTCTGGTTGGGGACCTGCTGGACGCCTTCCGGGACGTGCCGGAGGGCTACGCCGAAGAGACGGCGGCGGGCCTGGCGGCCATCGCCCCCACGTACTACGTCACGGGCAACCACGAGTGGGCCATTGGGGACGTGCCGGAATTGAAAGAGGCCCTGGAAGCCCGGGGCGTGACGGTGCTGTCCAATCAATTCGTCACCCTGGAGCGGAACGGGGACGCCATTGTGCTGGCGGGGATTGACGACCCCAACGGCTACGCGGACCAGAAGTCCCCGGAGACGGTGGCGGAGGAGGTTCGGGCCGCTTACGGGGAGGACGCCTTCTGGATGCTGCTGGCCCACCGGAACGACCACTTCCCGGAGCAGTACAGCCTCCTGGGGGCGGATCTGGTGGTCTCGGGCCACGGCCACGGCGGAGTCGTCCGCCTGCCCTTCACCGACGGGCTGGTGTCCACGGACCGGACCTTCTTCCCCTCCTACACGGCGGGGCTCTATGAGAAGAACGGCTCCACGCTCTTCGTCACCCGGGGCCTGGGGAACACGGGCCCCAGCTTCCGCCTGTTCAACCGCCCGGAGGTGGCCGTCCTCACTCTTCGCCGGGGATAAAGGGCACCCCCCGGAGAGCGTCCGCCAGATGGAAGCCTAACTGAAGGCCGTAATAAAAGGAGTATAATCTCTGCGCAACGGCGGGACTGCCGCTCAGGTACTTCGGCCAGTCCTTCTCATCGGGAATCATAACCAGCTGGGCGTATAGGTCTTCTACGATTTGGGGGATTTCGGTCATAGCAGCCACTTCCACTCATTCAGTTCTATGTATTATATATACCACATAGCTATGTATTTTGTCAAGGGGGAAATATGGAACTAAGTGAAAAAATTCGGATGCTCCGAAAAGAGCTTAAAATGTCCCAGCCCGCCGTGGCAAAGGAAATGGGGCTGACCATGCGCGGATACCAGAATATTGAACTGGGAGCGGAGCCCCGGTACAGCTCTTTATTCCGCATCGCCGACTATTATGACGTCTCTGTAGACTGGCTCATGGGCCGGACGGAGAACCGGTATGCCCACCGGAGCTGAGGCCATGGAAGAATTTCAAGCCGGAACATTCGATATCGCCGTGGTCGGCGCGGGCCACGCGGGCATCGAGGCGGCCCTGGCCGCCGCCCGCCTGGGGATGGAGACGGTCATCTTCACCATCAACCTGGACGCCGTGGGCAACATGCCCTGCAACCCGGCCATAGGCGGCACGGGCAAGGGCCACCTGGTCCGGGAGCTGGACGCCCTGGGGGGCGAGATGGCCCGGGCCGCCGACGAGTGCTGTATCCAGTACCGCCTTTTGAACAAGGGCAAGGGCCCCGCCGTCTGGTCCCTCCGGGCCCAGGCGGACCGCCGGAAGTACCAGGGCCGCATGAAGCACGCCCTGGAGCGCCAGGAGCATTTGACCGTCCGGCAGGGGGAGGTCGTCGCCCTCCGCCGCCTGGAGAACGGGGGCTTTGCCGCCGTCCTGGCCACCGGGGCGGTGTTCGAGGCCCGGGCCGTCATCCTGGCCACGGGGACCTATCTCACGGGCCGCACCATCGTGGGCGAGTGGGTGGAGGACTCCGGCCCCGACGGCATGCACGCCGCCACGAGGCTGACGGAGTCCCTGCTGAAGCTGGGCCTCCCCCTCCGCCGCTTCAAGACCGGCACGCCGCCCCGGGTGAACGCCCGGACGGTGGACTTCGGCGAGATGGAGGTCCAGCCGGGAGACGAGCTGCCCGTGCCCTTCTCCTATTCCACGGAAACCGCCCCGGAGAACCGGGCCGTCTGCTGGCTCACCTGGACCACGGAGGAGACCAAGCGGGTGGTCCAGGAGAACCTGGACCGGGCCCCCATGTACTCCGGGGTCATCGAGGGCGTGGGGCCCCGGTACTGCCCCTCCTTTGAGACGAAAATCGTCCGCTTCCCGGACAAGCTCCGGCACCAGCTCTTCGTGGAGCCCATGGGCCTGGACACGGAGGAGGTCTACATCCAGGGCTTCTCCTCCTCCATGCCGGAGGACGTGCAGATTCAAATGCTCCACAGCGTCCCGGGCCTCCGCCGGGCCGTCATGACCCGGCCCGCCTACGCCATTGAGTACGACTGTATCGACCCCCTGGCCCTGTCCGCCGCATTGGAGGTCAAGGCCGTCCCCGGCCTCTATGGCGCGGGGCAGTTCAACGGCTCCTCCGGCTACGAGGAGGCGGCGGTCCAGGGCTTTGTGGCCGGGGTCAACGCCGTGCGGAAGCTCCGGGGGCAGGAGCCCTTCGTCCTCTCCCGGGCGGAGAGCTACATCGGGACCCTGATTGACGACCTGGTGACCAAGGGCACCAACGAGCCTTACCGGATCATGACCTCCCGGAGCGAGTACCGGCTGCTGCTGCGGCAGGACAACGCGGACCTGCGCCTCACAAAGCGGGGCTATGACATCGGCCTGGTCTCCGAGGAGCGCCTCCGGGCCGTGGAGGAGAAGTACGCCGCGGTGGACCGGGAGATCAAGCGCCTGGCCCACACCGGGGCCTCCCCGTCGCCGGAATTGGCGTCGTTCCTGGCCTCCAAGGACACGGCGGACGCCCCGGGGGGATGCCCCCTGGACGCGCTGCTGAGAAGGCCCCGGGTCCACTACGACGAGCTCCGCCCCTTCGACCCGGGAAGGCCGGACCTGCCCCCGGACGTGCGGGAGCAGGTGGAGATCTCCGTGAAGTACGAGGGCTACATCCGCCGCCAGGAAAAGCAGGTGGAGGACTTCCAAAAGATGGCCTCCCACCGTCTGCCGCCCGACATCGACTACGGCTCCATCCAGGGCCTCCGGCTGGAGGCCAGGGAGAAGCTGGCGGCGGTCCGGCCCCTGGACCTGGGGCAGGCCTCCCGCATCTCCGGCGTCTCCCCGGCGGATATCGCCGCTCTTATGATTTACCTGGAAAAATAGAACTTCCGGTTTTCGGACCGGCAGAGCTGTCAATACTGAATAGGAAAGGAAGCGCTTCCCATGCTGATCGACATGACCCACACCATCACCCAGGAGATCCCCATCTTTCCCGGCACGCCGGTTCCCACCCTGGCTCCCGCCTGCACCTATACAAAAGACGGCTTCCGGGAGACTCTGCTGACCCTCTCCTCCCACACCGGCACCCACATGGACGCCCCCGCCCACCTGCTGCGGGAGGGGCGGACCCTGGACGACATGCCCATGTCCCAGTTCTCCGGCCGGGCCACGGTGCTGGACGTGTCCCAGGAGGGCCCCGTCATCACGGAGGAATTCCTCCGGTCCAACTACGAGGCCATCCACTGCGCGGACTTCATCCTCTTCTACACCGGCTGGGAGGACCGCTGGGGCACGGAGGGCTTCCTGGAGGACGCCTTCCCCGTCCCCGACGAGGCGGCGGCGAAATACCTGGTCTCCCGGGGCCTCAAGGGCGTGGGCACCGACGCCATCAGCATCGACCGGCTGTCGGACGCCAGCCTGCCCGTCCACCACATTCTCTTGAAGGACGGCGTGGTGAGCATTGAGAACCTGTGCCTGAAAAAGGTCCGGGGGCGGAAGGACTTCTTGTTCTTCGCCCTGCCTCTGAAGTTCGAGGACGCCGACGGGGCCCCCGTCCGCGCTTTCGCGGAGCTGCGGGAGGCCTATGAGGCGGACCGGAGAAGAAGATAACGAGGGAATCCATCTATGAGAAAATTTCTGGCCATCGTAGTCTGTAAGCTTGGACACGCCGTGGGCAAGCTCATCGGCAAGGGGAGCTCCATGCCGGGGAAGTTCGCCCTGAAGATCTGCCCGGACATCCTCCGGCGGGTGGAGCTGCCAAAGCACATCATCGCCGTCACCGGATCCAACGGGAAAACCTCCACGGTGGAGATGATCGCCGCCGTCCTCCGGGCGGACGGGAAAACCGTTGTCTATAACGAGGAGGGCTCCAACCAGATTGAGGGCGTCACCACCCTGGTGCTGACCCACGCCACCCTGGGGGGGAAGGTCAGGGCCGACGTGCTCCTCATCGAGTCCGACGAGCGCTACGCCGCCCACACCTTCCAGTTCTTCCATCCCACGGAATTCGTCATCACCAACCTCTACCGGGACCAGCTCACCCGGAACGGGCACCCGGAGTGGGTCTATGACTCCATCCTCCCGGCCCTCCACCCCGAGACGGAGCTGATTCTCAACGCCGACGACCCCCTGTCCTCCTGCTTCGCCCGGGGGCGGGAAAAGGTGAAGTGGTTCGGCCTGGACAAGTGCTCCGTCTCCACGGACGCGCCCACGGGGGTGTATCACGACGGGGCCTACTGCCCGGTGTGCCATGCCCCCATGGAGTACGACTATGTCCACTACAACCACATCGGGGCCTTCCGCTGCACGAAGTGCGATCACAAAAAGTCCCGGACCGACTACACCGTCACGGCGGTGGACCTGGAGAAGGCCGTGGTGACTGTGGACGGCGGGGTGGAGATCGCCCTGGCCTTCCGGAGCATCTACAACATCTACAACATCCTGGCGGCCTACGCGGCCTGCCGGGAGTGCGGCGTGTCCGGCGAGACCGCCGCGAAAGTCCTGGGCAATTACCTGCTGAAAAACGGGCGGATGCAGACCTTCCGCCTGGGGGCCCACCACGGGACCCTGCTGACCAGCAAGCACGAGAACTCCATCGCCTACGACACAAACCTCCGGTATATCGCCGCCTCGGAGCGGGACTGCGCGGTGCTGGTCATCGTGGATGCGGTGAGCCGGAAGTACTTCACCAGCGAGACCAGCTGGCTGTGGGACATCGACTTCGACCAGCTCCGCGCCCCTCACGTGAAGCGGGTGGTGCTGGCGGGCCGGTACTGCAATGATTTGGCGGAGCGCTTCTCCTACACGGCGCTGGAGAACTGGTCCGTGGAGCCGGACATCGGCGCGGCGGCGTCGGAGCTGAAAAGCAGCGGAGACGAGGAGCTCTTCGTGGTCACCTGCTTCTCCGACCGGGACAAGATCCTCTGCCGCGTGGAAAAGGAGGCGTGAGGCATGGACGTGCGGATCATTCACTTTTACCCGGACCTGATGAGCCTCTACGGGAGCTATGCCAACGTGCTGGCCCTGAAGCGCTACCTGGAGCGCCTGGACTGCGAGGTGGCGGTGGAGGCCGTCCTCCCCGGCGGCGGGGCGGACATTGCCAAGGGGGACTTTTTCTACATGGGCGCGGGCACGGAGCGGGCCGCGAAAGCCGCCATGGAGGACCTCGCCCGCTACGCGGAGCCGCTGAAGGCCGCCGCCCAGGATAACGCCGCCATGCTCTTCGCCGGAACGGCCATGGACCTCATCGGCAAAACGGTCAAGGAAGCGGACGGCGGCTCTTACGAGGGCTTAGGGCTGGCCCCCTTCGCCACGGAGCACGGCAGGCGGCGCATCGTCGGCGACGTGTACGGCCACACGGACCTCTACCCCGAGGCGGTGGTGGGCTTTATGAACAAGTGCGGGACCGTCACCGGCGTGGAGACGCCCCTGCTCACCGGGCTGGATCTGGGCTTCGGCAACGACAAGGAACACGGCCCGGAGGGCTTCCACTGGAAGAACGTCTTCGCCTCCCAGCTGACGGGACCCCTGCTGGTGAAGAACCCCAAGCTGCTGGAGACCGTGGCCGCCGCCATCTACGCCCGGCGGGGGAAGCCCCTCCCGGTGGACCGGCCCCTGGACCGCTGGGCGGAACAGGCCTACGCCGTCACGGAGGAGCAGCTCCGTCTGCGGGCCCAGGCGAAATAAGCGCGCGAAAGCGGGAGCCGGACGGCTCCCGCTTTTCCGTTCTCTTCCTCCGCTCCCAGGTTTTGAGGGTTGCCCCGGCCCCGCGTTTCCGGTATCCTTGATGGTGCAAGCCGACGCGCACTAGAAAATCCACACAAGAAAGGAAACGATATGAAACGCAAACTCTTATGCGGACTTCTCGCCGCCGCCTCTTTGTGCCTCCCGGTCCGGGCCGCCCGGCCCGCCGTCCTCCAGGTGGACGGCGCGCTTTTGGAGGCCCCCGCCTATGTGGAAGAGGGGACCGCCTACGCCCCCCTGCGGGACCTGCTGGAGGCCCTGGGGGACTGGAGCGTCTGGTGGGACGGCTCCGCCGCCCGGGCCGTCTCGGAGGACGCATCCCTCTCGGCGGACCCGGACGGCAACATTTTAACGGTCAACGGCAAACGCTTTTCCTGCACCGTGGACGTGGTGGAGGGCCGGACCTACGTGCCCCTGCGCCTGACGGCGGAGGCCCTGGGCGCGGACGTCCAGTGGGATCCCTGGCTGGACGGCGCGGCGGTGACCTCCCCCGGCGCGGAGCACAGTGCCGTGGACGCCTTCTGGCTCTCCCGCATCATCCACGCCGAAAGCGGCGGCGAGGCCCTGGAGGGTCAGATCGCCGTGGGCAACGTGGTCTTAAACCGGGTGGAGAGCCCGGACTTCCCCGACAGCGTCCCGGAGGTCATCTTTGACGACGAGCACGGTGTGCAGTTTGAGCCCGTGGCCAACGGCACGGTTTTGAACGAGCCCACGGAGCTCTCCCGGGAGGCGGCCCGGCGGGCCCTCTCCGGGGAGAACACCGCCGGGGACGCCCTGTATTTCTTCGCCCCGGCCCTGTCCCAGGGGAGCTGGATCGACTCCAGCCGCACCTACCGGCAGACCATCGGCTGCCACCGCTTTTACCAGTAACCCGGCAAAAAGAGGGGAGGACTCTCCTCCTGAAAGGCCGGCGAATCCATGCCGAAGGCGCGCATGGGTCCGCCGGCCTTTTGCCTTCCCCTCCTCCCGGGATTTTTTGAAAATGGCGGCGGCGAAGCTCTTGATATGCGGGGAAAAATAAGCTATACTACCCATGATATGGGGCCCCGCTCACCGCCCGGCTTTCAAGCTCGGAAGGAGCGGCGGACCGGCGGTTTGGGCCCTGAAGCTTTTTCCTGTGGAGGGGAGTTTTTATGCGATTTATGGAAAACAAAAAACTTGCCGCGCGGATGGGAATTCTGATGACCGTTATCACCCTGGCGGGGATGCTGCTGCTGTGGCTGTTTGTGTCCACCAACGCAGCTTCCGTGGTCAAAAGCGATATCACCAACCAGATGACGGACGCCGTGGAATCCAGGGCCGCCATCATAGACGAATATGTACTCTCCGCGGAGGAATATATGACCGCCTTCGCCCTTGGCAGCGAGGTCCGCGACCTGCTTTTAAGCCCCGACGACCCGGCGCTGCTGGCGAAGGCCCAGAAGTACACGGAGGACTTCGCCGCCGTCAAGGGGGTGTTCGAGGGCCTGTACATCGCCACGCCGGAGACCCATGTGCTGACCCACACCTCCCAGGGGGCCATCGGCATGACCACCCGGTCCGGGGACTCGCTGAAGGAGTTCCAGAGCACGATCCTGGCCCAGCGGGAGCTGACGAACCTGGGCATCATGAAGTCCCCGGGCACGGGCAGTATGATCTTGTCCATGTACTATCCCGTCTTCGAGGGCCAGAAGTGCATCGGCTACGTGGGCGCCGGGGTCTACGCCAGCCACCTGATGGACTCCCTGCTGAACCTGGACATCAAGGGCCTGCCCGGCAGCGAGTACGTGTTCCTGAACGTGGACACGGGGGTCTATCTCTACCACGAGGACGACGCGCTTTTGAACACCGAGACCACGGACGCCGGATACCAGGAGATCATCCGGCGCATCCGGGCGGACGGGAGCACCCAGGCCAATACATACTCCTACAAGGACGAGAGCGGCGTCAAGCAGCTGGTGGTCTACAAGTACCTGCGGGACCGGGGCTGGGTCTTCATGGTCCGGGACAACGCCACGGAGGTCTACGGCGCGGTGACGATGGTGCGCCTCTGGGCGGGCGCGCTGTGCGCGGTGATGGCCGCCGCCGTCATCCTGCTCACCCTGCTGCTCCTGCGGCGGGAGGGCCGGGAGCTCATGGTGGTGGAGCGGGCCATCGGCCGCCTGGGCGACCTGAATCTCTCCGCCGATCAGGAGCTGGAGCCCTTCTACGGACGGTCCGACGAGATCGGCATGATCGCCCAGACCACCCACCGGGTCTGCGGCTGCTTACGCAAAACCATCGACGACGTGGGCCGCATCCTGGGCGAAATGGCCCAGGGGAACTTTGCCGTGGACGTGACGGAGAACGAATCCTATTACATCGGCGACTTCAAGGCCCTGTCTTCCAGCCTCCAGTCCATCCACTCCAACCTGGTGAACGTGATTCGGGACATCTCCCAGGTGGCCGGCCAGGTGGGCGCCAGCGCGGGCCGTGTCTCCGAGGACGCCCAGGCTCTGGCCCAGGGCACCACGGAACAGGCCGCCTCCGTGGACGGGCTGGTGACCAACGTAACGGCCATCACCTCTCAGATCCAGACCAGTACGGTGCGCTGCGGCAGCGCCAGCGAGCTGGTGTCCCGGGCCACCGGCTTCGCGGCGGAAGCGGACACGAAGATGGAGCAGCTGACGGCGGCCACCCGGAACATCGACCAGTCCTCCTCCCAGATCGGGACCATCATCAAAACCATCGAGGACATCGCCTTCCAGACCAACATCCTGGCCCTGAACGCCGCCGTGGAGGCCGCCCGGGCCGGGAGCGCGGGCAAGGGCTTCTCCGTGGTGGCGGACGAGGTCCGGAACCTGGCCGCCAAATCCGCCGCCGCCGCCCAGAACACCAACGATCTCATCAGCCGCTCCATCCAGAGCGCCAAGACGGGAACGGAGTCCACGGACCAGGCCGTCTCGGCTATGCAGGACATCAACGTCTGCATCCAGTCCATCAAAACGCTGATGGACGAAATCGCCGCCGCCAGCGTCCAACAGTCGGAGATGATCGCCCTGGTGGAAACCGGCATCAAGGAGATCTCGGCGGTGGTCCAGGACAACTCCTCCGCCGCGGAGAAGAGCGCGGCGGTTTCCAAGGAGCTGTCCCAGCAGGCGCGGATCCTGAACAGCCTCATCAACCGGTTCCGCGTGTAACCGATGGCGGCGCTTTGGTGATATTCGCTTTAAATCAGCGTAAATTTCCCCCGCATTTTAGGAAATTTATTTCTTGTGCGGACCCCCGGTTTTCCTATATTCTATAGGCAGGATATTTCCCGGCCCCCAGCCGCGCCAGAGCCTCCCAGAAAATGGAATATTCTCCTCCGGCGGGGGGAATACTGGGCGGCAGGCGGACAGGGCCGGACAAAGGGGCGATTTTATGTTGAAGAGCGAATATTTGCAGCGGGTCTACTCCCAGGTGGTCACCCGGGATCCGGACCAGAAGGAGTTTCACCAGGCGGTGCTGGAGTTCCTGGAGAGCCTGGACCAGATCATCGACCGGCACCCCGAGTATGAGAAAAAGGGCATCGTGGAGACCTTTGTGGAGCCCGAGCGGGTCATCACCTTCCGGGTGCCCTGGGTGGACGACCAGGGGAACATCCACGTGAACCGGGGCTACCGGGTGCAGTTCAACTCCTCCATCGGCCCCTACAAGGGCGGGCTCCGGTTCCACCCCACCGTGAACCTCTCCATTTTGAAGTTCCTGGGCTTTGAGCAGATCCTGAAGAACAGCCTGACCACCCTGCCCATGGGCGGGGCCAAGGGCGGCGCGGACTTCGACCCCAAGGGCAAGAGCGACGAGGAGGTCATGCGCTTCTGCCAGAGCTTCATGACGGAGCTCCAGCGGCACATCGGCCAGTTCGTGGACGTGCCCGCCGGGGACATCGGCGTGGGCGCCCGGGAGATCGGCTACCTCTTTGGCCAGTACCGCCGGGTCCGGGGGACCTACGCCGCCGGCGTGCTGACGGGCAAGGGCCTCTCCTTCGGCGGCTCCCTGGTGCGCACGGAGGCCACGGGCTACGGCCTGTGCTACCTGACCCAGGAGATGCTGTCCAAGATGAAGGGCGACAGCTTCCAGGGCAAGACGGTGGTCATCTCCGGCAGCGGAAACGTGGCCATCTTCGCCTGCCAGAAGGCCACGGAGCTGGGAGCCAAGGTCGTGGCCCTCAGCGATTCCAACGGCTATATCCACGATCCCAAGGGCATCGACCTGGACGTGGTAAAGGACATCAAGCTGGGCCACCGGGGCCGCATCAAGGAATACGCGGACCGGGTCCCCGGCAGCACGTACACCGAGGGCTTCCGGGGCATCTGGAACGTGCCCTGCGACATCGCCCTGCCCTGCGCCACTCAGAATGAGATTGACGGGGAAATCGCCAAGATTATTGTGAAAAACGGGACCGTCGCCGTGGCGGAGGGAGCCAACATGCCCTGCCGCCCGGAGGCCATCCAGGAGTTCCAGCACGCGGGCGTCCTCTTTGCCCCCGCCAAGGCGGCCAACGCCGGCGGCGTGGCCACCAGCGGCCTGGAGATGAGCCAGAACTCCATGCGCTACGCCTGGAGCTTCGAGGAAGTGGACCGGCGGCTGAAAACCATCATGACCAATATCTTCCACAACATCTACACCGCCGCCGAGGAGTGCGGAAAGCCCGGCGACCTGGTGCTGGGGGCCAACATCGCGGGCTTCATGAAGGTGGCCGACGTGATGCTGTCCCAGGGGCTTATCTGATACTTTTCTTGAAAGAAAAGTATCCAAAAGAACTTTATCTCGCTCTGATGGTCTGTGCTATGCCAAGCCGAAGCGACGACAACGCAGATTCATCTCATACAAATATAAACAAGGGCCGGGAGCATCAGTTCCCGGCCCTTGCTTTTTATTCTTCGGGTTCTTCCGCCTCCGGATCCTCCGGCGTCTTCCCGCCGTAGACCTCCAAAAACGCCTCCCGCTCCATGGTCTCGTGCTCCAGGAGGTAAGCCGCCACGGCGTCCAAAATGGCCCGCTTCTCCGTCAGGATGTCCTCACAGCGCCGCCCGGCCTCGTCCACCACCCGGCGGACCTCCTCGTCGATCTGGGCCGCCACGGCCTCGGAGTAGCTCCGGCCCTGGCTCATGGTCCGGCCGATGAACACCTCGTCGTGCCCGCCCTGGAAGGACACCGAGCCGATGGTCTCACTCATGCCGTACACCGCCACCATCTTCCGGGCGATGTCCGTGGCCCGCTGGATGTCGTTGCCCGCCCCGGTGGAGATGTCTCCCAGGCAGAGCTTCTCCGCCACCCGGCCCCCCAGCAGGGCGACAATCCGGTCCTCCAAATAACGCTTGGACAGGAAGGTCCGGTCCTCCTCCGGCAGGGCGATGGTCATGCCGCCTGCCTGGCCCCGGGGGACGATGGTGATCTGGTTCACCGGGTCGTGCTCCGGCAGGGTCTCCATCACCACGGCGTGGCCCGCCTCGTGCCAGGCGGTCAGCTCCCGCTCGTGGGGAGAGATGACCCGGCTGCGCTTCTCCGGCCCGGCGATGACCTTGATCTCCGCCTCCTTGAAGTCCTCCATGGTGATATAGTCCCGGTCCCGCCGGGCGGCAAGCAGGGCTCCCTCGTTCACCAGATTCTCCAGGTCCGCCCCGGTGAAGCCCGAGGTGCCCCGGGCCAGGGTCTTGAGGTCCACGTCCTCGGACAGGGGCTTGCCCTTCACATGGATTTTCAGGATGTCCTCCCGGCCCTTGATATCGGGCAGGCCCACGTAGATCTGCCGGTCGAACCGGCCGGGCCGCAGCAGGGCCGGGTCCAGCACGTCCGCCCGGTTGGTAGCCGCCAGGACCACCACGCCCTCATTGGCGGCGAAGCCGTCCATCTCCACCAGGAGCTGGTTTAAGGTCTGTTCCCGCTCGTCGTGGCCTCCGCCCACGCCGGTGCCCCGCTGGCGGCCCACGGCGTCGATCTCATCGATGAAGACGATGGCGGGGGAGGTCTTCTTGGCCTGGTCAAAGAGGTCCCGGACCCGGGACGCGCCCACGCCCACGTAGAGCTCCACGAAGTCGGAGCCGGAGATGGACAGGAAGCCCACCCCGGCCTCCCCGGCCACGGCCTTGGCCAGCAGGGTTTTGCCCGTGCCCGGAGGGCCCACCAGGAGCACGCCCTTGGGGATGCGGGCCCCCAGGGAGATAAACCGCCGGGGGTCCCGAAGGAATTCCACGATCTCCTGGAGCTCCTCCTTCTCCTCGTCCGCCCCGGCAACATCCTCAAAGCGGACCTTCTTGTCCTTCTCCGAGAGGGACCGGGTCCGGGCGGAGCCGAAGCGGGCCATGCGGTCCGCCCCCATGCCGCCCCCCTGACCCCGGAGGATAAACAGGTAGCCAAAGCCGCCGATCATCGCCGCCGTCAGGAGGAAGGGCAGGAGGATCTCCAGCCAGTTGGTGGAGTGGTCCTGCTGGTAGTCGTAGGAGGTGATGACCCCCTTGGCGGCCTGCTCCTCCACCAGCTCACTGAGGCTGTCGTAGAACAGGTCAAAGTCGTAGAGCTCATAGCGCAGGGTGTTCCGGCCCTCCGGCTCGCCCCGCAGGGTCATCAGCAGGGTGTTGTCCCGGATGACGAAGGACTCCACCTTCTCCTGGCGGAAGAGCTGCTCCACCTGGGAGAACTCCATCCGGTCGCCTTGGCTGTTCAGCTGCCAGACCCAGCTTAAGCACAGCAGGATCACCAGCCCCAGCATCAGGAAGCTGAGGCTGGAATTGCGGTTTTGCTTGGACACGACGGCATTCCTCCTTTGGCCCGCCCCGGGGCGGCGCTTGTTACTTCCCGGCGTAGACCTCGGGCTTCAGCACGCCGATGTAGGGGATGTTCCGGTACATCTGGGCATAGTCCAGGCCATAGCCCACC
>CAJUOD010000048.1 GCA_910587875.1 uncultured Oscillibacter sp. | reverse complement strand
TCAGTCTGGTAGATCTGCAAGCGGCTCTGTTGGAGGAAACCACACTGGCAAGTTTCGCGGCGGGCTTCCAAGTGGCCCTTGGAATCGCCGGTGAGTTGAAGCCCTATTCCTTCGCCAGAGACGAAGAAGTTCGGGCGGAGGAAAGGAGGGATTGCTGTGGCAAAGCGTAGAGCGAACGGCGAGGGAAATATCCGCAAGCGAAGTGATGGTCGTTGGGAGGGGCGTTACACTGCCGGATACAATCCCGATACAGGCAAACGTATTGTCAAAAACGTGCTGGGCAAGACCCAGGCTGAAGCCAAGGGAAAACTGAAGGCGGCGGTAGAACAGGCTCAGCAGGTCGATATGATCCGCACAGATGACTATACAGTGGCCTCGTGGCTCCGGACATGGTACGAGCTCTACTCCAAGCCCAACGTCCGGCCATCCACCGCTGAATACTATCGCCGCAGCATTGAACAGCACGTCATTCCCAGAATCGGCGAAATTAAATTGAACCGGCTGACCAGCAGGGACATCCAGAAACTCTACCGGGACTTACAAGAAAATGGGCGGCTACGGGAGGTGCAGAAATCCAAGAATCCAGGTCTGAGTAACGCCACCGTCCGAGGCATCCACATGATGTTGCACAACGCCCTTGACCGGGCGGCGAAAGAGCGGCTCATCCTCCGCAACCCCACCGAGGATTGTATCATCCCCAAGCTGGTGAAGCAGGAGATGAAAATTCTCCACCCGGAGGATATGGGTGCTTATCTCCAGGCGGCGGATAAGCGCGGCGTCCTGCCGATGTTCTACCTGGAACTGGTCAGTGGACTGCGGAAGGGCGAACTGGTCGCGCTCCGCTGGGATGACCTTGATACAGCAAGCCGCACCATCTCTGTCAGCAAACAAGCGGCGGTAAGAAATGGAGAAATCACTATTAGTCGGCCAAAGACCGAAACATCTGTCCGCCGGATATCCATTCCTCAAGAGGCGGTGGACCTACTCATACAGGAGCATGAAAAACACCCAGATAATCCATACATGTTCCCCTCGCCGAAAACGGGAGAAGAGATGTACCACCCTGACTCGGTAGTAAATCTTCACAAGAAAATTCTAAAGGACGCGGGACTGGAACACATCCGCTTCTACGACTTACGTCATACCTTCGCGACAATGGCACTGCAAAACGGTGTGGACGTGAAAACCGTCAGCAGTATGCTGGGGCACTACGACGCCGGCTTCACCCTCCGCACCTACACCCACGCCACACGGCAAGCACAGGATGAAGCGGCGGAAAAGATGGGAGCATTTATGGAACAGATGATGTAAATCCGAAATGACAAAAGACAACACCGCAGCGGACAGCATCCTCTCCGCTGCGGTGTTCGTTTCTGATTATTTCCCTGTGAGGGTCAGGTTGTGGGTCTTGACCGTTTCTCGCAAAAGAAAGCCTTCGCGGAGTCTGTATGCGAAAGGATCATTGTGGGTCAAAAAGAGAATCAAATGTGGGTCAACTGTTTTCCTGAAAAGTTGCAAAAACGGCGAAAATCAAACGATTTTCGCCGTTTTCTGGAGCTACTGATGTGACTCGAACACACGACCTGCTGATTACGAATCAGCTGCTCTACCGACTGAGCTACAGTAGCATATTCAATTTTCTGCGGCCCAGTCTGGTAGTTACGAATCAGCTGCTCTACCGACTGAGCTACAGTAGCGTATGACGGCTCTCCCGCCCTCCGGCGGAGGGATGCCCGGGCCTCAAGCCGTTTGGTATCATACCATAAAATTTTTCCCCCGTCAACCTCCTTTTCGATTTTTCCCTCCCCGCTTTTGCCGGATTTGCGATTACCTTTTGTATTATCGCAGGAAATCCTGCGTTTTCTCTTTGAGCACTTTGTCGATTTTTGACGCATCTGTGGGAAGCCGCTCGAAAAAATGGAAATTTTTCCCGACTCTATCCGCCGCCGATTCCCCGCTTTCCCGGGCTTCCGCCAGAAAGCCTCCCGCTTCTGCGGAAATTTACATAACATCGCTCATAAAAGCCTTCTACGAAGAGTTATCCACACTTTCCACAGGGTTTTCCACATGGGGGTTTTCCGCAGGATCAAGGATTTTTCCGCCAGCGCGCCAGGCATAGGGAACCCGCGCCGGTCCTTTCCGGCAAAACCCCAGAAGGAACTGGTTTACATAAAGCCGTACCGATTAAAAATTTCTCCACTCCCGGCGCAAACTTTTTCTGGACAGGGCTGTTTTTTGTTGAAAAGGGGGAATCTTTTTCCTAAGGAGACCGGCCCGTGAAGGTTCTCATTCATAGCGCCGCGCTGCGGCCCGGAGATATTTGCGTGACAAAACGCCGGGACTGTACTATAATAAGGGCCGCGAAGCGCAGACTATGACCAGGAGGTACGGGATGGAAGAACACAAGAGCGCGCTGATCGCCATGAGCGGCGGCGTGGACAGCTCGGCGGCGGCCTATCTGATGCTGTCGGCGGGCTACCGCTGCCAGGGGGCCACCATGCGGCTGCTGCGTGGGGACGACGGGCGGAACGCCGCCGACGCGGAGGCCGTCTGCCAAAGGCTGGGCATCCCTTTTACCGCCCTGGACATGGCGGCGGAATTCGAGAAGGCCGTCATTGAAAAATTTGTCCGGGTCTATCAGGCGGGAGGGACGCCCAACCCCTGCGTGGACTGCAACCGGCGCATGAAGTTTTCCCATCTCTTAGAGGCGGCGGAGGCGGCGGGGCTCTACTACGTGGCCACCGGGCACTACGCCCGGGCGGACCGGGACCCGGAGACGGGCCGCCGCCTTCTGAAAAAGGCCCTGGACCTCCAAAAGGACCAGAGCTACTTCCTCTACACCCTGACCCAGGATCAGCTGGCCCGGGTCCAATTCCCCCTGGGGGGCATGGAGAAGCGCCGGGTCCGGGAGCTGGCGGAGTCCCTGGGCTTCGTCAACGCCCGGCGGCGGGACAGCCAGGACGTCTGCTTCATCCCCGACGGAGACTACGGCGCGTTCATCGAGGCCTGGACCGGACAGCCCTTCCCCGCCGGGGACTTCCTGGACCGGGAGGGTCGGGTCGTGGGGCGGCACCGGGGCGCGGTCCGCTACACCCTGGGCCAGCGGAAGGGGCTGGGCCTGGCCATGGGAGAGCCCGTCTACGTCTGCGGAAAGGACATGGCGGCGGGCACCGTCACCGTGGGGCCGGAGAGCGCCCTGTACGCCCGCGAGATCCTGGTGGAGGACCTGAACTGGATTTCCATCGAAGGCCTGGACGCCCCCCTGCGGGCGGGGGCCAAGACCCGCTCCCGCCAGGCGGAGCAGGCGGCGGAGCTTTTCCCGGAGGCGGGAGGCCGGGTCCGGGTGGTCTTTGACCGGACCCAGCGGGCGGTGACGCCGGGGCAGGCGGCGGTATTCTACGACGGCGACTCCGTCGTGGGCGGCGGAACGATTACAGAGGTTTTCAAGGAGGACGGATATGGGCTGTGAGAACTGCGGAGGCTGCGGCCAGCACTGCGGGCAGGAGCTGTTGCTGACTGAGGCGGAGCTGGCGCTGCTCCGGCGGCTGGGGGAAACGCCCTTTCTCCCGGCGGCGTCGGCCTTCGACATGAAGGCGCCGGTGTATTTGGAGGACCGGGAGCACTCTCAGGAGGAATACGCCGCCGCTATCCTGGGCCTGGCGGGCAAGGGCCTGGTCCGGCTGGACTACGACATCCCCCTGGCGAACTTTGACTACGCCGCCTACCGGGACTGCCCCCTCCACGGCAGCATGGCGCTGACCGGGCGGGGCCAGGAGATTTTGGAACAGATTGAAATCCAGGGAATCGAGGAGTGAGGAGATGCTGGACCAGTTTTCAAGGACCGAGCTGCTGCTGGGCCGGGAGGGCATGGAGCGCCTGGCCCGGGCCCATGTGGCGGTGTTCGGCCTGGGGGGCGTGGGGGGCTACGCGGCGGAGGCCCTGGTCCGCAGCGGAATCGGGACGCTGGACCTGGTGGACAGCGACCGGGTGAGCCTGACGAACCTGAACCGCCAGATCCTGGCCACCCATGGGACCCTGGGCCAATACAAGGCCGACGCCGCCCGGGAGCGGGCCCTGGACATCAACCCGGAGGCCGCGGTCAGCGCCCGGCGGGTCTTCTACGGCCCCGACACCGCCGGGGAGTTCGACTTCTCCCAATATGACTACGTGGTGGACGCCATTGACACCGTCACCGGCAAGCTGGCCCTGATCCAGCAGGCCCTGGAGGCCGGAACCCCCATCATCAGCTGCATGGGGGCTGGAAACAAGCTGGACCCCGCCGCCTTCCGGGTGGCGGACATCTACGAGACCTCCGTCTGCCCTCTGGCCCGGGTGATGCGGAAGGAGCTGAAGCACCGGGGCGTGAAGCGGCTGAAGGTGGTCTACTCCCAGGAGCCCCCCATAGAGCCGGAGGGGGCGCTCTACCAGGAATCCCTGGCGGGGGAGGTCCGGCGGCAGGTGCCGGGAAGCCTGGCCTTCGTGCCCGCCGCCGCCGGGCTGATCCTGGCGGGAGAGGTGGTCAAGGACCTGGCCCTGGGGAGAAAGGCATAGCATATTCAGAGAGGGGAAGGCGTTTCACGCCCTCCCCTCTTTTGCCGCCGCCGTCCGGCCCGCTTATCTTTCCCGCCCGGCTGCCGATATGATATATATACGGAAATCCATGTTTTGGAATGAGAAAGGAGGCGCGGACATGGGCGAGCTGACCATCCGCAGGGAACGGGGGGTATCGGGGCCCCGGTATCAGGCGGCGGAGAAGACGGAGAAAACGGCCGCCTCCGGAGAGACCCGCCCGGCGGCGAAAACGCCGGGGGCTACCGTCTCGGAGACCCTCCGGCGGCTGATGACCACCATCGGCCAGGCGGAGAACCACACCCGGGAGAGCCACCGGACCCTCCAGCTGGGGGAGGCCGTGCTGGCGGAGGTCCAGGACGCCCTGGACCGCATTTCCCAGCTGGCCCAACGGGCCGCCGGGGGCGGCAAGGAGGATCGGGCCGCCCTCCAGGCGGAGCTGGCGCGCCTGGCGGAGGAGATCGACCGCATGACCGGCGGGGCCCTGGCCGGGGACGCGCGGCTGTTCCTGGACGGGGACCCGGAGATCGAGGACGGCGTGGAGCCGCCCCAGGACGCCGCCCCGGAGGACGAGGAGGGCGTGCGGAACCTCCCCAACTGGCTGCTGAAGGGCATGGCCCAGAGCGGCCTGACCCCGGAGCGGCTGCTGAATCTGCTGGGATTGGACAAGAGCGCCGGGGTTTCGGACATCCTGGCGGCCCTCGCCGGGAAGTCCCTGGACGACAGCGCCGCCGCGGGCTATCTGGCGGCGCTGTACCTGGGCGGCGTCATCGCCGGGGGCTCCGCCTCCAAGGCCGTGGATCTCAAGGACGCCCTGGAGGGACTGCGGCAGCTCATGGAAAAGGTGTCCCAGGGCTACTCGCCGGACGAGGCGGTGAACCTGCTGACCAACGGCCTGTTCTCCGGCTTTGCGGACCTGGAGGCCCAGTTCACCGGCGGCACGGCCCCGGGGATGGAGGACTTTTTGGCGGAGCTCCTGCTGTACGCCGGGGACAATGCCGCCCTTCTGGACAGCGCCTCCATGCTGGCCCTCCTGGCGGGAATGGAGGGCATGGAGCTGGAGCTGATGATGGGCCTGCTGGCGGCGGTGCAGGCCTCCGGCGCGGAGGCGGAGGCCGCCCTGGAGAGCGCCGCCGCCGGGAGCGCCCCGGAGACGGCGGCGGCGCCGGAGGGGCCCCAGGCCGCCGTTATGGATCTTGGAGATATGAAGATCGCGGGCCGGGACCTCTCCGGCGTGTCCGTGAACCCCTCCACCGGGGAAGTAACTGTCGGCGGAGAGGCGGACGTCTCCCTCCAGGCCGCCGGGCAGGAGGGGCGGGCCCTCCTGCTTACCGGGTCCGGGACGGCGGCCCTGCGGGGCGCGCGCTTCCCGGCGCTGGCCGTGTCCTCCCCCGCCGCCAGGCTGTCCATACCGGGAGAAACCGCCCTGGACGAGATCCGTCTGCGCCCCGGCGCGGCCCTGACCCTGGGGAGCGGCGGGACAGTGCGCGTCGGCGTGGTCCACGGCGGCGCGGGCAATGTCCTCCGCCTGACGGGGGGCGCGGTCCTCCTGGCCCCGGAGCGGGACGGCGAGGCCTTCGGGGCCCTGGCGGTCCCCGTGGTGGTCGACGGGCCCGTCCTCCTGGCGGCCCGGGCGGCCCAGGTCACCGACGGGAGCGGCAGGCCCCTGGCCCCCTTCGACGTCGTCTGGCGGGCGCTGCTGCCGGGCTGGAGCGCTGTCACCTCCCTGGCGGTGGACGGCAGGCACGGGCGGGCCGTGCTGATGAGCGGCGAGCCCGCCCGGCTGTGGCTCTCCAAGGGAGAACAGGGCTCCCCGGCGGTGCACACCGTGGTCCTCCGGGGGAAGGACGGGGCCGGGCGGCCCAAGGTCCGCTACGCCTACCTGCGCTGGAACGAGAGCGCGGGGGCCTTTGAGGAGACTGTCCTGTACCCCAATCCCTTCACCGTCACCGGCGGGGAGCCGGGGGTGGACTGGATTTACGAGGAGGAGACTCACACCCTCCGCATTCTGACCAATCAGGTCACCGCCGTCTCCGGCGGCGCGGGCACCGACGCCAACGATGCGCCCTTCAGCGGGCGGCTGGCCCTGGCGGACGGCATCGGGAAGCTGGAGCTGACCCTGCGGGGCGTGGCCTGCCGGGTGTCCGAGGGCGCGGCCTTCGACCTGGGCCGGGACAACGAGGTGACCCTCCTCCTGCGCAGCGGCACGGAAAACCGCTTCGAGAGCGGCACGGGCCGGGCGGGCGTCTCCCTGGGAGACGGCACCTCCCTGCTGGTGGACTGTCCCGAGGTCCGGGACAGCAGCCGGAATCCCGCCGGGACCCTGACCGCCTCCGGCGGCGCGGGGGGCGCGGGCATCGGACGGGACAGCGGCGGAGGCCGGGGCCGGACCGGGCGCATCCAAATCCGGGGCGGCGCGGTCACCGCCGTGGGCTCCGGCGGCGGCGCGGGCATCGGCGCGGGAAAACGGGGTGCCATGGGCCCCGTGGACATCCTGGGCGGCGTGGTCAGCGCTACGGGAGAGTCCGGCGGGGGCGCGGGCATCGGCGGCGCCCTGGGCGCGGCGGTGGGAGACATCACCATCCGGGGCGGAAGCGTCTCCGCCCAGGCCGTAGGGCATGCCGCCGCCATCGGCGCGGGCGTCCGGGGGCCCTGCGGGGACATCCTCATCACCGGCGCGGCCCGGGTCCAAAAGGCCCTGGGCGGCGACCCGGGGGCAGACATCGGGGCCTGCCTCTTCGGCGGCTGCGGGAAGGTGGAGATCACCGGCGGCGCGGACATCGGCAGAGCCCGGCTCTGGACCCGGTCCGGGGTCCCCCTCCAGATGGGGGCGGAGACCGTGACATTGCCCCAGTTCCGTCTCTCCGCCCGGGCCCTGAGCCTGGACCAGATCAGCCTGGCTACCAAGGAGGCCGCCAAGGCCGCCAAGGCCATTGTGGAGCGGGACCGGCGCTGGGTGGCCCAGATCCAAAACGCCTACAACGTGCTCTACCACCGCCTGGAGCGGAGCTGGAACGGCCTGCTGGGGGTTCAGCAGGTCCTAAACGGGGATCCCGTGCGGGACGCCGGGGCGGCGGGCACGCTGCTCCGCGACGCCCGGCGGTCCATCTCCCAGCCCGCCTCCCAGGCCATGCGGACCCACGGCAAGCGGGGGAAGGACGACGTGCGCCAGCTCTTCCGGTGAGGGACGCCGCCGGAAATATGTATATGCAAAAAGCGGAGGCCGCTGCGACGCGGCCTCCGCTTTATTTTCGGCTCATCAGCCGCTTCATGGCCCGCTCCAGCCCCTCGGCGGTGAGGTCGTACATGGGGAACATATGCCCCAGCTGCCAGTGGGTCTGGCCCCAGTAGTCCGGGCGCTCCGGCATGGGCTCCGGGTTCAGCCAGACCAGATAGGGGTACTGCCGCTTCATGCGCTCCAGCCACTCCAGGCCGGAGGGGCCGTAGGTCCGCCGCTCCCAGTCGTAGTGCTTCTCCCGCAGCTCATAGGGGCTCATGGCGGCGTCCCCCACCACCAGGACCTTGTAGTTCCCGTCGAAGTTGGACAGTACCCAGTCCGTGGGCACCGCCTCCTTCCAGCGGAGGGCGGGGCCGGTGTAGAGCTCCGAGTAGACGCAGTTGTGGAAATAGTAGGTGTGGAGCTCCTTGAAGTGGTTGGACTTCTGGGCCGCCTGAAACAGCCGGGAGCAGAGCCCGGCATAGTACTCCATGGACCCGCCGGAGTCCATCAGCAGCAGGACCTTGACGGCGTTCTTCCGGGGGTGGGTCTTGCGGATCTTCAAAAGCCCCCCGTTGTCGCAGGTGTCCCGGATGGTCCCGTCCACGTCCAGAACCTCCTCGCTCTCGTCCGCCTGGGCGGACAGCTGGCGCAGCAGGCGGAAGGCCGTCTGAAACTGCCGGGTGTCCAGGGTGTTGTCCTTCCGGAAGTCCCGGAAGCGCCGCTCCCCGGCCACCATCATGGCGGTGCGGTGCCGCCCCTGGCCGCCGATGCGGATGCCGCCGGGGCGCCAGCCGCTGTTGCCGAAGGGGGACCGGCCCTGGGTGCCCACCCAGTAGCTGCCGCCGTTGTGCTCCTCCGTCTGCTCCTTCAATCGCTCCTCCAGGAGGCGCAGCAGCTCCTCGGCCTTCTCCTCGGAGAAGCCCGCCCGCTTCAGCTCCTCCAGGGTCCGGCCCAGGTCCTCGGAGGGGCGGTCCAGCCAGTCCAGCAGCTCCTGGGGCAGCTCGCCGTTCCAAGGCACGTCCCGGAAGAACTCCAGGAAGGCCTGGTCAAAGCGGTCGAAGTCCGCCTCGCTTCCCAGCAGCACCGCCCGGCAGAGCCGGTAGAACCCGGTCAGCGTGGACTGGTGGAGGCCCCTGGACAAGCCCTCCAGCAGGGTCATCCACTCGTCCGGCGTCACGTCCAGGCCCCGGGCCCGGAGGAGGTAGAAAAACTCCAGAAACATGGCGTCAGCGTGCGCCCCGCAGGGTCCGCAGGTCCTTGTCCTTCTTCAGCAGGACCCCGGCGAAGGGCAGCTCCTTCCGGACCCGGGCCGGGTCCACGCCCCCGGCGATGAGGGCCCGGAGCCAGTCCACCAGCTCCGAGGTGCTGGGCTTCTTATCGATGCCCCGGAGCTCCCGGAGCCAGTAGAACGCCGCCATGGCCTGGCGAAGCAGGTCCTCCTCCAGATGGTCGAAGTGGACCCGGAGGATGCGCTCCATCTGCTCCTGGTCCGGGAAGTCGATATAGTGGAAGATGCACCGGCGGAGGAAAGCGTCGGGCAGCTCCTTCTCCGCGTTGGAAGTGATGATGACGATGGGCCGCCTCCTGGCCCGGACGGTCTCCCGGGTCTCCGGGATGTAGAACTCCATCTGGTCCAGCTCCCAGAGGAGGTCGTTGGGGAATTCCAGGTCCGCCTTGTCGATCTCGTCAATCAGCAGGACCACCTGCTCCTGGGAGGAAAAGGCCTCCCCCAGCTTGCCCAGCTTGATGTAGCTGGCGATATCGTCCACGCCGTGGGACCCGAACTGGCTGTCGTAGAGCCGCTGGACCACGTCGTAGACATACAGGCCGTCCTGGGCCTTGGTGGTGGACTTCACGTTCCAGATGATGAGCTCCTTCCCCAGCGCCTGGGCCACGGCCTGGGCCAGCATGGTCTTGCCCGTGCCCGGCTCACCCTTGATGAGGAGCGGCTTCTCCAGCGTCACGGCGATGTTCACCGCCGCCATCAGCTCGCCGGAGGCCACGTATTGGTCGGTTCCTGAAAACAGTTCTTTCATGCGTTCACCCTCGCCTTGTGTGTTCTCTGTGCCCGCGGAGCCGGGTACGCCCTATACGATACCAAAGCCGGGGCGATTCCGCAAGCGGTCTCGAAAAAAAAATCTTGCGCCGGGCCGGGGGCCGTGTTATAATCAAGCTACAAACTATATAAGATCGTGAACTGGGGAGCTCGCGCCAGCGGGCTGAGAGGAAGCGCACGCTTCGACCCATGACCTGATTTGGGTAATGCCAACGTAGGGAGCCGTCATGAACCGTCATGCTTTTTTCCGCATGTGGAACAGCCCTCCCGGCTTCGGGAGGGCTGTTTTTCATTGCCGTCAGCTTCGCGGTCGGAACGAAGGAGGAAAATTTCCATGCTGTCTCTGTTCATCAACGGTGAGGGGGGACTCACCACCGCCGGGTACGCGCTGAGCATCGCCCTGCTGGCCGCAAGCATCCTGGCGGGCCTGTCCCTGGCGGACCGGGGGGAGAAAACGGGCTTCGCCGCCAAACAGCTGGCCTACTGCGCCATGGCCGTGGCCCTGGCCTACGTGACCAGCTTTATCAGGGTCTTCAAGATGCCCTACGGCGGATCCGTCACCCTGCTGAGCATGCTCTTCATCGTGCTGATAGCCAACTGGTACGGCGTGAAGACCGGCATGCTGGTGGGCTTCGCCTACGGCATTCTCCAGTTTTTGCAGGAGCCCTATTTCCTGTCCCTCTTCCAGGTCTGCTGCGACTACGTGCTGGCCTTCGCCGCCCTGGGCCTGGCGGGCCTCTTCCGGGGGAAGAAGAACAGCCTCCTCGTCGGCTATCTCGTGGCGGTGCTGGCCCGGGGCGCGTTCCACTCCCTGGGGGGCTATCTCTACTGGATGGACTACATGCCGGAGAACTTCCCCCTGGCCCTGCGGAACTTGTACCCCATCATCTACAACTACAGCTACCTGCTGGCGGAGGCGGCGGTGACCGTCCTCATCATCAAGCTCCCGGCGGTGGAGCAGGCCCTGGAGCGGGTCCGCAAGGCCGCGCAGTAAAGGCCTTCCCCCATTTCGACGCAGCCAAAGGGCCCGCTTTTCCCAGGAAAAGCGGGCCCTTTTTACTTTGTTCAGCAGTATTTGGCAATGGCGGCCTGAATCATCTCGTGGGCCTCCACGATGGTCTCGTGGTCGCCGGGCTCCAGCTGCAGCAGGGGCGCCCGGACGCCGCCGATATCCGGCCCGCCTTGGAGGCGGAGGATCTCCTTAATCACGGCGTACATGTTCCCCTGAGTGGAGCACATCTTGTAGATGATGCGGCAGCACTCATTCTGGACCTCCCGGCCCTTCTCCAGCTCTCCGGCCTGGAAGCAGCGGAAGATCTCCAGATACAGCTCCGGCATGGCGGCGTAGGTCCCGCCGATGCCCCCGGCGGCCCCGGCGGCCAGGCCGCTCAAGAGCTGCTCGTCCGGGCCGTTGAAGACCAGGGCCCCCTCGTCGCGCCACATCTGGATATCCTGAACGGGCATGGAGGAGTTCTTCACCCCGATGACCCGGGGGTTCTTCAGCATCTCCTGGAGCAGGGGCACGGACAGGGCCACGCCCGCCAGCTGGGGGATGTTGTAGATGACGAAGTCCGTGTTGGGGGCCGCGTCGGAAATGTCGTTCCAGTATTTCGCGATGCCCTTGGGGGGCAGGTGGAAGTAGATGGGCGGGATGGAGGCGACGGCGTCCACCCCCAGGCTCTCGGCGTGGGCCGCCAGGTCCCGGCTGTCCGCCGTGTTGTTGCAGGCCACGTGGGCGATGATGGTCATTTTGCCGCCCACTTCCGCCATGACGTTCTCCAGGGTCTCCTTGCGCTCCGCCACGCTCTGATAGATGCACTCGCCGGAGGAGCCGCCTACGTACAATCCCTGTACTCCCTTGTCCAGCAGGAACTTCGCCAGGGCCCGGACCGCCGGGGCGCTGACCCTGCCGTCCTGGTCATAGCAGGCGTAGAACGCGGGGAAAATGCCCTGGTATTTGGAAAGGTCTCTCATAGCATATCTCCTAGTCATAGATTTTCACCTTGAAGACCACCTTGCTCACGGCCTCCGGTCCGCCCAGCTGCATCTTGATGCGGTGGGCGTCGCCGGGAAAGACCACCAGGAAGTCCCCGGGGGACAGGACCAGCTTGTAGTCCCCCTCGCCCCGGTAGGCGTAAAAGTCGTTGGCCTCCACCCGGTCGAACTCGGACAGGGCCTCCGGCGGGGCGATTTCCACGCCCTCGAAGCCCTGGACCATGATGTGGATGTCCAGGTATTTTTTGTGGGCCTCGAAGAAGCTCTCCTCCGCCGGGATGGTCTCATAGGTGAACCGGGTGGCGTACACGTCGCCGCCCTTGAGCTCCACCCGTTCCGGACCCACAGAGGCCAGGAACTCCGGCGTGATATGCTCCAGGGCCAGGTCCAGGTTGGGGTGGATGCCCCGGTAGGCCGGGGCGTCCTTGTGTTTGGCGTAGATCATCGTATTTCCCTCTCAGCCCTTGACCGCGCCCATGGTGATGCCCTGGGTGAAGTACTTCTGGAAGATCAGGAAGACGATGATGATGGGAGCCGCCGCCAAGGTGGCGCCCGCCATCAGCAGGCCGTTGTCCACCGAGGTCTCCGCCTGGAGGGTGGCGATGCCCAGGGGGATGGTGAAGTTGCTGCCGCTGGCCAGCATGACCAGCTGCATGAAGTAGTCGTTCCAGCAGTTGATGAAGGTGAAAATCGCCAGCGCGCCGATGCCCGGCTTGATCATGGGCATGACCACCGTGGAGAAGGTATTCCACTCGCTGGAGCCGTCAATTCTGGCGGCCTCCAAGATTTCTCCTGGGATGCTCTCCGAGAACTGCTTCATGAGGAACACGCCGAAGGGCCAGCCCACGGTGGGGAAGATCACGGCCCACAGGCTGTCGTACAGCCGCAGGGCGGACATCTCCTTCAGCAGGGGGATCAGGATGACCTGCTTGGGCAGGGCCATGGCGCAGACGATGAGGGAGAACAGGATGGCCCGGCCGTTGAAGCGCTTCTTCGCCAGGGCGTAGCCCGCCATGGCCGCCGTCAGGCAGGTGAGGAGCATGGCCAGCACGCACATGAGCACCGCGTTGATGAGCCAGCGGATGGCGGCGGGGGCCTCCGGCCCGGCGGTGAGGAGCATCTTCTTCCCGCCGTTGAAGAAGCTGCCGAAGGGCAGGTAGACCTCCCACAGGGGGACGCTGCGCTGCTTCATCAGCTTTTCAAAGTTGTTCATCACCCACTCCGTGGGCAGCCAGATGGGCTTGGTGGCGTTGATGTCCGCGCCGTTTTTGAAGGCGCCGGTCACAATCCAGTACAGCGGGAAGGTGAAGAGGAACGCCAGGATGACCAGAACGATGATGGAGACGATTTTATACGCGCGGTCTTTTCCGCTTTGAATTTTCATACCGGCACCCCCTTACTTCTCTTTCGCCAGCTTGAACTGGAGGGCGGACAGCAGTCCGATGAAGATGGCCAGCACCACGCCCATGGCGTTGGCGTAGCCGAAGTGTCCCGCCTGCTCCGTCAGCTTGAAGGCAGTCCAATAGATGTGGTACATCACCGTGTTGGTTCCCGCGCCGCCCTTGGTCAGAAGCTGGATCAGGGCGAAGCACTGGAAGGAGTTGATGGTAGTGATGACCAGGATATACAGGGTGGTGGGCATCATCTGGGCCCATTTCACCTTCCAGAAGACCTGGAAGCTGTTGGCCCCGTCCACCTCGGCGGCCTCGATGAGGGTCTGGTCCACGTTGCCCAGAGCGGAGACATACAGCACGATGGGCTGGCCCACAGAGGTGGTGAAGAGGATCAGAATGATGCACCAGAGGGCGTACTTGGAGTCGCCCAGCCAGTTGATGTTTTGATCGATGAGCCCCACGCCCTTGAGGACATGGTTGAAAATTCCGGTGTAGTTGTCATACATCCACTTCCACACCACGGTGACGGCCACGGAGCCGGTGACCACGGGGAGGTAGAAGATGCAGCGGAAGGCGGACAGCACGGGCCCGCTGAGCTTGTACATGGCGGAGGACACCCACAGGGAGAAGGCGCAGGTCGCCGGGACGCTGACGATAACGATGATGAAGGTGTTTTTCAGCGCCTCCAGGAAGGTCTCGTCGCTCAGCAGCCTGGAGAAGTTGGAGAAGCCGATGAAATTCCCAAACATGCCTTGGTCGTGCATGTTGGCGTCCGTGAGGCTGGTGACGATGCAGATGACCATGGGGATGACCACAAAGCCGATGAAGAAAATCAGGCTGGGCAGCAGGAAGAGGTAGCCGGTGATGTTCTCCCGCCGCTGCAGCGCCCGGCTCATGGTGGGTTTGGACTGTCTTGCCAAGATCAACACTCCTTTACGACTGGATTTCGGCAGGGCCTCTCGGGTAAAAACGCGCCCCTCTCCCGCCCTTCGCGGGAGAGGGGCGCAAAAACCCTTATCTCTTTGACGGTGTATTGGAGGGATTAGCCGGCGGCCGCCGCGTTGGCGTTCCCGGCGTAGGTGGCGACCGTTTCAGCGATGTCGGCGCCCTCGCCCACCTTCTGGAGCATGGTCCACCACTCGGTACGAGCGCCGGCCCAGCCCTTGGTGACCTGGTAGTAGTCGCCCAGGTAAGGCATCAGGACCTGATAGTCGTTCATGATCTCGTTGTCCGCCCAGATGCTGGAGAGGTCGGTGCCCTCGGCGGCGGAGCGGGCGGCAAAGTAGTTGGCGGTCTTTACCGCGTCCACGGTGTGCTCAGAGTCGCACATCCATTTGATGAAGGTTTTCGCGTCGTCAATCTTGGCCTGGTCCCCGTTGTCAAAGATACCAAAGCCCCAGATGCCGCCCTGGAGAGCGGGAGAACCGCCCTGAGAGGGGAAGCCCATGAAGACGATCTCTTCGCCGTTGGCGGTTTTGCCCGCACCGGTGTCGGCCTGGTTGGGGTTCAGCTGCTGGGCGATGTTCCAGCAGAAGGCCATCTTCAGAATGCCCTGATAGAAGACCTTGATTTCGTCGCCGCCCTCCAGGGAGGCGTCGAAGGCGATGCCGGGCATGCTCTTCAGCTGCTCCAGAGCCTTGATGTTGGCCGGGTCGTCCCAGGTGTATTCGTCGTGGGAGGCGGTGGCAAAGGTTCCGCCGTACAGGTTGTTGACGAGGGCGCGGGTGCCCTGGTCGCCGCCCTGGCCCTTGCAGTACACGGCGCCCACGGGAGCCTGGAAGTGGTCATACAGCGCCTCCACGGCGTTGATGAAATCGCTGGTGGTCCAGGTGTGGGTGTCCAGATTCAGGAACTCGTCGGCCCCGGCCTCCTTGAAGGCGTCCAGGTTGATGGCCATGCAGTGGGCCGTGATAACCAGGGGATACTCATAGACGGATCCGTTGGGATGGGTGCAGGCCGTCATGGCCGCCGCATTGATTTCGGATTTGTCCGTGTCGTCGAACATGTCGCTCAGGTCCACCAGATAGCCCTTGTCGCCCCAGTTGGTGACCAGGCGCTCGGGACCTTCCATGATCAGGTCGGGGGCGTTTTTCGCCGTGATGGCGGAGTTCACTTTGTCGTCTCCGTCAGCGTAGGCTAAGTACTCCACTTTCACGGAGATTCCCGTGTCGGCCGTGAAGGCGTCGGTGATGGCCTTGACCTTGTCTTCCTTGCCCCAGTCGCCGATGGGGTAGGTCCACAGGGTGATTTCGCCGCCGGCGGCGGGCTCCTCAGGGGTCTCGGGAGTCTGGGTATCGGTCTGGGTCTGATCGTCGGCGGGGGGCGTGGGCTCCTCGGCCTTCTTGCCGCAGGCGGCGAGGCCCAGAACCATAACCATGGCCAGCAGCAGCGCAAGCAGTTTCTTCATCGCAAATCCTCCTTTTGATTCTCACAAAAAATGAACCGGCAAGCTGCCGGCTCGCTGTATAAATTATACAAGGGCTTCCTTCTTTTGTCAATTAAAATCGAAAGAATTTTAGGCCATTCCGCAGATTCGGCGGATGTTTCAAAAATAATTTCGATTTTTGGTAAAATTACCACTGAAAATCGAAATTTTCCCGGCCCAGTCTGTCTTGACAAACCGGAAAAAGGTGTTAACTTATAAAATAAAGGGTAAATTTCAGACCTGCTCACCAAGGACAGAAAGGAAGACGGACCATGAAAAAACACATCCTCTGCCTGGGAGATTCCAACACCCACGGCTACTGCGCCGACCCCGCCGACTGCGCCGACGGAGGCATCCGATTCAATGAGGACGAGCGCTGGACCTGCCTTCTCCAGAAGGCCCTGGGACCGGAGGTCCTGGTGACGGAGGAGGGCCTCAGCGGCCGGACCACCGTGTTCCAGGATCCCCTTCACGAGACCATGGACGCCCTGACCGTCCTCTACTCCCTGCTGAAGAGCCACGAGTTCCTGGACCTGCTCATCATCATGCTGGGCACCAACGACACCAAGGAGCGCCTGGGGGCCAACGCGGCCTGCATTGCCATCGGCATGGAGCGCCTGGTCCGCAAGGCCCAGAGCGTGGACTGCTGGGGGGATCACGCCCCCAACATCCTCATCGTCTGCCCGCCTCCCATCCGCCCGGAGATGGAGCTGGCGGAGTGCGGCCAGCCCATGGGACGGGGCTGCCTGGAGAAGTCCCGGGAGCTGCCCGCCTATTACAAAAAGACGGCAAAGCTGGTGGGCGCCCACTATCTGGATGCCAGGGACTGCGAGTTCAACGCCGTGGACGGCATGCACCTGACCCGAAAGGGCCACGCCCAGCTGGCGGCCCTGCTGGCGGAGGCCGTCCCCGGCCTGCTGGCGGACTGATTCCCCGCGTATCAAAGGAAAGGACCCCGCCCAGCCGAGAGCCTGTCGCGGCTCGCCTCGGTTGGGCGGGGTCTTTCATGTCACTTTTCAGCCGTCCGCGCGCTCAGGCGTGGCGGTAGGCCTTGCGGCAGAACATGCCGCCGGCGGCGGTGCTCCGGTTCTTCCGGGCCTCTCCCTGCTTGCGCAGACGGTCGAATCCATCCTCGACCCCGGCCTTATTCATATTGGAAGTGAGCATCAGGCTGCCAAAGCAAACGGCGCCGGCTTCATCAAACATCTTCTGAAACATGGTTATACCTCCTGTTTCCCGGGAGGCGCGTGCCTCCCTCTACCTTCGTTGTTGGGTTCTCCCCGGTTCCGTGCTCCCCGGAGATTGGCCTTAGTATAGCCGCTGCCCCCGGCTTTGGCAAGAATCAAACTGGGCAAAGTTTCCGGGGCCGCCGCCGGAATTTTATACTTCTTGCACAAAAAATTATGTTATTTTCCGTTATTATAACCAATGTCGCTCCGCAAACGCGGCGCATTCCTCAAAAGCCCTGGAATCCGGAATCTATTTAACATTTCCACCGTTTTTCAAAAAGCTGGAAATTACATTTTCCCGCCTTGCGGAATTGGAAAAAACAAGAAAATCCTCCTAAAATTCACCTTTTTTCGTGTAAAACGCGAATATGAGTGTCGTTATCTTGCACAAAAACAGTTCCCTATTTTTGACGTCCAGTCGTTGAAAATAACATATGCACGGTTCTTTCCAACATTTCTCTATCACATTTTCTCCGTTCCTCTGTTAAAATTAGCTATAGAAAGACGGAGGGCCCCCGCCGCTTCAGAAAAGTATGCACGAGAATGAAGGAGGAACCCACAATGACAACCCCGGACACCCAGACCAAGCGGCTTCCCGCCAGCCAAAAGTACGCCTTTGGCATCGGCGCCATCGGCAAGGACGCCATCTGCAACCTGGTCGGCGCCTTCCTGATGCTCTACCTGACGGACACCCTGGGTCTCGGCGCCACCTTTGCCGGTATCCTGCTGGGCGCCGCCCGAATCTGGGACGCCATCAACGACCCCATGATGGGAATGATCGTGGACAACACCCACACGAAATACGGAAAATTCCGCATCTGGCTCATCATCGGCACCCTGGTCAACTCCGTGTTCTTCATCCTGCTCTTCACCACCTGCGGCATCACGGACAAGGGAACCCTGATGGTCTACGTCTCCGTCATGTACATCCTCTACGGCATGACCTACACCATCATGGACGTGCCCTACTGGTCCTGGCTGCCCAACCTGTCCAGCGATCCCCGTGAGCGGGAGTCCATCTCCGTCATCCCCCGCATCTTCGCCTCCATCGGCGGCTTCATCGTGTGCACCTTCGGCCTGAAATTCATCAACTACTTCAATGAAATGGCGGGAGACCACACCGTGACCCAGACCCAGGAGAACGGCGAAATCCTGAACATCTCCGTCACAGGCTTCACCTACGCCGCCGTGGCCATCGTGGTCCTGTTCATCGTCTGCATCGGCATCACCTGCGCGGTGGTCAAGGAAAAGCCCACCATCGGAGAGGGCAAGGCGGAAAAGACCAGCCTGAAGGAAGCCTTCGCCATCATCATCAAAAACGACCAGCTGGTGGCCTTCATCGGCCTGCTGCTGACCTTCAACCTCTGCACCCAGCTCCTCAAGGCCTTCGCCGTCTACTACTTCAAAGAGGCCTGCGGCAACGCCTACCTGTATTCCATCTTTGGCTACGCCATCATCGCCGAGATGATCGGCCTGTTCCTCTTCCCCAAGATCGCCAAGAACATGGAGCGCGAGAAGGTCTACTTCCTGGCCTGCGGCCTGCCGGTCATCGGTCTGGTGCTCCTGCTGATCCTGGGCTATGTGGCCCCCTCCAGCTCCATCGGCGTCATCGCCTCCTGCGCCTTCATCTTCTTCGGCTCCGGCCTGTCCCTGGGCACCACCACCTGCTGCATCGCCGACGTCATCGACTACGGCGAGCTGAAATTCGGCAAGCGGAACGAATCCGTCACCTGCTCCGCCCAGACCTTCCTGATGAAGGCCGCCTCCGCCGTGGCCGCCACGCTTACCGGCGTGGGCCTGGACCTCATCGGCTACAATCCCGAAACCTCCGGCGCCCAGTCCGCGGGCACCATCCTGGGCATCCGGGTTCTGATGTTCGCCGTGCCCATCGCCCTGGCCATCATCAGCTTCCTGATCTACAAGACCCAATATAAGCTGAAGGGCGCGCGCCTGGACCAGCTGACCCGCGACGTCAACGCCCTCCACGCCAAGCAGGGCCGGAAATAAGAACTACCACACCAAGGAGGTACCCCCATGAGCGTCATCTACCACGAGCGCACGCAGACCTTCCACCTGACCAACGGCAAAATCAGCTACATCATGAAGGTGCTTCCCAACGGGGCCCTGGGACAGCTGTACTTCGGCAAGGCCATCCGGGACCGGGAGAGCTTCGACCACCTGCTGGAGATGAAGCACCGCCCCATGTCCTCCTGGGTCTTCGAGGGGAACAAGCTCTTCTCCCTGGAGCACACCCGGCAGGAGTACCCCTCCTACGGCTCCACCGACTACCGCCACCCCGCCGTGCAGCTCCTCCAGCCGGACGGCAGCCGGATCACGGACTTCGTGGTCCAGTCCCACAGCGTCGCCCCCGGCAAGCCCGCCCTGGAGGGCCTGCCCGCCACCTACTGCGAGGCGGGCAGCGAGGCGGAAACCCTCACCGTCCACCTGAAAGACGAGCTGCTGGGCGTCTCCCTGGACCTGAACTACACCCTCTTCGCGGACCGGCCCGCCCTGGCCCGTTCCGCCCGGATCGTCAACGAGGGGGGGCTGGATCTCCACCTGACCCACGCCATGAGCCTGTGCCTGGACCTGCCCGACAGCGACTATGAGTTCATCCACTTCTCCGGGGCCTGGTCCCGGGAGCGCTGGATGAAGGTCCGGAAGCTGGAACAGGGCATCCAGTCCGTGGAGTCCGCCCGGGGCAACTCCTCCCACAACCACAACCCCTTCGTCATGCTCCGCCGCCCGGGCACGGACGAGGACAAGGGCGAGGTCATCGGCCTCTCCCTCATCTACTCCGGCAACTTCCTGGCCCAGGCGGAGGTGGACACCTGGGACGTCACCCGGGTCACCTTGGGGATCAACCCCTTCGGCTTCGACTGGAAGCTGGCCCCCGGCGAGGCCTTCCAGACCCCCGAGGCCGTCATGGTCTACTCCGGCGAGGGCATGAACGCCATGAGCCGGACCTTCCACCAGCTCTACCGCAGCCGCCTGGCCCGGGGCCAGTGGCGGGATCAGCCCCGGCCCATCCTCATCAACAACTGGGAGGCCACTTACTTCGATTTCACCGAGGATAAGCTGGTGTCCATCGCCGAGGCGGCCCACAAGGACGGCGTGGAGCTCTTTGTCCTGGACGACGGCTGGTTCGGCGCCCGGTGCAGCGACCTCGCGGGCCTGGGGGACTGGACCCCCAACAGGGACCGTCTCCCCGGCGGCATCGCCAGCCTGGCCCAGCGCATCAACGACCTGGGCATGAAATTCGGCCTCTGGTTCGAGCCGGAGATGGTCAACAAGGACTCCGACCTCTACCGGGCCCACCCGGACTGGATCATCCATGCCCCGGGCCGCCGGGAGTCCCACGGCCGGAACCAGTATGTCCTGGACTTCTCCCGGCCCGAGGTGGTGGACTGCATCTACGGCCAGATGTCCAAGCTCCTCAGCGAAGCCAAGATCTCCTACATCAAATGGGACATGAATCGCAGCATCTCGGAGCCCTTCTCCGAGGCCCTGCCGGCGGACCGGCAGGGGGAGCTGTTCCACCGCTACATCCTGGGGGTCTACAGCCTCTACGAGCGGCTGACCTCCAACTTCCCCCATGTGCTCTTTGAGTCCTGCGCCTCCGGCGGCGGGCGGTTCGACCCCGGCATGCTGTACTACGCCCCCCAGGGCTGGGCCTCCGACGACTCCGACGCCGTGGAGCGGCTGAAAATCCAGTACGGCACCTCCTACTGCTATCCCATCAGCTCCATCGGGGCCCACGTGTCCGCCGTGCCCAACCACCAAGTGAAGCGCATCACCCCCCTGTCCACCCGGGCCAACGTGGCGCACTTCGGCACCTTCGGCTATGAGCTGGACCTGAACAAGCTCACGGACGAGGAGCGGGAGCAGGTCCGGGAGCAGATCGCCTTTATGAAGCAGTACCGGGAGGTCCTCCAGTTCGGGGACTTCTACCGGCTCCGCTCTCCCTTCGAGGGGAACTTCACCTCCTGGATGGCGGTGAGCCCGGACAAGAAGACCGCCCTGGTGGGCTGGTACCGGACGCTGAGCGAGGCCAACGGCCCCTGCCGCCGGGTGAAGCTCCAGGGCCTGGACCCGGAGCTCAGTTACACCGTGGACGGCGGTGAGGCCCACTACGGCGACGAGCTCATGAACCTGGGCCTGCTGACCACCGACAGCGGCGCGGGCGAGTGCCAGCCCGGCGAGCGGCCCATCTGCGACTTCGACTCCAGATCGGAAGAGATCGGAAGAGCGTC
>CAJUOD010000047.1 GCA_910587875.1 uncultured Oscillibacter sp. | reverse complement strand
GGAAGAACATACTTTTGGAATCAGTTTTACAAAAAATTTTTAGCGCATCCGTTTTTAGGATACGGAGCGAGAGAACATCTCAAACTTCCTTATGGAGGACGTGGGTTTTATGGTGCGCACAATCAGTATTTTGAACTTCTTCTTGAAGGAGGTATGTTTGCCCTAGCGCTGTTTTTGTTTTTTAATCTTTTGATGGGGAAGGCTCTGGATCAATGTAAAGATGATGCTATCCGATATATCTTTTTGTCTGTTCTGACGGGCCTGTATATCATTTTTATTGCGGAGGCGTATCTGTCTCCATTAGTCTATATGATTATGATTCTGGCCTATCATGCGAACAAATTTGCCGCCGTCCCTGGCCCAACTACCCGGCGCTTGCGTTTTGTAATAAGGCGAGGAAACCATGTCACGAACCGAAAATTCGATCAGGAACATTGAAACCGCCTTGCTTTGCCAGGTGGCCGGCATACTGGCGGAATTTTTCACCCGCAGAATCTTTGTCGCCGTCCTGACCCAGGAATACCTGGGTCTAAACGGGACCTTTTCCAATATCCTCACCATGCTTTCCCTGGCGGAGCTTGGCGTCGGCAGCGCCATCACTTACAGCCTCTACAAGCCTTTGGCGGAGAATGACCGGGAGCAAATCGCGGCCCTCATGGCGCTCTACCGCAGAATCTACCGAGGCATTGGCCTTGTCGTGGCCCTGCTGGGATGCGCCCTGGCGCCGTTTCTGTCGGTCCTGGTCCGGGATCTGCCGGATATTCCCCATATTCATTTGATTTATCTCCTGTTTGTTCTGAACTCCGCCCTTTCCTACTTTTTTGTATATAAGCAATCCCTGCTGATCGCCGACCAGAAGCAGTACATTGCCACCGTCTGCCACTATGGCATGAAGATAATCCTCCTGCTGGCGCAGGCGCTGTTTCTCTGGCTTACCCGGAATTATTTCGTTTACCTGGGCCTTCAAATTGGCATGACCCTGCTGGAAAACCTACTTCTCGCCCATGCCGCCGGCCGGCTCTATCCCTATCTGAGAACCCTCTCCGGCTGTGCGCTCCGCCGGGAGACCAAAAGGGAAATCCTGCGGAACACCCGGGCAATGCTCTTTCATAAGATTGGAGGAGTGGTTGTATTCGGAACGGATAATCTTCTGATTTCCTATTTTTCCGGCGTCGTGGCGGTTGGGCTGTATTCCAACTACTTGATGGTGACCAACGGGCTTAACGCTGTCTACGGGCGGCTGTTCAGCGCGTTGACGGCCAGTGTGGGAAACCTGAATGCGGTCTCCGCGCCGGAGCGCGCCCTGCCGGTCTTCCGGCGGGTCAGCTTCGCCGGAAGCTGGCTCTATGGATTCTCCTTTGTCTGCCTGATTGTGTTGTTTAATCCCTTTATTGAGCTCTGGGTAGGAGGGAACTACTTATTTGATCCGGAAATAGTCTTCCTGATTGCTTTGAATTTTTATGTAACTGGAATGCGGCAGGCGGTCCTGACCTTCCGGGACGCGTGCGGCCTCTACTGGTACGACCGGTATAAGCCGGCGGTGGAAGCGATCATCAACCTGGTGGTTTCGATTGCCTTGGCAATCCCCTATGGCGTCACGGGCATTTTCATTGGCACCTTTGTGAGCACCATGACCACCTGCTTCTGGATCGAGCCTGTAGTGCTGTTCAAATATGGCTTGAAAGCCTCCGTGCGGCCCTATTTTAGAGACTACGCTGCCAACACGCTCGTCACTCTGGCGGCAGCCATTGTGGTTTGGAATGTCTGCGCCCTGCTGCCCGGGGAGGGCCTGCCGCTGTTCCTGGCGAAAATGGCGGCCTGCGTTGCGACCGGAAATCTGTTTTATCTTCTGGCGTATTACCGCCGGGAAGAATTCCGGTATTTCGCGGAATTATTGACCAGCTTGCTGCCCTGGAGAAAGAGACCGTTATGAAACACAAATACGCGGCTGCCGCCGCGCTGCTCCTATGGATTATCTTCATATTTTGCCGTTCCCTGAAGCCCGCGGAAATTTCAAGCCTGGAAAGCCAATGGGTTCTGGAGCTGCTCCAGCGGCTGTGTCCCTTTGACTTGTCCATGCGGGTGATCCGCAAGCTGGCGCACTTCACGGAATTCGCCATATTGGGGGCGCTGGCCGGGCTTTTGTTTGAGGGCTGGTTCAAGGGCCTGTTTTCCGGGTTGCTGCTTGCGGTCATGGCGGGGGTTATAATCGCCCTGTGTGACGAGACCATCCAGCTGTTTGTGCCTGGGCGGACCGGCCGGGTGCCGGATGTCTGGCTTGATATCGCCGGCGCGTTTACCGGGGCCGTCCTGGCGCTGGCCGGACGGGCCGTGGTCCGCCGGGTCTGCGGCGGCGGAAAGCGGGACATACAGCTTCAATCTCGAGGGGAGTAAAGGGGGGAGGACCGCTGATTTCCCAATGATACATATTTATAGCACGAGTGACCATTGTTAGAAACAAGAAAGGAGCTTACCATGAAGAAGGCATATCAACTGCTCGCGTTGCTGCTGGCGCTGAGCCTGCTGGCGGGCTGCGGAGGGAACGTCCAAACGGATGCCCCCGCGGCGGATGAGATCTACACCGGCCAGGTAACCATGGACCTGGTAGACCTGGAGGACGAGGCAGTGCCCCTGGCGGAGTCTCCCGCCGCGGTGTCCGATCTCTTGCTGCCGGTGGCCTCCGGCACGGCGGTCAAGCAAAACGAAAAGGCCGCCATCGATTACTCCAATATCAAGGACGGCTATGTGATGGCAAAGTTTTCGGCGGCGACAGACAAGCGGCTGAAGGCCCAGATCGCCGGGCCGACCACGACTTATACTTATGACCTCCCCGCGGGGATGTGGGTTACCTTTCCGCTCTCGGACGGAAATGGAGACTACAAGGCGACGGTGCTGGAAAACGCCGGGGGCTCCAAATACGCCGCCGTGGTCAGCGTCTCCTTCAAGGTGACCCTGACGGACGAGTTCGCTCCCTTTATCAGACCGAACCAGTACGTAGATTACGGCACCGCGGAAAAGACCGTGGCAAAGGCCGCGGAGCTGGCCGGGACGATTTCCGACCCTTTGGAGAAGGTCGGCAAAATTTATGACTTTGTGGTGAAAAACCTGACCTACGACACGAAAAAAGCCGCCACGGTGCAAAGCGGCTACCTTCCGGTGCTGGACGACGTGCTGGCCGCGAAAAAAGGCATCTGCTTCGATTACGCCGCCTTGATGGCCGGGATGCTCCGCAGCCAGGGTGTCCCCTGCAAGCTGGTGGTGGGCTACGCCGGAAAGACCTACCACGCCTGGATCAACGTGTGGACGGAGGAGACCGGCTGGGTGGACGGCGTGATTTTCTTCGACGGGACCACCTGGCAGAGAATGGACCCCACGTTCGCGTCTTCCAACCAGGGGAGCGAGGCCATCCTGAGCTATATCGGGGACGGGAAGAACTACACCGCGAAATACATGTATTGAAAACAGGAGCGTCTGCATGAAACAGAACCTGACGAATGGGGAGATTTCCTTCTTCTGCCTGGAGCTGTCCCTGCTCCTTCACGCCGGCGTGGGAATGGGGGACGCGCTGTCCCTGCTGGCGGAGGAAGGCGGACGGAAGGAACTGCTGTCCGGACTGGCGGGACAAATCGATGACGGCGCGGCGCTGTCCGCCGCGCTTCGGGAGAGCGGCGCATTTCCGGCGTATGTCTGCGGCTTGGTGGAAACCGGCGAGCGGACGGGCCGGACGAAGGAGGCGCTGAACGCCCTGTCCCGGTATTATGAGGAGCGCATCCGGATAGGCCGCCGCGTTCGGAGCGCCCTGCTGTACCCGGCGGTGATGATGGCGCTGATGCTGGTGGTCATTGGTGTGCTTTTGGTCAAGGTGCTGCCCATTTTTGATGAGGTGTACGCCTCCCTGGGCGGGCGGCTTACCGGCGTGGCCGGAGGACTTCTGACCCTGAGCCGGTGGCTGGAGAGGGCAATGCCGGCGCTTTGGGTGCTTCTGGCGGTCCTGGCGGTCGTTTCCGTCCTGACGGCCCTGTGGGAACCCTTCCGCAGGGGATTGGTCTCCCTCTGGAGAAAGCGCTGGGGCGACCGGGGCGTGACCCGAAAAATGAACGACGCTCACATCGCCCAGGCCATGGCCATGGAGATGGCCAGCGGTTTGCCGCTGGAGGAGGCGGTATCCCAGGCCGCCGGGCTGGTGGAGGAGGGGGCGAGAGTTCGCTGCCTCGCCTGCCGGGAGCGCCTGGAGCGGGGTGAGAGCCTTGGCACCGCGCTGAACGCCAGCGGGCTGCTGCCCGCCAGACAGTGCCGTCTGTTGGAATTGGGCCAGAGGGGAGGAAGCGGAGATACGGTGATGGAGAAGATTGCCCAGGACATGGCGGAGGAGAGCGATGGGGCCCTGGACGACCTGGTAGGGCGGGTGGAACCTGCTCTGGTCCTGCTCTGCTCCTTGCTGGTGGGGCTGATTCTGTTGTCCGTCATGCTGCCGCTGATGAATATTATGTCGGCGATAGGTTGAACACATGAAAAGAACGAGAAGCGATTGGATTGGCCCTGTGCGGGGCTTGCTGCTGCCCACGGCGGTTGTGGCGCTTGTACTGTTTTTCGCGGCGGCCGTGAACAATCTGGACGGAGGAAGGGCCACGGAGGACCGGCGGCAGCTGGAAGAGAGCCTGCGCCGGAGCTGCGTGGCGTGCTATGCCGCCGAGGGCGCGTACCCGGCGAATCTGGAGTATTTGGAGGAATACTATGGCCTTCAAATCGACAAAGCCCGGTATGCCGTGCGTTATACCGCTTTCGCGGAAAACCTGATGCCGGATATCACGGTTTTGGAGAACGAGCCATGAAAAGACGAACCGTTGTGAATCAAATGGACGGGCTGATCGCCCTGCTGCTGTTCGGCGTGTTTGCGGCCTGTGTGCTGATGGTGCTTCTGTCCGGGGCTGGAGCTTACAAACGGCTGGTGGACCGGGATGACGCGGCCTATAACAGCCGGACCTGCACGCAGTACATTGCCGCCCGTGTCCGCCAGGCGGATCGGGAGGGAGGAGTGTCCGTGGAGGAGTTCGGCGGCGCGCCCGCCCTAGCGCTGACGGAGGGGAACGGCTATTTGACCCGCGTCTATTGGCGGGAGGGCTATCTGATGGAACTGTATACCTCTGCGGACGCGGAGCTGGCTCCGGAGGACGGGGAGAAACTGCTGGCGGCGGACCGCCTGGGTCTGTCCATGCGGGAAGGCCTTTTAACGGTGGAAATTACCGTGGGGAACCGGGCCGACACGCTGCGGCTCTCCCTGCGGAGCGGAGAGGGGGCGGCGTCATGAGGAGCAAGGCCCCGTTGGCCATGATGGAGCAGATGGTGATGCTGCTGGTGTTTGCCTTGGCGGCGGCGCTGTGCCTCCAGGCGTTTACGAAGTCGGACGCGCTCTCCGCCCGGAGCGAGGCCCGGGACCGGGCCGCGGCGCTGACGCAGTCCGCGGCGGAGACGGTGCGGCACTGCGGCGGGGAACCGGAGGAGGCGCTGCGCGAGGCGGCGGAGCTGCTGGGGTATCCGTATGAGCAGGAAGTCCTTAGGGCGGATTACGACGCGGAATGGGAGCCCTGCTCCGGCGGTGTTTACCATTTGACCGTCCGGGCCGTCCCCAGCGGAGTGCCCGGCCTGAACCAGGTGCGGGCCGCGGTGGAGACGGAGGGAGAGGTCCTGTTTGCGCTTGAGACGGCATGGCAGGGGGAGGTTGACGCTCATGAGGGATAAAAAGCGGATTTCGCCTCCGGCCATAGGGGGGATTTCCCTGCTGGTGGCGTTTGCCGTGCTGTGCCTGACGATATTTGCGCTGCTGAGCCTGGCCACCGTGCGGGCGAACCTTCGGCTGGCGGACGCCTCGGTCAAGGGCGTAACGGATTACTACGCCGCGGACCTGGAGGCCCAGGCCATCCTGGCCCGCCTCCGCGCCGGAGAGCGCGTGGACGGCGTGACGGTGAACGGAGCGGTTTACTCGTTTATCTGCCCGATTTCCGATACGCAGAATCTGGAGGCGGCGGTTTTGCTGGACGGGGCGGATTACCGAATCCTGCGCTGGCAGGCCGTTCCCTCCCAAAGCTGGCAGGCCGACGAAACTCTGGACATATGGGACGGGGACGGGACGACGTTTTAGGGGGAAGTTTGATGGCGGAATTGTTGGATTATTTACGGCAGGCCGTAGAAGACGGCGCCTCCGACCTGTTCATCGTGGCAGGCGGAGCGGTGTGCGAAAAACTGGATAAGAAGTTGAAACCGATTGGCGGCGACCGTTTGTCCCCCAGAGAAACCGAGGGGCTTGTAATGGAGCTTTACACACTGGCCGGGCGGGACCCGGAGCGCTACCGCCGGCAGGGGGACGACGACTTCTCCCTGTCCGTTCCGGATTTGGCCCGGTTTCGGGTCAATACATACCGCCAGAGGGGGTCTATGGCAGCGGTGGTGCGGGTGGTCGCGTTTGACATTCCGGATTATCAAGCGCTTTCCATTCCGGAAGCAATTATGTCCCTGGCGGATGCTGGCCACGGCATGATCCTGGTCACCGGTACGGCGGGCAGCGGAAAATCCACGACGCAGGCGTGCGTGATCGACCGGATCAACCGGACGAGGGAGTGCCACATCGTTACGCTGGAGGATCCGATTGAGTATCTACACCGGGATCAGCGGAGCATTGTAAGCCAGCGGGAGATCGCGATTGATACGGCGGATTACCTGTCGGCCCTCCGGGCTTGCCTGCGGCAGGCCCCGGACGTCATCCTGCTGGGAGAAATGCGGGACAGTGAGACGATACACACCGCCATGACAGCGGCGGAGACGGGACATCTGCTGATCGCGACGCTGCACACCAAGGGGGCGGTCAACACGATCGACCGGATCGTGGATACCTTCCCCAGCACCCAGCAGGCTCAGGTGCGGGTGCAGCTGAGCATGGTGCTGCGCACCGTGGTTTCCCAGCAGCTTTTGCCAGATGTGAAGGGCGGTTTGGCACCCGCCTTTGAGATCATGCACACGAACAGTGCGATCCGGGCCCTGATCCGGGACAACAAGACCCACCAAATAGACAACGCCATTGCGGCGGGGGGCGGAGAGGGCATGGTTACCATGGACCGCTCGATTCTGGAGCTCTATAAGGCGGGAAGGATTACGAAGGAGACGGCTATAGGCTACGCCGATAATCCGGAGCAGATGAAACGGCTGATGGGATGAGCTTGTCTTACTGCTCTACGCTGCGTTTTGACTAGTGCTCGCGGGCGGCGCAGTAATTGCGACGCAATAAACAAAGAATACGCCTGGGAACGACTTTTCGCAAGCCGGTCCCAGGTTTTTATTCAAATTTGGTTAAGATTTGGAAACATGCCTGTTTGGCATACTTCCTTCCAACCATTCTGTCAACTCATCCAAGGAGTCTTTTTTGTTCTTCCGCTAGAGAAGAAAATATGGTATACTGAGGTTCAAGATGAATATGATGCTACCTGATTGCAGATGAAGCGGCAAAACGAATTTTCTTCACCTAACTTGGCAACAGAAAAAAAGAAAGTTGTGTGTATAGAATTCTTAGATAAGCTGTTAAAATATTGGGGGTTATGTCAGAGGAAGGATGTGCTGATCTATGATGTATCCATTTTTGCAAATCGACGGGGACACGGAAATTGTCCATTCCAATATGCTGCCCAACGGGGAAGTCAAGGTGTATATCGAAAAGCCGGACGCGAAAGACGGTTTTCATCACGCCACCTGCTTTTTGCCGCAGTACCGGTGGGAGGATGTCTGTGGATTTACTGATCAGGAAATGAGCCGCTTTCAAGAGGTTGTTGAGTCCACGGCGCATCTGATTATGGAGTTCTCACGGCAGGGAGGCTTTGACCATGCCGCAAGTTTTTAAGGTCGGGTCGTACTGGGTGTATTTCTAGGCAAATGAAAATGAGCCGCTGGAACCGGTACACGTCCATATTGCGGAGGGGGCGCTCACCGCGAATGGGACGAAAGTCTGGATCACAAAGGCGGGAAAATGCCTGTTCTGTAATAATGCCTCTAAGATTCCGGAAAGAGTGTTGAGAAATATCATGCGCATTATTGAGGCGCGGAGCACCGAAGTTGTGGAGAAATGGATGGACTTCTTTGGGGAGGCAACGTATTACTGCTGACCCACAAGTTGACCCATGATAGAAAAAATCCGGGCGGAAACAGTGGAGTGAACAGGATGCGGAAAAGATAAAATCCGGGTGCGAAAGGCCCGGATGGAGGGAATAGGATGCACACTCTCTCCCTATTGAATATTCACACGCATGAGGCCACTGGTTCGAGTCCAGTAGTCTCCACCATTAGCCCAAAGAAACTGTGTAGTTTTGGTTGGCTTTTCTGTTTTTTGCAACTTTTTTGTGGGGTTTCTCTTTGGCATTTTGGGCCGACCCACAAGTTGGCCCACACTGGCTGGCAGTTAGCGGCTCTGCCACTTACTGCCAGCTCGTGCCCGCCGGGTGTGGGAAAACGACTGGAAAAACGAAAGAGTACCGGGCAGGATTCTCCAGCCCGGTACTCGTGAGAGAGCGGGAAGCGGATGCGATGCTGTTTCTCCAGCCGGAAAGACAGGCGGTGGCTTCTCCCATGTGCTTTGCTTTTCATCCTATCGAAGACGGTACTGGAGTTATGGCGGAGCGATATGTGTTTTCCTCTCTGCGTGATTTTCTCTAAGTGGAATTAGGGAAGGCCATCGAGCACGGCAACGCGCCGCGCCAGTGCCGACTGTGCGGGCGCTGGTTTCTCCACGAGCAGGGAGACCGGACGATGTACTGTGAGCGCATCGCACCCGGCGAGGAGAGCAAGACCTGCCGGGAGGCGGGAGCGCAGATGGTCTTTGAGAAAAAATTTAAGACGAGGACACCTGGAAAATATACAAGCGAGCGTATAAAAAATACTACGCCCGCTACATGAAGGGGAATATGAGTGAGACCGACTTCAAGACTTGGGCGGCGCGGGCGGCGGCAGAGAGAGACGCTGCGATTGAAAAAGTGAAAGAGGCTTTGGACGAGGATTTGAAAGCGCAGATTGTTGAGGAGCTGCGGGAGAAACTGAACTGCCAATGAGCGCTGCCCTTTTCTTTGTATACGCTGGTGCAAACTATTTGAACACCGGACTGCCGCAAAGCAAATGGCGGCTTGGGAGTCGGAAGTGCTGATCATCACCTCCCCCCATCAGACCATATATTCCGAGCTTCCAAATCTCTCCGGACCGGGGCGCTGGACGGTCTGGCGGTAGAGGCAGAGCTCCTCAGTTATGAGGGTGTCACCTGCGTGGGCTATGGAATAGCTGCGCTTGCCGTCACTGGCCCGGACGAAAACCGACGATTAGGGGAACACAGCTTCACGTCCGAGCGGTTCAGGAGGCTGGGCGGGAATCTGGAAACGGCGAAGCGCTCCATCTCCCTGGCGGCGGAAAAGTGTCATGTGGAGGGTGACCACGCTGTTAGTCTCTGGAGAGAAAGACGGTGTGGAGGCGGTCCGCGCCTTGGGCCGGTGAACCGGAATATTCCGCGGCATCTGTCCCAGTTCTTTCCTCAGTACCGGATGACGGACCGACCGCCCACGCCGGAGGAGTGGATATACAGGGCTGGCGGACAAAACGGGAGGTATCCGACGTTTGTCTATACGGGAAATTGCGGACTTGGTTTTAATTACTTCCTTTCAAGAAGGGCCGGAGATCATTTTGGGAACATTACCGCCCGGGAACTTGGTTCCAGCAAGCTCTAAAGGGAGATTTTTGAAATAAATAGAACAATGTTTTACTATTAGCGTATAGACATAAGAATTCAAATCGCCTGATAGCCCAATTCCCTGCATATGCCAGGGATTGGGCCATCAGGCTTTTATGTTTATAAAATATCTCCACACAGGTCTTTACAAAAGTGATTTCCACAACCGCTGTAACAACTTTGGATTTATCTCTCCATCCTATTCTTTAAAACAGGCGGAGATTCTCTCCAACCGATCCGACATAAGCCCCATCACGAGCTTCCGGCGCATCGGCATGGGAAAGCAGCCATTTATTTCTGGCCCACAGCATGTTATCTTCCACCGTCTTTGGCACTATTGAAGGAATGTCCGTATTCGTCCCTCTGGGAAGAATGATGGAGACCTGAAAGGTGCATCCACTTTTCGGACTGCAAGGCGCGTAATGCAGCGTTGCAGCGTACAGCTCCACCGCACTGCCGGCAGGGACATAAAACGCCTTGACGCAATCCGTGTGGAGCTTTCCGCCCTCAATTTCCTGTTCCAGCGCTACGAGCAATACCGCGTCTGACGCGAACACGTCAACCTCGGAATCCCGATGATATTCCAGGCAGTTCAGCATGGCGTTATAGCCGCTGCAATACCCAATTTGTATCGGCATCCCTCCGTAGAAACGATCCGCCAGTTCCTTAGCAACCGGCAGGCCCTCCAGCTCTAAATCCGAGGGGACATAAAGGACCGTATCCTTTGGACAAGCCGTTCCCCGCAGCACCTCCAAAAATTCTGAGAAATCATATCCTTCTACAATTTTTCCATAAGGGCGAAACGACACGGAATGAATGGATTCGATTTTCATATACAACCGCCTTTCCTCGTGAGTTTAGTACTTCCGGTTCTGAAACAGGGCCTTTGGGGTATCCGCCGTAAAGACACTCTCGTCGGTAATAATGCGGAGAGGCAATTCGTTTCCCTGCATCAGGTCTGTGACCGCTTTCATCAGCTGCGGCCCCAAGAGGGGATTGCACTCCACCACGCAGTTTACATTTCCGCTTTGCAGCGCCCGGAGGGCATCCGCGGTTCCGTCAATCGACATGATCTTCACATCCGCACCCGGCCGCATTCCCTCTTCCAGCAGCACTTCAACAGCACCCAGGGCCATATCATCATTGTGCGCATAGATTGCGTCGATGTCCCAGGGCTGTTTGGAGAGGTACTCCTGTACAGCCACACGTCCGCCCTCTCTTGCGAATTCACCGCAAGTGGAATAGACAAGTTTACAGTTCTCTGATCCGTTGAGAGTCGATTCAAATCCCGCTTTCCGATCCTGCGCCGGGGACGAACCCTCCGTCCCCCGCAATTCCATAACACGGACTTCCTCCATACCCGCCGTTTCGTGAATCAGCCAGCGGGCGCAGCGGCGTCCCTCCTCTTCAAAATCCGCCCCGATGAAGGAGGTATACAGCTCTTCCTCCGCGTCCACCATCCGGTCCACAAGCAGGACGGGAATCCCCGCCGCCCGCGCTTCCTCCAGGACCGTCAGCCAGCCTTCCGCCACAACAGGGGAGACAATGATCACATCCATTTTCTGCGCAATGAATTTCCGCACCAGCTCCGTCTGCTCCTCCACCAAGGGCTGTGTGAACTCCATCGTCAGGTCAATGTCGAAGTCCTTCGCCGCCTGGCGGATGGATTCCGTGCAGGCCTCCCGCCAATGGCTCTCCTCCTCAATCTGGGCATACTCCACCCGAATGACAGAGGGACGTTCCTGAACCGGCGCTTCTCTTTGGTAGTCCGCCGCGTTGTCCTGCCGAATCTGGTGGCTGCGCAGAATGATCTGCTTTGGAATGCCGCTGACCTGATTGATGATGTCCACGGCGTACCGAATCGCCTCGGTTCCTCCGGTGGGACAGGTGACCGTGGCGTCAATCATCCCTTGCTCCACCAGCTGCAAGCCGCCGTTCTCGCCGGAAAAACCGTCCAGTCCAACAATCTGAATTCCCTGGATATTCAGCTTTTCCAGCGCCAAATGAGCCCCATAGGCCATGTAGTCGTTGTGGGCGAAGATCACGTCGATATCCCGCAGTACCTCCGGGTCCGCCAGGAGGGCGTCCTCCGCGCAGTCCCGTGTGGCCTCCGCCAGATCAATCGAATGCGTCGTTATATGTGCCTCCGATACCGTCTTTACAAATTCCGCGCTGCGGCTTTCGCTGGCAAAGGAGTCGTTTTTCAGCTCCAGGACAGAGGCATCGGAGATCCCGCACTCCTCCAAAAGCTCCAGCACCGTTTTGCCCGCCTGGCGGCCAATGAGATCATTATCCGGCCCGATAAACAGGGAATAGTTGTAACCCTCCACGGCCCGGTCCATCACAATGACCGGGATTTCCTCATAGGCGCCGCCGATCACCGGGGTCAGGGCCTCCACGTCGCTGGGGGAAATAATCAGGAGGTCAATGCCATAGCTCATTAGCCGCGCCACATCCTCCGCCTGCTTTTCGCTGTCCCCGGCGGCGTCCGTCATCACAAGGCGGACGCCCTCGTATTTTTTCGCCTCCGCCTCCAGCTCGTCTTTCAGCACCAGCCGCCACTGCTCCCGCAGGTTTGCCAGGGAAACGCCGATCACACAGTCAATGCTGGTAGTCCGCGCCGAACAGCCGGAGAGACTCGCCGCCAGCACGGCCAGACAGAGGAGGGCCGCCAGTCCCTTTTTCAACCGGTTCATTTTCCGCCCCCCTGGTCCAGAATATTTTTCCGGTACTCCGCCGGGGAGATGCCCAGGGCCCGCTTGAAGGCGCTGCTGAAATAGTGCTGGGAGCTGTATCCGGTTTTCTGCGCAATTTCGTACATTTTGAGATGCTGGTTCTGCAAAAGCCGCATGGCCTCTTTCATCCGCTTCCCGGTCAGGTAGGAGCCGAAGGTGTCGCCGGTCTCCTGGTGAAACACGCGGCTTAGATACTGCGGGGTTACATACAGCGCGTCCGCAGCGGCCTGGAGGGAAAAACCGCCGTCTCCCCAGAGCTTGTCTATGAGCCGGATTGCCTCGATGACCATATCCGAATAGCGCTGATGCTTCTTGTATTCCAGCAAGGCCTGCTCCACCACCTCCGGGAACTCCGAGAGGCGTTCGCCCTTCCGCTGGACCAGTTCCACCTTCACCAGCAGATGGCTCTCGATGGGCGTGACCAGCTCCCGGGACAGTTCCTCCCACCGCTCCGGGGGAAGCACCTCCGAGATCATGGCAAGAGCCGTGTCCTCCGCCCGGAAAGTCAGCACCGGGCAGTAAGAAGCAAATACTTCCTGAACAATGTTGTCGCAGCCATAGAGCAGCAGCTCCGGCTCCCAATCCGTGATGCTGGCCTTTTGCGACGGATCGTTGCGCAGATGCAAAACCGTCACCCAATAGGGAAGGGGAATCTGAATGTTCAGATACCGCATCCGGTCCTCGATCTCCAGTTGATCCATGCTGCCCCGCAGCCACCGGCGGAAGAAATCGTTGAGCAGGGAGGGACGGTTCCGCTCTAACTGCTGTGTCAGCCAATCCATGTATTTTCTGGACGTTGCCCGGTTGTCCAGGCGGCCGATCGCCTTGTCCAGCACAACGAAAAACGGCTCCTCCATAATGGGCTTGAGAAGGTAATCCGACACGCCCAGCTGCAGAGCCTTCTGGGCGAAGGCAAAATCGTCATAGCCCGTGACGATAATAATTTCCGCCTCCGGCAGCAGCTGTTTTGCCTCTTTGATAAACGCGAAGCCGTCCACGAAGGGCATGTTGATATCCACCAGCATCAGGTCAGGCCGGGTCCTGGCCGCCTGTTCCAGTGCGATCTCGCCGTCCTCCGCCAGCGCCGACACCTCTAACTTGGGGTGCTGGGACACCATGCCCGCCAGTCCCCGGCGGATGATGTCTTCATCGTCCGCAATCAAAATCTTATACATCCGACACCTCCTGAACCGGCAGGCGGACCGTCACTTCCGTAAACGTCCCCTCTTCGCTGTCTATCTGAACGCCGTAGGGCGGGCCATAGGACAGCCGGATTCGCTCCGCGATATAGGACAGGCCGAAGCCCCCTTTTTGCTTTTCCCGGGGCTTGCTCCGGCGGATGCTCTCCAGCCGCTCCGGGGAAATCCCGGCGCCGTCGTCCCAGACGGAGAGGAACAGGGTTTCGTTTTCCACTCTGGCCGTCACCCGGACCTGCCCCCCGCCCCGCTTCATCTTGACTCCGTGGTAAATCGCGTTTTCCACCAGCGGCTGCAAGATCAGCTTGGGGACAATAAGCTGGTCGTACTCGCCGGGGATTTCCATCTCATACCGCAGGCGGTCCTGGTAGCGGACCTTTTGGATATAGAGGTAATTCGCCGCGTGGCTTTTCTCCTCCCGGAGGGTGATATAATCCCTGCCGCTGGACAGGCCCACCCGGAACATGTTTGTCAGCGCGTCCACCAGGCGCACCACGTCCAGAGCATTCTGCGCCCGGGCCATCCAACTGATGGTATCCAGCGTGTTATACAGGAAATGGGGCTTGATCTGCTCCTGAAGGCTTTTCAGCTGCGCCTCCAAACGAATTTGTTTCTCCTCGTAAAGCTCGTGAATCAGCTCGCCGATATGCTCCAGCATGTGGTTGAACGAGGAGCCCAGCACGCCGATTTCATCCTGGTGCCTGGCGTCAAAGCGCACGGAGAAGTCGCCCTCCTCCGCCTTGGACATCAGCCTGCTCAATTTGGAAATGGGCCGTGTCACTGTGGCGGAGATTCCCAAGGACACTACAATGACCAGCAGCAGGCAGACCGCAATGCAGATGCACAGCGCATGATAGACGGGGCGGATGCTGGCGGAGAACTCCAGCTCCGGAATCACGCCCACTACCCGCCAGCCGGAATAGCTGCTGTAGTGATTCGTAATGAAATAATCGGTATCGTGGATTCGTACCGTACTCCGATCGGTTTCCGTCTGCTGAAAGCTCTCCCGGTCAATCCGGTAGACAATGCTGCTGGAGGGGGTATATACGATGTCGGTTTCATCCACCACAAACAAAAAGCCGTTCTCACCGATGGACACCCGGTTAATCAGCTGCTGTATCATATCATGCCGGATATCAAACATGACGACGCCCCGGCAGGAGCCGCCCTCGCCAAAGGAAAAGGCCTTGACCAGGGCGAAGATGGTATCGGAGCTGTCGTTCAGATTGCCCATCACATTTCGCCCCACGGCGCTGCCCAGCACGCCCAGCCGGCCTTGGCGCTCCACGGCGTACTGCCACCAGTATTGGTCCTCAAATCGGTCCCGGGAGATCCGGCTCATGCCCGCGCCGAAATATTGCTCGTCCTCATAGGCGATGCAGAAGCCCGCGATTTCAGGGTAAGCGTCTAATATGGAATCCGCGAGACGCTGAAGCGCCTGAATTTGAGCGCTGTCATCCACCGGCGCGGCGCTGCCCTCGTCAATCACCAGGTTCATCAGCTTTTCGATTGTGCTGATGTAAATATCCAGGGAAGCGCTGGTCTGGCGCACCATCTGCAAGGTCAGCTGACCGGACTGCCGGCTGATATTTTTGACGAATACCGTGGCCGTGAGAACAGAGAGCACCAGCAAGGGAATCAACGCCACCAGCGTGGTGCTCAAAACCAGCTTGCTGCGGAATTTCAGGCTGCCGAATCCGGCGATGATACGCTTCATCATTTCACTTCCCCAAAGATATCTTTCCGCCCATCCTATCAAATCGCAGAGCGTAAATCAAGCAAGCCGCATTGGCCGCAGGTCTGCCGTCTGCGGCCAATGCAGTTTGTGAGCGCAGGGAAACTATGCTTTTTTCCGTTCCGCGCGGATGGCGATAACCCGCTGGATTAAGATGAAGAAGCACAAAATCGCGGCCACCGTGACCTTCGTCCACCAGGTGTTCAGGTTCTGATAGGTGACGATGGTCTGAATGATGCCCTGGATCAGCACCCCCACCATGGAGCCGATGACGGTGCCCACTCCGCCGGTCAGCAGCGTGCCGCCGATGACGGCGGAGGAGATGGCGTCCAGCTCCAGTCCCATGTTCTGGAGGGAGTAGCCCGCCAGGGTGTAGAAGCTGAACAGCACGCCTCCCAGGGCGGCGCAAAAGCCGTTGATGGCGTAGACCCCGATCTTGACCCGTTTCACGTTCAGGCCCATGTACTGGGCGCTCTGCTCGCTGCTTCCCACGGCGTAGACCGCCCTGCCGAAACGGGTGAACCGCAGGACATACCAGGCGATCAGCAAAACCGCCAGGGCCACGAACACATAGTAATAGAGCTTCGCCGTGCCGCCGGTGGACAGCTTCCAGGAGATTTTGCCCAGAGCGGCGGCCTTGAAAAACGGGTCGTTGATGGGAATGGACACCGTGCTGATGACGGCGCACATGCCCCGCATGAGGAACTGTCCCGCCAGCGTCACCAGGAAGGGGGCGATCTGGAAGGTATGGATAGCATACCCCTGGGCATAGCCCACCAGGGTCCCGATGGCCAGCACCAGAGGAATGACCACAATGGCGGGCAGTCCCTTTTCCAGCAGAAAGGCGGAGAACACGCCGGTAAAGGCCAGGGTGGACGCTACCGAGATATCGATTCCTCCCGTGAGCAGGACAAAGGTCATGCCCACCGCCACCACGATTAAATAGGCGTTGTCGTTGAACAGGTTCAAAACGGTAGATACCTGCCCAAAACGGTCGTACACGCTGGACCCCGCCAGGTACATGACAACCAGCATGGTCCCGGCAATCAGCAGGGAGATATTGCTGATCTTGACTCTTGTTTTCAGTGGAGTTTTCGTTTTCATGACTGTGCCACCACCTTTTTCCCGCCGAACACTTCCTTCATCTTGGCGATAAAAGCCGGAGACTGTGCCAGGCAGATCACGATGACAATGAGAGCCTTGAAGACCCGGATGACCTCTGGCGCGACGCCGAAGGCCAGAATCATGGTGGTGATGGTCTGGACCACCAAGGCCCCGATGATACTGGCGATCAGGCTGAACCGGCCGCCGGAGAGGGACGTCCCGCCGATGGCTACCGCCAGGATACCGTCCATCTCAATCATCAGTCCGCAATTGTTGCAGTCCGCGCCTTTGATACCGGCAGATTCAATCAGCCCGGCGATGGCCGCGCAGACGCCGCAGAAGATGTAGATCAGCCAGATGTTCCGGTCCACCTTGATGCCGGCCAGCCGGGCGGACCTGGAGTTGACGCCGATGGCCTCCACCGCCAGGCCGAAGGCCGTCTTCTTCGTGATGAGCAGGGCGGCGATCAGCATGAATGCGGCGATGTACAGGGGGAAGGGCAGGCCCAGGATATAGCCGCCGCTGATGTAGTAGTAGGAGTCGGAGGTAATGGTGACGATTTTCCCGTCGGCAATCAGCTGGGCAATGCCCCGGCCCGCCGTCATCAAAATCATGGTGGCCACGATGGGCTGTACCTTCAGCTTCGCAACCAAAAAACCGTTCCACGCCCCGCACAAGGCCCCCACGGCCAGAGCGATGACCACCGCCGCCAGCGTGTTCCCGCCTAAGCCGGGCAAGATGCGCATATCCACGATGGAGCAGGCCAGGGCCCCGGAGATGGCCATGACGGAGCCCACGGAGATGTCCGTACCGCCGGTGGCCAGGACCATGGTCATGCCGGTAGCCAGAACCATGTAGCGGCTGCCGTTGCGGAGGATGTCGATGAGACGGCCGTACAGGTGTCCGTCCACGATTTGCAGGGAAAAGAAGCTGCCGCCGGAGAGGATGCCGCAGACCACCAGAATGACGACCAGCGACACCAGGGGGCGAAACTCCATCCTGTTCTTAAACTTCTTCATTTACCGTCTCCCCCTCTCCCGCGATGATCTGCATAATGTGGTGCTCGTTGATAGCCTCCCCGGTCAGTTCGTCTACGATTTCCTTGTCCCGCAGGACGTACATCCGGCTGCAGCAGCGCAGCATCTCCTCCATCTCCGAGGAGATGAACACGCAGCTCATGCCCTCCTGGGCCAGCTTCATAACCACCTTCTGGATTTCCGCCTTGGCCCCGATGTCGATGCCCCGGGTGGGTTCGTCCAGAATCAGCAGGTCCGGGTCCGTTGCAAGCCACCGGGCCAGCAGGACCTTTTGCTGATTGCCGCCGGAGAGGTTCTTAATCTGCTGGCCGGCGGAAGGCGTTTTGATGGCCAATTCCTCGATAAAACGGTCAGCAATCTGCTGGGCCTCGCTGTAGCCGATCACCTTGCCCAATCCACGCTTGGCCTGGAGGGCGATGATGATGTTCTCCCGGATGGTCAAATCGCCGATGATTCCCTCGGTTTTCCGGTTCTCGGAGCAGAAGGCGATGCCGTGCCGGATGGCCTCCAGCGGATCTTTCAGGCTGCATTCCTTACCCTCGATACAGATCTTGCCGGAGGTGTGCCGGTCCGCGCCGAAGAGCAGTCGGGCGATCTCGCTGCGGCCGGAGCCCAGCAATCCGGAGAACCCGCTGACCTCGCCCCGTTTCAGGCTGAACGATACATCGGAGATACTGCCTGTTCCCGCGTGCTCCAGTCGGAGGAACTCCTCCGCCTCACTGTCCTGAGCGGCGGCGGGGGGCGTGCTCTCCAGGGCCTCATATTCCTTGCCGATCATCTTGCCGATCAGCTCCACCTTGGGCAGCTCCGCCGTGTTGTAGGTACCCACATATTCCCCGTTGCGCAGAACGGTAATGCGGTCGGTGACGGCGTAAACCTGGTCCAGAAAGTGGGTGACGAAGACGATGCCCAGGCCCCGATCCTTCAGCATGTTCATAATCTGGAAGAGCTTTTCCACCTCGGCGGCAGACAGGCTGGAGGTGGGTTCGTCCAGAATCAGAATTTTGGCCTGAACGTCCACCGCCCGGGCAATGGCGATCATCTGCTGGACGGCCACGGAGTAGTTGTCCAGCTTGGCGGTGACGTCGATATCCAGATCAAACTGCCTCAGCAGCTCCTTGGACTTTTGGTTGATGGTCTTCCAGTCGATTTTGCAGAATTTGATTGGCTCCCGCCCGGCGTAGATATTCTCCGCCACACTCAGGTGCGGACAGAGATTGACCTCCTGGTAGACGGTGCTGATGCCCTGCCTCTGGGCCTCTAGGGGGGACTTGACGGAGATGGGCGTTCCCTCCATGGTCACCGTGCCGCCGTCCAGATGCTCCACCCCGGTCAGCACCTTGATAAGCGTGGATTTGCCTGCGCCGTTTTCCCCCAGCAGGGCGTGAATTTCCCCAGCGCGCAGGCGGAACTGCACGTCGTTCAGGGCGACGACGCCGGGGAAGCGTTTGTGGATGTGTTCCATCACAAGCAGGCTGTCTTGTTCCAAAGCGAACCCTCCTTATGCTAAGGGCCTCCGGACCGGCCGAAAATCGGCTCGGACCGGAGGCCTGGTTTCTATTTCAGACGGATCGTGCCGCTGGGATCAGTACGCGCGGCCCGCGACCACGTCCTCGGTGACCCGGTCAGCGGTGTAGACCTCATCGGCGGACATGACCCACTTTTCCACGGACTCGCCCGCTTTCAGCTTGGCGGCGGTGTCAAAGATCTGGTTGGCCAGGATGGGAGTGCACTCCACGGTGCAATTCATCTCCCCGGCCAGGATGGCCTCGAAAGCCCCCTTCACGCCGTCCACGCCCACGATTTTGATATCCACGCCGGGTTTCAGTCCGGCTTCCTTGATGGCCTCGATGGCACCGAGAGCCATGTCGTCGTTGTGGCAGAAGACGCCGTCGATTTTGTCATAGGTCTTGAGGAAGGACTCCATGACCTCCTTGCCCTGGGCCCGGGTGAAATCGCCGGTCTGGGAAGCGGCAATCTCGATGCCGGAGCAGTTGGCGGCCATGTATTCGTCAAAGCCCTGCTTGCGCTGCACGGCGGCGGAGGCGCCCACGGTGCCCTCCAGCTCCACCACGACGCCGCTGCCGCCCAGCAGGTCGTTCATGGCGATGGCGGCCTGTTCTCCGGCCCACACGTGGTCCGAGGCAATCATGGTTGTATACAGGCCGTCGTCCGTGTTGGCGTCAATCCCCCGGTCCACCAGGATGACGGGAATACCGGCCTCCTGGCACTCGGTCAGGACGGCCTCCCAGCCGGTCTCGACCACGGGCGGGAAAGCAATCACGTCCACGCCCATCTCAATGAAGCTGCGGATGGCCTTGATCTGGTTCTCCTGCTTTTGCTGGGCGTCGGCGAAGTGGAGCTCCACCGTGTCGGTGTTGCGGGCGGCGTACCATTGGACGTCGTTGGTCTCGGCGTCCCGCCAGCCGGACTCCTGGCCGATCTGGGCAAATCCCACCACCAGCTTGGTGTTTTCGGGCGCGGGGGCCGGGGCGGGGGTATCGGTTTGTCCGCCGTCGCTTGGCGCCGGGGCAGGGTCGTTTGCGGGTTGGCTGCCGCAGGCCGCCAGGGCCAGGACCATCGCCAGCGTCAGCAGCAAGGCAAAAATCTTCTTCATGTTCTGCATCCTCCAAATTCTGTTTTTCAGCCAGGGGTTTTTCCCCTTGCGGATTTATCATACCTGGAAATCAGCCGGCAGTCTTTACATAAATTTAACCTGATGTTGCGATTTTTTGCAGTGGGCGCCGCCGGGTCCGGGGCCGCGCTTTTGAGTATGGATAGGCGGAGGCAATGGCAAAAACCAAAAAATGGGCGGCCACGCTTTTCTGGTGACCGCCCGGAATTAAGAAATGCCGATGCCATTACGCTTTTAAGAAATCGTCTCTTGTCAAAAGAATCGGGGTCACATTTCCCGCATAGAATTTATAGGGTTCCCCGACAATTTTACCCCCCATGCCGCAGACAATTTTTACAGTTGCGTCACGGGCGTCCATGTATATTCTATCGACGCCCTCCTGAAACAACTCGGCAAAAGAAAATCTTGCCAGCCTTGTTCCGATATGCAGTCCCCGTGCGGCCGGAAACACCACAAAACGACCCCAGTGAATTTCATTGTTTTCTTTCCAAGCCGCTGCCGCGGCGTATAGTTTCCCATCGGATTCAGCGCACCAGCAGACGGGTTCCTTCGCCATAAACGCATCAACATCTTCACTGGGGATTCCCTGCTCACCGCTGAACACATCCGCCTGCATTGCAATAATCCTGGGCATTTCCTCTCTATGCGCTCTTCTGAAAATTATATTTTCCATAATCGTGCTTTCATCTCCGAGTATCGACTTATCGCTTTGATTATTGCATGGCGCAGACTTCTTGTCAATTCGTTTTTGTGGAATCGCCAGAGCTTAACCAGCAAAACAAAAGAGACTCCCTTTTCACTATTGACAACAGGAAAAAACCGTGCTATTATATCTAACAAGGTTAGCAATTAAGTGAGGGAGGCGGGCGCGCCATGGACTACACCCAACTGGCGATACAGCTCATTGACATGCGCGCCTCTGCGCCGCAGATCAAGATGGAACGGACCATGGCCCAAGCCGTCAGGGGCGAGGTTCTGGCGCTGAACTATCTGGCGGCCAACGGAAACCAGGCATACCCCAAGGACATGAGCCGGGCGCTGATGCTGACCACAGCCAGGATCGCGGCCATGCTGAAATCCCTGGAGGGCCAGGGATTGGTCACCCGAACTCCCGACCCTGCGGACAGCCGGCAGGTCATTGTCAGCTTGACAGAAAAGGGCGTCACCCTGGTGGAGGAGCGCAGGGCCGGAATGATCCGTTCGGTG
>CAJUOD010000046.1 GCA_910587875.1 uncultured Oscillibacter sp. | reverse complement strand
AGAACATGAAAAAAGGACTGAGGGGTTCCTCAGTCCTTTTTTTCCGCTTCCTCCCGCTTGTCCATCCGCGCTAGGAAGAAGGCCAGGCCGAACCCGGCGGCGGCGCAGAGGGCGGAGAGGGCCATCTCCCCCGCCCCGGCGTACTCCGTGGGGATGATGACCAGAGTGGAGGCAATGACGAAGCCCAGGATGCCGTGGAAGGCCACGGCGTAGTGCTTCCGGAAGAACCAGGTCACCAGCCGGGCCAGCAGGGCGATGGTCAGAAACATCCCCGGCAGGGCGGCGGAGAGGACCAGCAGGTCCAGCCGCGCCAGGCCCTCCAGCATGGGCTGGTAGAGCCCCAGGGCCATCATGACGGAGGAGGAGGTCATGCCGGGGATCACCACTCCCATGCCCCACAGGGCGCCGCAGAAGTTGTACCACCAGAAATTGGGCTCCACCTGGACGTGGACCACCCGGCTGACGTAGAACAGGCCCGCGAACACCGCCCCGGCGCAGAGGAGGAAGCTCCCCCAGGCGGAGGCGGAGCGGCCCTCCTTCCCCGCCTCCCGGAAGAGGGAGGGGGCCGTGCCCGCGATGAGGCCGATGAAGAGCCAGTAGGTCACCGTGTCGGAGAGGGTCATGGCGGCGGCGATGCCCTTGGCCACGCCCATAAAGCCCGCCGCCCAGCCTAAGCCCAGGGGGATCAGCATCCGCCAGTGCTGGGGAACGGCGCGCCTGGGCCGGGTCAGCACCTCCATGAAGGGCCGGTAGATGCCGAACACCACCGCCAGCACCCCGCCGGAGACCCCCGGCAGAATGGCTCCCGCCCCGATGAGCACGCCGCAGAGGAAATCCCGGAGCCAGTGGGCCCACCGCCGCTTCCGCTCGTCCATGTCCCGTTTTCCCCCTCTCCAAAGGCTCGAAATCTCATCGGAATATGATAGCAGTTTTGCCGGGGACTTGCAATCCGATTCTTCTTTTCCAGCCAAATTTTCTTCCGGTTTTTCGGGCCCTTTGTGGATTCCGCTGATATTTTCTGAGGCCGCCCGGAGCTTTTCTGTGCGCTTCGCCGTTGACAGCGGCGGGGAAACCGTGTAAACTACAAATCACTTTAAACAACTGAACAGCCGCAAAGACGATGAAGAGAAGAGTACGCCGGATGAACCGTCAAAGAGAGCCCCGGTTGGTGAAAAGGGGCACGGAGGGGCCGGCCGAACATGGTCTTGGAGTTGCGCCGCCGACTGCCGGTAAGGCATAGGCCGCGACGGGAGCGCCCGTGACAGCGCGGGAGTGTGTTGGCACTCTGCAAGGCCGCCTCCGCGAGGGGGCGCGCGAATCAAGGTGGTACCACGGCGCGATTCTGCGCTCGTCCTTGAAGCTGAATGCTTCAAGGGCTTTTTTGTTCTCCACTTTTCCCGTAAAGGAGCGAATACCGTGAGCGAATCCATTATCCAAATCCAGCACCTGACCAAGAACTTCGGCGGCGGGCCCGACGAGGTCCACGCCCTGAACGACATCAGCTTGGACATCCGGCAGGGAGAGATCTTCGGCATCATCGGCCTCTCCGGCGCGGGGAAGTCCACCCTGGTCCGGTGCATGAATCTCCTGGAGCGGCCCACCTCCGGCACCGTCCTGGTGGACGGGAAGGAGATGACCGCCCTGTCCGAGCGGGAGCTCCGGCTCCAGCGGCGGAAGATCACCATGATCTTCCAGAGCTTCAACCTGCTGATGCAGCGCACCTGTCTTCGGAACGTCTGCTTCCCCATGGAGATCGCCGGGGTCCCCCGGGCCCAGGCGAAAAAACGGGCGGAGGAGCTGTTGGAGCTGGTGGGCCTTCAGGATAAGGCCAACGCCTATCCCTCCCAGCTCTCCGGCGGGCAGAAGCAGCGGGTGGCCGTGGCCCGGGCTCTGGCGACGGACCCCAAGGTCCTCCTCTGCGACGAGGCCACGTCGGCCCTGGACCCCACCACCACCGTCTCCATCCTGGAGCTTCTCAAGGACCTGAACGCCAAGCTGGGGGTCACCGTAGTGGTCATCACCCACCAGATGAGCGTCATCGAGGCCATCTGCTCCCGGGTGGCCATCCTGGACGGCGGGCGGGTGGCCGAGCTGGGGGACGTGCAGGATATTTTCTCCCACCCCTCCACCGACGCCGCCCGGCGGCTGGTCTATCCCGGCGGGGCCAGCGTCAGCCAGTATCCCAGCGGCACCCGGGCGGCCCGGCTGTCCTTCAACGGCGGGACCGTGAACCAGCCCCTCATCGCCTCCCTGGCCATCGACTGCGGGGTCAAGGTCAGCATCCTGGGCGCGGACACCCGCAGCGTGGGCGGCAAGGCCACGGGGACCATGCTCCTGAGCCTCCCCGACGACCCCAACGAGGCCGCCAAGGCCCTGAGCTATATCCGGGCGCAGCCCTACATTACCGTGGAGGAGGTGGAGTACCGTGGCTGAGATCTTCACGTCCGCCTTCTGGGCGGAGTACGGCGGCATCCTGGCCGAGGGCGTTCTGGACACCGTGGTCATGACCGCCGCGTCCACCCTCTTCGCCTATCTCATCGGCCTGCCCATGGGGGTCGTCTCCGTGCTGACCCAGCCCCACGGCATCCGGCCCAACGGGCCCGTCAACGCCGTGCTGGGGTGGATCATCAACATTGGCCGCTCCTTCCCCTTCGCCATTTTGATGGTGGCCCTGTTTCCCTTCACCAAGCTGGTCATGGGGACCCGGCTGGGCCTCCGGGGGGCCATCCTCCCCCTGGTGGTGGCCTCGGCCCCCTTTGTGGCCCGGATGGTGGAAACCTCCCTCAGCGAGGTGGACGCCGGGGTTATTGAGGCGGCCCAGTCCATGGGAGCCTCCACCTTCCAGATTGTCCGGAAGGTCTATCTGCCGGAGGCCATGCCCTCCCTGATTCTCGGGGGGTCCATCACCCTCATTGCCATCGTGGGCTACACGGCCATCGCGGGCATGGTGGGCGCGGGGGGCCTGGGCGACCTGGCCATCCGCTACGGCCACCAGCGCAACGTCCCCTCCGTCATGTGGGTGACGGTCATCATCCTGATCGTTATCGTCCAAGCGGTCCAATCCGTTTTCAGCCGCCTGTCGGTGCGCATCGACAAGCGTTTGAAATAAAAGACTCCTCTCCTTCCAAGCCCTCCCAGCCCCTCACGCGCGCAGAGAGGACGGAGGACGGAAGGCGGGAGCGCATACCGAAGACATTCGGAACAAGTCATTGTTTTTCAATTGGAGGAACACATCATGAAAAAGAAGATTTTTGCTCTCACCCTGGCCCTGGTTCTGGCCCTGTCCCTGGCCGCCTGCGGCGGCAAGAAGACCACGACCCTGAAGGTCGCCGCCTCCCCCACCCCCCACGCCGAGATTCTGGCCCAGTGCGTGGACGTGCTGAAGGAGCAGGGCATCGACCTGGTGGTCACGGAGTACTCCGACTATGTGGTGCCCAACACCGCCGTGGAGGACGGAGACGAGGACGCCAACTACTTCCAGCATGTGCCCTATCTGGATAACTTCAACGCCGAGCGGGGGACCCACCTGGTGAGCGTGGCCGGCGTGCACATCGAGCCCATGGGCCTGTACGCGGGGAACGCCGCCTCCCTGGACGCCATCCCCGACGGGGGCAAGGTAGCCGTCCCCAACGACGCCACCAACGAGGGCCGGGCCCTGCTGCTGCTGGAGGCCCAGGGCCTCATCAAGCTGGCGGACAGCACCAAGCTGGACTCCACCCCCAAGGACATCGCCGAGAACCCCAAGAACCTGGAGTTCGTGGAGCTGGAGGCCGCGCAGGTCCCCGCCGCCCTGGATGAGGTGGACATCGCCGCCATCAACTCCAACTACGCCCTGGGCGCGGGCCTGAATCCCGTGGAGGACGCCCTGGTCATCGAGGCCGCCGACTCCCCCTATGTGAACATCCTGGTGGTCAAGGAGGGGAACGAAAACAACGAGGCCGTCCAGGCCCTGGTGAAGGCCCTCCAGTCCGACGCCGTGAAGGACTATATCAACAACACCTTCGGCGGAGCCGTCGTTCCGGCATTTTAAGTGAAAACAGTCAAGGCCCGGGAGAAATCCCGGGCCTTGCTTTTTTTACACTCCCAGCCGCTGGCGGAGGGAGGCGGCGGCGCAGAGGCAGGTCAGCATCGCCAGGGCCCCCGTGCCCCAGAGGAGGTTGTAGCTCACGGCCTCCTTGTCCTTTCTCCGCCCCTCCGCCGCCGAGGCGAAGACGTACAGCGACACCAGGGCGAAGACCAGCGCCAGCACGTCCGCCGCTCCCCGCCAGCCCAGGGCGGCGGCCCCCAGATACAGCAGGAAGCCTGCGCCGGAGACCATGGCCCCCAGGTTCAGCTGCTTGGTATCCTGCAAAAGAAAGCCCTTCTTCCGCTTCATTGGTATACCCTCCGTTGAATTTCGATTTATTTCTACAAATAGTTACTTATCGTAGCCGTTCACGATGACATTCAGCACCCTTGCCGCCACGTTTCCCGCCACGCTGCTGCCGCCGCCGCCGTTTTCAACCAGGGCCACGAAGGCGTAGGGCGCGTCCTCATTCCGGAGGAAGCCCGCAAACCAGGCGTGGGGGGCCTTGCCCTCCCCCACCTCGGCGGTGCCGGACTTGGCGCAGAGGTCCATATTTGGGAAGCGGCTGGAGCCGTAGGTCATCTCCACATTGCCCGCCATGAGCTCGGCCAGTTTCCCCGCCGTGCCTCCGTCGATGAGAGGAGAAGTTTTCCGGGTCCAATGGGGCAGGGAGGGAATGCCCAGGCCGTTTTTCGTTTTCAGAATCAGGTAGGGATCCGCCGCCCTGCCGCCGTTTGCCACGGCCCCCATGTAGACCATCAGGGCGCAGGGGTTTACCAGGTCCTTGTCCTGGCCCACTCCGGCCCAGCCCAGGCGGCCGTCGTCCAGATTCCAGTCAAAGGAGCCCTTAGCCGTGGCGAGGCCGTCGACGCTGTAGGAGGACGTGAGGCCCGCCTGTTCTGTGTACTTCCGCAGGGTGTCCGCCCCCAGCTCCACGGCGATTTGGGCAAAGGCGGCGTTGCAGCTGTTGGCGAAGGCGGAGGCGATATCCTGTTCCCCGTGGACGCCGGAGCAGACGATGGTCTCCTCCCCGATTTGGACGGACCCGGCGCAGTCCCAGGTCCGGTCCTCCAGGTCCGGCAGGGTCTCCAAGGCCGCCGTCAGGGTGACGGTCTTATAGACGGAGCCGGGGGTGAAGGCGGAGGACAGGAAGCGGTTCACATAGGCCCCCTTCCAGCGGTCGTTGGTCTCGATGTCCTCCGGGACGTGGAGGGGGTCGTAGCTGGGGGCGGAGACCATGCAGAGGATCTCCCCGGTCTTGTAGTTGTACACCGCCACGGCCCCGGCGTGACCGTTCAGGGCCTGGTAGGCCTCGTAGTTATACCGGGCGTCGATGGTCAGCGTCAGCTCCCCGCCCCGGTCCGCGCCGAAGGCCCCGTTGATGAGGTTCCAGCCCGTCAGCTTGCCGGCAAAGGCGTTCAGCGCCCCGGCGCCGATGTTCCCCTGGAGGTCCCCCACGGCGTGGAGGGTGGCCTTGCGGACGGTCTCGCCGTCGTAGTAGGTCCGCTTCCCGTCCTCGGCGGAGGACAGCACGTCCCCATCCCGGTCCAGCACCGTCCCGGCGGTGAGTTGGCCCTGGGCGTTGTAGAGGTGCCGGTTAAAGGCGGAGGAGGCCCAATTTCCCCCCTGGGTCAGGTAACGGAAGAGGAAGAAGACCGTCCCCGCTGCCAGGGCCAGGGCCAGCAGGAGGCAGACAACCGCCCGGTTTTCAATTTTCTTCATAAGGTTCTCCTTTCCCGTCCCTCGTCTCTCGTCCCCCGCAGGGGTGGGGGTTCCTCAAGGGGGAGCCCGCTCCCCCTTGAAGGAGGCGGAGGAAACGGAGCGGAACGGATGCCCGGCTTTAGCCGGGCGGAGTGGAGCGCAGTTTTTGACGCCGAATGGCAAAGCTGGCGTTCTCCCGGGTGTCGGTGGCCTTCAAAAAGGCCAGCAGGCCCCAGGCGGACATCATGGCGGAGCCGCCGTTGGACACAAAGGGGAAGGTCACCCCGGTGAGGGGCAGGATGTCCACGGACCCGAAGACGTTCAGACAGGTCTGGAACACCAGCAGGGACCCGGCGGCGCAGGCCGCCAGGCAGTAGAAGCTGCTCCTCGCCGCCCGGCAGGCCCGGACGGTGAAGAAGGCCAGGGCCGCGATGGACCCCACGGCGAAGAGGGCCACGATGAGCCCCCACTCCTCGCAGAGCATGCCGAAGACCAGGTCCGTGTCCGCCGCCGGGACCCGGTGGAGCCAACCCTCCCCGGCCCCCATGCCGAGTAAGCCCCCGGAGGCCGCGGCGGACATGGTGCGGGTCTGCTGGTAGCCCCGGCCGGAGGCGTCCGCCCAGGCATGGCCCCAGGCGGCGAAGCGGTCCAGGATGTAGGGCTTGAACTTCACGATGATGCCCGCCCCGAACACCGCCCCGCCGCAGATGAGGGACAGCGTGGCGAAGTCCCCGGAGCGGAGGTAGGCCAGCACCAGGAAGGTGACAAAGAAAATCGCCGCCGTGCCGAAGTCGCTCATCAGCCCCAGGAGCCCGACGCACAGGCCGGTCAGCACGATGAACAGGGTCAGGTTCCGCTTGCGGAAGAGCCGCTCCAGGGTGGCGGACCCGGCGAAGATATAGCAGATCTTGGCGATCTCCGAGGGCTGGAAGCTCAAGGCCCCCAGGGAGATCCAGTTCACCGCGCCGTACTTCCGGTTTCCCAGGACCAGGGTCACGGCGAGTAAGCCGATGGACGCCGCCGCCATCACCCAGCGGTTCCGCTGGACCCGGCCCAGGTCCCGGAGAAAGAGCCCCAGGGTCAGGAAGAGGCCCAGGCCCAGGATGACGGCCAGGAGCTGCTTGCAGAGGCTCCCCGGCGCGCTGGAGGCGGTGACGGACAACGAGAGGGTGGAGAGGAAGAAGGCGATGGTCTCCATCTCAAAGCCCACGCAGCGGAACAGCCGCAGGGCCCCGGCGTACAGCCACATCACCGCCGTGAGGCCCAGAAAGGCCAGGGGCAGGCTGGGAGACGCCTCCTCCCCGGCGGCGATCATCAGCTGCACGCAGGCCAGCAGCTGAAATACGGTGAGCCAGAGGAAGGATGGCCACATGGCGGCGGGGCGCTCCGCCCGGCGTTTCGCCTCCTGTTCCTCCCGCTCCTCCACGGTCTGGGGCAGAAACAGCAGCGGCACGCCCCCCAGGTCGATGGTGTCCCCCATTTTCACAGGGGCGGAGCTTCCCACTTTTTCCCCATTGAGGAGGACGCCGCCCTTGGAGTCCAGGTCGTAGAGGGTCCACTCCCCGGCCTCGTTCCGGCAGAGGGCGGCGTGCTGGCGGGAGACGCTGGGGTAGTTCAGCCGCACGTCGGCGCTCTTCCCCCGGCCCAGGATATTCTCCCAGTGGGTCAGGGGGACGGAGCCCCCGCCGGGGAGGCTCAGCTGGCCCCAGGTCTCCGGCGTGTGGGGCACCCGGAGGAGGGACTTGACGGCCCGCCAGAGGATGGCCCCCGCCAGGACGGGGAAGAGGAAGCGGACGAAGGACGTATAGAACAGCCCGACGGCGGGGTACGCCGCCAGGAGCTCGGATAAGGTCATGGGCGGAGCCTCCTTTCACAGAGGGGATAGTTCAGCATACCACGGATTGGGGAAAAAATCTACCGGAAATCCGGTCGCCCGGAAATCCCGCCAATCTCACGGGAAGCGGTTGAAGGGCGGCGGGCGGTTTGATAGAATAGAGGCGGAGGTGAGAGACGCATGAGCTTGCAGCTGACACAGCAGGACTATGAGCTGATCGAACGGGCCCGGGCGGTCATACGGCTCGGCTATGACAAGGAGCGCCGGAACCACACCGTGGGGGCGGCGGTGCGCTGTAAAAGCGGGAAGGTCTATGTGGGGGTGAACGTCTACTCCCTGCATGGCGCCTGTGCGGAGCAGGTGGCCATAGGCAGCGCCGCGGCGAACGGGGAGCGGGCGTTCTCCGCCATCGTCGCGGTCCGGGGAGAGGATGGCGGGGAGATCATACCGCCCTGCGGGAACTGCCGCCAGATACTGTGCGACTATATGCCCGACTGCGAGGTGATCCTCTCCGTAGAAGGGGAGCTGAAAAAGAAGCGGGCGAGGGAGCTTCTGCCCTTTTCCTATACGGTGGAGGACTGAGCGCCGCCAAAAATTTCCGGGGCCTCCCTTCACTTTTTCGGCGTTCTGCCGATATACACATTGTAGAGCTGTAAAGCGAGAGGAGGACACGACATGCCTATTCCATCTGCATCGCGCCAATTTTCCGCGTCCTACGGAACCTCCGTAACCTGGAAGCGCGGAGCTCCGTCCAGCTCTCCCGTTACCCCGGAGGATGTGGAAAACGCCGCGCCCCAGCGGCTCCCCCTGGAGATGAGCGACAGCAGGGACTCCTGGCAGACGCTCTTTGGCTTGAAGGAGACCGAAACGGTAAACGAAGACGGAAGCGTCACAAAAACCATGTCCGGCGGCGTAAATTTCATGACAGCCTATAAGGACGGCTGTACCGTCTCGGGCCGGTCGGGCTTTCAGGTCAGCGCCACCTTCGACGCCGCCACTTACGAGGCCGGGCAGCTCACCGGCACCGTCGATCTCCTGGCCGCCGCCTATACTGCGGCAAAGTTCTCTTTCCGCGAGGCGGCCGGCTGTCTGCGGGAGGCGAACTATCATGAGCTGAAGGAACGCGCGGCCGAATCCTTCGCCGACATGGTGGGCACACCCCTGGAAGAACAGGGGCACACCGGGGAGAGAGAGAAGGTCTACAAAAGCGTCCACGCCGTCTTCGCCTCCTTCGAGGCCAAGTATGCCGCCGTCGCCTCCTCCGGAGACGAGAACTGGAGAGACGCCGACCTATGGACCGCCGCCGTGAAGCTGCAAAAAATCGGCATGTCCTTCCAGATGGAATCCGGCCGGGCCAAGGGACTGTATTCTCTCCGGGAGCTGGAATACGCCGCCATAGGCATCCGCTCCGCCGGTATGAACCTCCGCGCTTAAACGAAACGTCCCCAACGAAAGGAGGCCCCGCTATGGGCAACATGCAAGTGAACAGCGCGGCGGCCTCTGCGGCCTCTTCCTCCTCCTGGCAGAGCCGGAGCGCCGCCCAGGCGGCGGAGGAGAAGAAGGACTCCGGCCCCGACCTCTACGAGATGATGCGGGACGCGAAGGAAAAGGCCCAGGCCACCCGGGACAAGTTCAACGCCGCCAAGCCCAAGCCCCGCTATGGCGACGCGCCCATGGAGGCGTACGCCCGCCTGGCCCGGGCGAAGCGGCCCTCGGAGGTCAACGCGGCGGCGGGCTTCGCCCGGCGGCAGATTGCCCGGCTGAAGGCCGCCAAGCAGACGGACCCGGACAACGCCAAGCGGATCCAGGCCGCCATCAACCAGCTGCAGAAGGCCGTCCAGCGGGCGGGGAAGAAGAACCGGGAGCTGGACCGGGAGAAGCTCTCCCAGGACCGGCAGAAAAAACTGATACAGGAGAAGCGGACCCGGGAGGCCCGCCGCCAGAGGCAGGAGCTTTTGCGGAAGCAGGCCATGCGGCGGATTCGGGAGTCCGGCTATCTCCGGGAGGCGGAAGTGGACAATCGGATGCAGGCGCAGATCGCCGCCGTGGATATGGAGCTCCGGGAGCAGGCCCAGAAGCTGGCCGGCGCCTTCCAGCCCTCCATGGAGCTGGTGGCCAAGCAGTACGCGGCGGACAGCGCCGCCATGGCCCTGCCGGAGGAGGCGCCAGCCCCCGCCGGCGGCGGAGAAATTGATTTGCAGGCGTAAGGCCAAGTTTATACCGTTGGAGGAATGAAACGTCATGAGAATTGAAACCGCGCCCCAGGCCCGCCCGGAATACCGGAAAACCACGGCCCCAGCCACACCGTCAAAAACCTTCAGTCAGGTGATGGAGGCAACCAAAGCGCAGGACCGCTACGTCCCCAGCACCCCGCAGCCCCGGACGGAGCCGGAGGATTTCGCCGGGAATCGGATATATCACGGAAACGTCCCCGTCAGCAACGCGACCCACGCAAAACTGAAGCAGCTGGCGGTGCTGAACGCCCAGGCAGATTATGCCGGCATGAGCCCGGACGAAATCCTCTCGGAAATTTGGAACCGCTACGATGAGGCTTTTGATGGGAATATGGTTGCCATCACAGGCGGCATTGCGGGGCCTGCGGAGTGGTGCGAAGTCAACCGCCAGTTTATAGATGAAATCAATCAGCATATCTGCTACCCCGAAAAAAGGGCTGCGTATCAGGAGGCCAAAAATGCTGGCGCTTCCGGCGGGAGCATAGACCCGGAAACCTATGCGGAGAAGCGGGCCGACAGCGTTTATGGCCATGCCTTTCGGAAGCTGTTCGGTTACGAGGGAATGAACGTTGAGGAAACGGAAGCGGCAATTCGGGAGAAATACGCCGGTAAAAATACGACCTCGGATTTCCTGAAGATGCAAAGTGAGCTGTCGCAGTTCGGCGTCCTGCGGCACAAGATGGGAGATCGGGCGGACACCTATTGCGCCATGCTGAGGAACCAGTTTGACGAAGCCTTTAATCCCAACAGCGTTTATACGGTTGGACACGAGAAGCATTCTCTCATGACGGCAGACCAATGGTATCGCGTGGCGGACCAGCCCTTTGACACGGTCCAATTTGCGGCCGCAATGAAAAAGAATGTGCACCAAGTCAGCGGTCTCAACGACTGGTCCAAGGAGTATGTAAAGATGATGGAGGGCTTCATTGACCACTTTGTCACCGGGGCCATTGACGAGAGCCTGGACTCCCTGCTCAGTGAGACAAACGAATAACGGCGTCAGCGATTGGAGGTCACTATGCTTTCCGTAAATAACCAGCGTCAAACAGCTGTACCCTTAGCAGCTGCCATTCAGGCAGAAGCCAAAGCTGGGGAACCCGCCCAAAAGGACGCTTCCCTTGCAAAATCTATGGATACCGTCACGATTTCCGGTCGACCGGAGAATCCCTCAGTAAAAAGGCCCCTAAGTTTTGGCTGTGCCTTTGGCGAGGACGAAGGGCTTACTGTCCGGCTCCACAACCAGCTTCCGGCCATGTTTGATGAATACGCCTCGGGGAATATTGACAAGGAGTCCGTACTGCGGACGCTGGACCATGCCATATCTGATATTGTGGCGTATTGGGGTGACAAAGGCTTTGATACAGCAGAGGTCGCACAGGAAGCCCTAAGAGACATATATGGCTATAGCCGAATCCTCATGGTTGACACCATGAAAAGCGCAAGTTACGTGGAAGGCAAGGAAGTCGCCAAAGAAATGGGATGCACCAGCTTCACCGTCTATTATAACTCCGATTACTATTACAAAACGGAGGACCTGATCGACACCGTTCATGACCACTTCGAGGCTCTCTCCTATAAGTATGGCTGCGGCCCGATGGAGCTGCCCCGGGATTTCCCGAAGGGAGACGTCCGCAATACCCGCTACGCCTCCTACAACACCGGGTTCAACAACGCCCTCCGGGAAACGGGCGGGAGCATGATCGACTGGACGATGCCTCCGCCGGAGGGGTTCAAGATGCTCTTTGACTCCAACGGCAAGGGTCTGAACCAATACCCGCCGTCCATGGGGGAGGAGATTCCCGGAGAGCCGTCGCTGTTCGACAGCGCTGTGCATATCCAGTATCAGGGCTGGAGCTTTTCCCACCGGCTCCCCACCCGGATGGACCCGACCCGGTATCCTGTCAGTGTGCATCTGATGGATGTAATCCGCAGCTCCGGGAAGGGATATCCCAAGGAGCTCGAGGCGCTTTTGGATAACTTCGACTTCTACGCCATCAACGTCGGGAAGCTGTACACGGACGCTCACCCCCTAAAATACTAAAACAGCGGAATCAGCGGCGGGACCCTTACGGGCCCCGCCGCCTTTTACGCCGGTTCGCCGCCGCCCGCCACCTCCACGGGCAGGCCGTTGACCTCCACGCCCTCCTCCACGGGGATGAGCAGGTACTTCCGCCCGTCGATCATCCGGGTCTCCACCAGATAGCTGTGGGCCGGGTCGACGGAAATGGCGGCGTGCTCTGTCTTCACGTCGAAGCGTTTGGCGTCAATGAGATTCTCCGGGTTCAGCGCCGCGCCGCCGAAGGCCTGGGCGCACCGCTCCTGGAAGGCCGCCGCCTTCTCCTCCGGCACGCCGCAGTCCCGGAGGACGCCGCCGATCTCCCCGGCGGAGAGGGCCGGGGGCTCCGCTTCTTTGTCCTCCTTCGCGGCCTCGATTTTCTCCAGGAGCCGCCCGTGGACCGCCTGGACCACCTCCAGGCTGCAAGCCTCCTCCAGGGCCCCGGTCAGGGCCCCCTGGAAGGCCTCCCGCTGCTCGGCGGCGGACATGGGGGGCTCGGTGCGGAAGACGGCGTCCAGGAATTCCTGGTGGAGCTGGTCCGGCTTCCGGGAATAGAAGAGGGCGTTGTAGATATTCGCTGCCCGGTCGTCGAAGGCGGGGAAGAGGAAGCCCAGCTCCGGGGCGGAGACCACCTGCCCGGCGGCGCAGCTGTGGAACTCGTTCTCGCCGGGGAAGTAGCCCAGCTCCATTTTGCAGGTTTTCACCGGGCAGACGCTGCATAGGATGTAGGAGAACACCTCGTCCGACCCGTCGGGGTCCGCCTCGCCGTCCTTCCCCCGATGGGGCACGTCGTAGGCGTCGTGGGCCAGGAGGATGAGATAGTTGTCCTCCCCCATGTCCAGGGCGTCGATGACCGTCCGGTAGAAGGTCTCTCGAATCTCCCCGTCCTTGAGCTGGGACTCCCGCAGGGCGGAGAGGAGGCGGTGCTCGTCGCTGTCCATCACCTGCGCCGTAGAGAAGACCACGTCGATGAGGTTCTTCCCCAAAGCGCCGGAGAGGGATTTTTTCAGGAGGCTTAAGTACTTCTCCGCCTCCTCCAGGGGCATGTTCCCCAGGGACTCGTCCAGGTAGGAGATGATCTCCCGGCTGGAGCCGTTGACATAGCAGCCGTAGACCCGGCTGACGGCGCTTTTCTCCGGCCGGAAGCGGCGGCGGAGCTCGCTGACTTCTTTTTGATTCATGGCGTTACCTCGTGACTTCAGCGGCGGGGCCGCTGGAATATTCCGACAGTGCTGTCAAACATCTATTCTACTGGAAACCGGCCGGAAATGCAACCGATTTTTTCACTTGGCCCAAAGGTGTAAATTTCCTGTAAAGAACGCCGGATTCCCTTGCGAAGAGGGGCGGTTTTGTGCTAAGATAAACCATATTTGAAATTCGCTCTCAGAGAGGAGGAGGACGCGTGGGCAGGCTGGGACGCTGGAAGGACCGGATGGGCCGGACCAAGACCGTTCTGGGGGAGAAGGTCCGGGAGGCCTTGGCCTCCGTGCTGCCCATTACGGCCATCGTGCTGGTCCTCTGCCTCACTGTGGCTCCCCTGCCGGTGGACGCGCTGCTGGCCTTTCTGGCGGGGGCGGTGCTGCTGATTCTGGGCATGGGCTTTTTCACCCTGGGGGCCGAGGCCGCCATGACCCCCATCGGCGAGCAGGTGGGCACCCACATGGCGAACTCCCGGAAGGTCTGGGTCATCGTCACCGTCAGCTTTCTGATCGGCGTGGTGGTTACCATCTCCGAGCCGGACCTCCAGGTGCTGGCCTCCCAGGTGCCCGGCATCCCCAACGCGGTGCTCATCGGGGCCGTGGCCGTCGGGGTGGGGGTCTTTCTGGTGGTGGCTTTGCTCCGCATCCTGTTTCAGATCTCCCTCCAGTGGCTGCTGGTGGGGTCCTACGCCGTGGTCTTCGTCCTGGCGGCCTTCTTTGTGCCCAAGGACTTTTTGGCGGTGGCCTTCGACTCCGGCGGCGTCACCACCGGGCCCATGACGGTGCCCTTCATCATGGCGCTGGGCCTGGGCGTCTCCTCCATCCGAAGCGACGAGAACGCCGCACAGGACAGCTTCGGCCTGGTGGCCCTGTGCTCCGTGGGGCCCATTCTGGCGGTTTTGATTTTAGCGATGATCTTCCCCGCCTCCGGGGCCTATAGCCCCTCCGTCATGCCCCAGGCGGCGGACAGCCGGGAGCTGGGGGGCCTCTTCGTCTCCGCCTTCCCGGAGTACGCCGTGGAGGTCTTCAAGAGCCTGTTCCCCATCGCCGCCTTCTTCGGGGTCTTCCAGGTGCTGGCCCTGCGGCTGAAGCGGAAGAAGGTCTGGAAGATCGTCATCGGCCTCCTCTATACGTACATCGGCCTGGCCCTGTTCCTCACGGGGGTCAACGTGGGCTTCCTCCCGGCGGGCACCTATCTGGGCCGCCAGATCGCCGGGCTGTCCTTCAACTGGCTGCTGATTCCCATCGGCATGCTTATGGGCTGGTTCATCGTCCAGGCGGAGCCGGCGGTCCACGTGCTGAACAAGCAGGTGGAGGAGATTACCTCCGGGGCCATCCCCGGCGGGGCCATGAGCGCCAGCTTGTCCATCGGCGTGGCGGTGTCCATCGGCCTTGCCATGGTTCGGGTGCTGACGGGGGTGTCCATCTTCGCCTTCCTGGTGCCCGGATACCTGCTGGCGGTGGTCCTCAGCTTCTTCGTGCCCAAAATCTTCACCTCCATCGCCTTCGACTCCGGCGGCGTGGCCTCGGGTCCCATGACGGCCACATTTCTCCTGCCCTTCGCCATGGGGGCCTGCGAGGCCCTGGGGGGCAGCATCGTCACGGACGCCTTCGGCGTGGTGGCCATGGTGGCCATGACGCCGCTCCTGACCATCCAGCTTTTAGGGCTCGCCTACCAGTGGAAGCTGAAAGCCCAGCTGGCCCAGGCGGCGGAGGACGAGGAGATCATCGATCTTGTATATTGAGTCTACGCGCGCAAGCGCTTTGAGAGAGGAGGCCCGCCCATGGACAGAGCCGTTCTCATGATCGTCATCACGGACCGGAGCCGGGGCGGGGAGTTTGCCTCCTGGTTCCAGGCCCAGGGGGCCACGCTGATCCTGTCGGCCCTGGGCCAGGGCACCGCCGCCACGGAGGTGCTGGACTACCTGGGGCTGGAGGCCACGGAAAAGGTCGTGCTGCTGCTGGCGGCCCCCCGGTCCGGGCGGCTGGTGCGCCGGGCGGCCCGGGAACTGTGGCTGGACGTGCCCGGACGGGGCATTTTGATGGCCGTGCCCATCTCCAGCGTGGGCGGGGCCCGGGCCCGGGACTACCTGCTGTCCTGGCAGATGGAGGAGGAGGACGACATGGACAAGGAAATCACCCACGAGCTCATCGTGGTCATCGCCAACCGGGGCCACACGGACCAGGTAATGGACGCCGCCCGGTCCGCCGGGGCCGCCGGAGGCACCACCATTCACGCCAAGGGCACGGGGACGGAGCTGGCGAGAAAGTTCCTGGGCGTGTCCCTGGCGGCGGAGAAGGAGATCGTCTTCATCCTGGCCAAGGAGGAGGCCCGGAAGCCCATCATGAAGGCCGTCATGACCCAGGCGGGCATGCACACCAAGGCCCAGGCCGTGACCTTCTCCCTGCCGGTGACGGACCTGGCGGGCCTGCGGCTGCTGGAGGAAGAGGGAGAGTCCTGAAGAATAAAGGAAGGCCCGGCGCGGAAGGTTCCCGCGCCGGGCTTTTTTCATGTTACCAGAAGCACCACATACCCTGCGTACAGTCCCAGCATGACCACGCCCTGCCAGCGGTAGAACCGCTCCGTCACCAGGGGCGGGATCACCGCCACGCAGCACAGCAGCAGGCACGCGGGCATATCCAGGGCCGTGGTCTGGGCCCCGATGGTCAGGGCCCCGCCGCTGACGGCGGAGCAGACCGGCAGGATCATGGTCAGGTCGATGACGTTGGCCCCGATGATGTTCCCCACGGACATAGAGGCCTCTTTCTTGGCAATGGCCGTCAGGGTCGTCACCAGCTCGGGCAGGGACGTGCCGATGGCTACCATCGTCACGCCGATGATGCTGGCGGGGACGCCCATCAGCAGGGCCAGCTCGCTGCCGTAGTTGATGAGCAGCTGGGAGCCGATGACAATGGCCGTGATGCCCAGGGCGAAGAGGAACAGCTTCCCCGCCATCTTCCGCCGGGAGATGGTGCGGCGCTTGGGGTGGGCCTCCCGGTCCTCCGCCATGCCCGCCCGGGCGTCTCGGAGGTTGCTCCAGATATACACGCCGAAGACCGCGAACAGCGCCAGGCCCGGCAGGGCCCGCAGCGTCCCGCCCCGGCTGAGGACCAGCAGCAGCGACGCGCCCAGGACCATCAGCAGGGCCTTCAGCTGGAACTGGGAGCGCTTCACCGCCGAGGGGATGCACACCAGGGAGATACCCAGAATCAGCCCCAGGTTGGCCGTGACGGAGCCCACGGCGTTGCCTACCGCCAGGTCCACCTCCCCCTGGAGGGTGCCGGTGACGGAGACCGTCAGCTCCGGCAGGGTGGTCGCCAGGGAGACGATGGTGGCCCCGATGATGAACCGGGGGACCCCCGTGGCCTCCGCGATCCACACGGCTCCGTCCAGGAACCAGTCGCCGCCCTTGATGATGAGGAGCAGCCCCAAGAGAAACAGGAGCACCGTAATCCAAATTTCCATACCATCCACCGCTTTCCAAAAATTCAGCGAGACCTCTATCCCCCGGGGCAACGCCGAAAAACCGGCAGTTGTCCCACGGGATAAAAGTCTCGCTTTTCAGCGGGCCCGGGCGGCGGAAGGACCGCCGCCGTGATGACGAGCCGCGCCACGTTTGAAACGTAAGCTACTCCCTTTTACGAAGCCATGAGCTGTGAGACCACTATAGGAAATCATACACGTTTTGTCAACGCTAACTTTGTCAAATCCTGGCGGGGCGGACAAGGAATTTGCGAAGTCTTAGCGCGTCCCTAAATCGTCGGGTCGAAGCCGATGGACTTTTGCCAAAGGGTCAGGCCCGCCTCCTCCCCCCGGGGGTCGAAGCCGCAGTCCCGGAGGTAGGCCTCCCCGGGGTGTCCGGGGGCCAAGACGGCGGACAGGGTGTCCCCGCCCCGCTCCCGGGTGCGGAGCACCGCCTGGCCCATGAGCTGGACCCCCAGGCCCCGGCGGCGGCAGTCAGGCCGGATATAGGCAAGATGAATGCGCCCCGTCTCCGGGGCCATGTGGAGAAGACCCACGGGCTCCTCGTCCAAAAGGCCCTCCAGGGTCAACGAGGCGGCGGGGACGGGCCCGCCCGCTTCCGCCCAAGCGGCGGACAGGCGCTCCTGGGCCTCCGGGCCCTCCAGGGGGCGGAACCACAGCCCGGGCTCCAGGGCAAAGGCTCGCTTGGCGCGGGTGGGTTTCTCCCCCGCAAGGTACTCGGGGGTCTTTAAATGGCTGTTGTCGTTGGCGAAGACCACCCGGAGGCGCTCTCCGTCCCACTCCAGCAGGGAGACGGCGGTGTTGTCCCCCGTGGGGGATTTTTCCCCCGTGTCCCGGAGGGAGATGCCCTGGAGGTTTGCCAGCAGGAGGCGGATGGCGTAGCCGTGGGAGAAGAGGGCCAGGGTCTTCCCCGGATTCTCCCGGGCGATATCCTCCACGGCCCGCCGGACCCGTTCCAGTACCTCCGCCGGAGTCTCCGCCCCGGGGATGGACCAGCGGTCCATGCGGCTGCCGAAGTCCGCCATGGCCTGGGGCGTGGCGCGGGCGATGTCCCCCCAGGTCCGGCCCTCCCAGTCCCCCACGCAGATCTCCCGGAGGCCGGGGCAGCGATGGAGGGGCAGGTTTTTGGGGCGGTAAACCGCCGTGGCGGTGGCCCGGGTGCGGTAGAGGTCGCTGGCGTAGACGGCGTCGATGTGAATGTCGGCAAAGCGGCGCTCCAGGGCCTTGACCTGCCGCCAGCCCCGGTCCGTGAGGCTGCTCTCGTGCTGGCCCTGGGCGACGCGGTAGAGGTTGCCCTCCGCCTCGGCGTGGCGGATGAGATAGATGGTGGTCATAACAGTCCCTCCCGGGATCAAAATTTCTTTTCCACAGTATACCGCGTTTGGCGGGCTTTGGCAAATGGTCCGGCGGATTTTTTCTCTTCCGCCGGGGCAAACTGTAGCCGCACGGAAAAGGAGTGAATGAAGATGAAGAAGAGCACCGGGTTTCTCCTGGGCATCGGCGCCGGCGTGGCCGCCGGCGCGGTGGCGGGAATGATGGCCCCCCAGAGCAGCCGCCGGACCGTGAAGAAGCAGATGGACCAGAGCATCCACAAGCTGGGCACGGCGGTGGACCAGGCCATGGACAGCATGACCGGGGGCGCACACTGAGCCGACGGGGCGGGGACTTCCCCGCCCCGTTTTCCGCGGGAGAAAAAAAGCAAAATTTCTGAAAAAACCCCTTGACATTTTCGTCGGGCTTTGCTATGATAATCACTGTTCTGATGCGGAACACCTGACACGGGGGTATAGCTCAGCTGGGAGAGCGCTTGAATGGCATTCAAGAGGTCAGCGGTTCGATCCCGCTTATCTCCACCAGGACAGAGAACAGCCTTGGAACTTCGGTTTCCAAGGCTTTTCTCGTGACCCGCAGAATGGAATGGAGTTGGGCCTGTAGCTCAGTTGGGAGAGCGTTCGGTTCGCATCCATAGTGAGACACATCCGACCCGATTTTCTGTTCCCCGTTTTCCTGTCCGATTTGTTGGACTTTCCCATAAAAATCGAATATTTGAAAAATCCAAAATTCGCAACTTTTCTCGCATGAAAAGTGCCGATTTGGGCCTGTAGCTCAGCTGGGAGAGCGCACGGTTCGCATCCGTGAGGTTCGAGGGTTCGATCCCCTTCAGGTCCACCAATAAGGAAATCACCTCAGTGAAAACTGGGGTGATTTTTCTTTTGACCACAGAAATACCACAGACGGGTTTCAGAAAATTTGGGACGGCGGGCTGCTACTTTGGCCCGCCGTCCTATTCTTTGGATATAGCGCCTCAACCTTTGCTGTGTGTGAGACTATCGAAACACGAAGCTACCGGTCGTTTTTCCGTCCACGGAAAAAGAGAAAAAGGCACCTTGACTGATCGCCGCAGCGTAACCGCCCTCATTCCAATCGAAACCGTCCTTCTCTTCCAATAGCTTCAGCGTCTCCCGCAGCTGGAGCATGGCGGCAAAGGTGTGCTTACAGGGATAGCCGCAATAACAGCTGCAGGTGAGATTTTTGATCTCGCCGCCGCCATAATCAAACTCGATCTCATAAGGGGAAGTTCCTTCCACGATCCCCCGCCCATGACCACGGTCAATGCAGAGGTAGACAACCCGGTTCTCTGTATAGTAGTCGTGCCCACGCTCCGCAATGGCGCTGGTGACCTTCATTCCGCTGAGGTCGTCCAGCCGAAAGCTGTGGTCATCACTGCCAGACACATAGACGTCATCCTCTTTGTCCGGGGCCTTGAACCAGGTGATGATTTTCTCATAGGGGATCGTCTGAGAGTCAAAAGATACCAGGTGGGAGCCGGCCATGCGGAGTTCTCCAGAGATGTGGGTATCCGCCACAGCGACCACCCGCTTATAATCGGAGAGCTTGATCTTAAAGCTGTAGTTTACAGCGGTCACACGCCCCCGCAGGCCTTCCAACTTGCCGTCCACATAGACGGTATCTCCCACCTGGAGGTCAAACTGGTCGTTGTAGTAGGACAGATCCATTCCTCGCTTGGGGAAATAAACCTGCACCAGGGACTTTTTCGGTGCGGAGACTGGAGCTTCATCCTTAGAGCAAGTGATATTGTCGGCATCTCCTTGAATCTCATTCCAAAAACCAATTTTCTGCTTCATACAGAATCCTCCTTTTGGCATGGTGTCTCGCATTGTGCTTCCAGCTTACAGCAGGAGGTGTCCAATAAAACTCCCTTTTAATTTTTTGTTCCAATAGGAGCAATCCAGCTCACACTCTGCTACCCGAAGTTACTCTTCATCTGAGCAGTTCCAGTTCTGCCGCTCAAGGAGGGCTTTTACAGTTTCCTTCAGTTCATCACTGAAATCTTCCAGAGCTTCTATGCTGATCACATCATTGTTGATAAGCGCGATGATGTTGTAGATAAAATTTGTTCGGGTCATTTCTAGCTGGACGCCTGGATTTCTTTTGTCACTTCTTATCCGCTTATCCAGCTTCCAGAATTTTTCTGACGGATCACCATCGCCGCTCAGCAGTTCTATGTATTCATCGCATAGCCTGCCCATGTAGGCTTCCTGCCAGCTGCCGATTTTACTGCGGAAAAGGGTCCAATCCCGTTTTGCAAATCGCTGCTCCCCCACGACTTCACCCCCATCAAATCTGAATGAATGAACAAACCAAGCATATCACGGCATCGGTCGTTTATCAAGAAGAAAAGAATTTATGCAGACTCCATCTGCACAAATTGCCTCCGCCTCAGAAAAGGACAGCAAATCACCTCGATCCGCTGTCCTATCTTTGTCTATGGCACCTCAGTATCTGGAGGACATTCCCGCCGCCTGTGCCGCTTTCAACTCTGCCAGTTCCCGTTTCATCTGAACGATCAGCGCCGCCAACTTCTCCTCGCACTCCTCACGGGTGTGGGCGTAGATGTTGCGGGCGTGCTTTTTGCCGTCGATCCACTTAGGTGAGTAGCGGCCCTCCCACAGGTGGTCGTTGATTTGGCTGATGCAGCCCGTCCCCGACCTGCGGTGGGGAGGGCGGTAGGGGGTGAACTGTACTGGAGGAGCAGTTTCCTCCCGCTCCGTTTCGTCTTGCTCCTGCACCTCCACCCCGGCGATGCCCTGGTCAATATTCCGGGCCGCGTTCCGCTGCATCTCGCCAGTGACGTGGGTGTAGATATTCAGTGTGGTGGCGGATGAGACATGCCCGATGATGGTGGACAGGGTCTTCACATCCATCCCGTTCTCCAGGGACATGGTAGCGAAGGTGTGGCGGAGGTCATGAAACCTCACCCTTTTGCACCCGGCCCGATCCAGGATGACTTGCAGACGCTTGCGGACATAGCCTGGATCCACGGGCTGCTCTGACTTGATACGGGAGGGGAACATCCACTCTGAGAATACCTGTGCCTTGTACTCCGCCAGCAGTTCCACCATGGCGGGAGGCAGGATGATGGTGCGGACGGCGGCCTTAGTTTTGGGCTCATTGACTTCCAACTTTCCGTTGACGGAGTACACCTGCTTACTGATGCGGAGCCGCCCCGTCTTGAAATCCAGGTCGGACCATTGCAGGGCCAGCAGCTCGCCCCGGCGCATCCCCGTGGTCAGCTCCAGGATGAACAGCTCGTACATCCCCTCCGCCTTGGCCTGGATCAGAAACCGCTGGATTTCCTCCTTGGTCAGAATTTTCATTTCCTTCTCCCGCAGGGGCGGCAGTTTACAGCCGATGGCCGGGTTCACCCGGATGAGCCCCTCCTTCACCGCCCGATCCAGCGCCATCTGGCACACCGCATGACAGCTGCGCACTGAGCGGTCCGCCATTCCCGCACCGTGACGCTCCACGTTGTTGATTCGCCCACCCTTTTTCATCTCGGTGAAGAACTGCTGGAGGTCAGACTGAGACAGCTTGTTCAGCGGGATGTCCCCTACTCCAGGAATGGCATGGAGGTAGATCCAATTCTCGTAGTTCAGCTGGGTGGTGTGCCGCAGGGCCGGCTTGGAGTAGTTCTGATACCAGAAGTCCAGCCAGTCCCCGAACCGCATTCCCGACCTGACCTTCATCGGCCCGGAGCCGCCTTGTTCCTTTTTCAGCTGTTCCAGCTTCTCTGCGCACTCTTTCTTGGTCTTAGCCAGCACATTC
>CAJUOD010000045.1 GCA_910587875.1 uncultured Oscillibacter sp. | reverse complement strand
AGCTCATGGCGAAAATCACCGTCTCCATGGGCGGCCGGGCCGCCGAGGAGGTGGTCATGGACACCATGACCAACGGGGCCTCCCAGGACATCCAGGACGCCACCAACGTGGCCCGGAACATGGTGGCCATGTTCGGCATGAGCGAGGAGTTCGGCATGATGGCCCTGGCCTCCCGGAGAAATCAGTACCTGGACGGGGGCTACGGCATGGACTGTGCCCAGGACACCGCCGCCCGGATGGACAAGGCGGTCAAGGTCCTGCTGGACGAGGCCTACAAGACCGCCGTGGAGGTCATTCGGGAAAACCGGGAGGACATGGACAAGGTCGTCGCCTATCTCCTGGAGAAGGAGACCATCACCGGCGCGGAGATGGTGGCTATCATCGAGGGCCGGGACCCCGCCCTGGTGGAGAACCCCTACGCCTCCACCCGCCCGGCGGAGATCGAGCCGGCGGCCAAGAAGGTCCACATGATCTCCGAAAAAATCCTGGCCCCGGGGGAGAGTCCGGAACCGCCTGCGGAAGCGGGGGAGCCCGCCCCGGAGACCGAAGAAAGCGGAGAGGAGAAGCGTGATGATCCGTAAAGCCGCCGCCGCCGACCTGCCCCGGATCGGGGAGATTTACGAGGCGATTTTCGACAAGGAGGACCAGGGCCCCGTCTACACCAACTGGCTTCGGGGAACCTATCCCACCGTGGACAGCGCCCGGCAGGTGCTGGAGGCCGGGACGCTGTACGTGGGCGAGGAGGTTGGCGTCCTCTGGGGCGTGGTGAACCTCAACGGGGAACAGCTCCCCGAGTACGACAAAATCCCCTGGTCCGTCCCGGCGGAGCGGGAGGAGGTGGGGGTCATCCACACCCTGTGCATCCACCCCGCCCAGTCCGGGAAGGGGTACGGCAGGCGGATGGTGGCCTTCTGCGAGGAGACCGCCCGGGCCCAGGGGAAGACGGTCATCCGCCTGGACACCTGGGAGGGGAACGCCCCCACCAACCACCTCTACCCCTCCCTGGGCTACCGCTTCGCCGGGAGCACGGAATTTTTCTTCCAGGGGTACATCCACGAGATTCTGAACTGCTACGAGAAAAAGCTCTAAATCTCACGCCCTCCGGTCCTTGACAACCGGGGGGCGTTTTTTTACAATGAAGGGGTACACTACTCATCATGGAGGTCTTCTTATTATGAAACGTTCCGCAGGCATCCTCCTGCCCATTTTTTCCCTGCCCTCGGAGTACGGCATCGGCTCCCTGGGGGCGGAGGCCCGGGCCTTCGCCAACTTCCTCCAGGACGCGGGCCAGTCCTGGTGGCAGATTCTCCCCGTGGGCCCCGCCGGGGCCGGGGACTCCCCCTACGCCAGCGAGTCCACCTTCGCCGGGAATCCCCTGTTCATCGACCTGGACCTTCTGGCGAAGGATGGCCTCTTGACGGGGGAGGAGCTGGCCTCCGCCAAGGTCCCCGCCGGGGACAAGGTCGACTACGCCGCCCTGAAAAAGAGCCGGGAGCCCCTGCTCCGGGCGGCCTTCTCCCGGGTCAGCGGCGAGGCGGCGGAGGCCGCCCGCTCCTTCGCCGAGGAGCGCCCCTGGGTCCGGGAATACGCCCTGTACCGCTCCGCCAAGCGGCACTTTGGGGACCTGCCCTGGTTCCAGTGGCCCGACGAGGGCCTCCGCCGCCACGAGCCCGGGGCCGTGGAGCGCTGGCGGGTGGAGCTGGCGGAGGAGGTGGCCTTTGAGACCTGCCTCCAGTACTGGTTCTTCACCCAGTGGGCGGCGCTGAAGACCTACGTCAACGGCCTGGGCCTGGGCCTCATCGGGGACCTGCCCATCTACGTCTCCCTGGACTCCGCCGACGTGTGGAGCGAGCGGAAGGAGTTCCTCCTGGACGGGGAGGGGAAGCCCTCTAAGGTGGCCGGGGTCCCGCCGGACTACTTCTCCGAGGACGGACAGCTCTGGGGGAATCCCCTCTACGACTGGGAGGCCATGAAGCGCAACGGCTTCGGCTGGTGGATCCGGAGAGTGGAGGGGGCCAGCAAGCTCTTCGACGTGATCCGCATCGACCACTTCCGGGGCCTGGAGAGCTATTGGGCCGTCCCGGCGGAGTCCGAGACCGCCCGGGTGGGCGCCTGGGAGAAGGGGCCCGGCATGGATCTTCTGGGCGTGCTGTCTTCCTGGTTTCAGGGCGTGGCCTTCATCGCCGAGGATTTGGGCATCCTCACCGACGGGGTCCATAAGCTCCGGGAGGAGTCAGGCCTGCCGGGGATGAAGGTGCTGGAGTTCGCCTTCTCGGACCCCTCCAACGCCTACCTGCCTCACAACTACCGGCCCCACTGCGTCTGCTACACCGGCACCCACGACAACGACACCGCCGCCGGGTGGTACGCCTCCGCCCCCAAGCGGGAGCGGGCCTTCGCCGAAGCGTATCTGGGCGCCTCCGGCGCGGAGGAGGTCCGGCGGGCCCTGCTGCGGGCGGGCCAGGGCAGCGTGGCGGAGCTCTTCGTGGCCCAGATGCAGGACTACCTGGGCCTGGGCAGCGAGAGCCGCATCAACGTCCCCGGCGTGGGGTCCGGCAACTGGCGCTGGCGGCTCCTCCCGGGCCAGGCCACGCCGGAGCTGGCGGAGGAAATCCGCTCCCTGACCTCCTTCTACGGCCGCTGCCCCTGGATCCCGGAGCCGGAGGAGGAATCGCCGGAGGAAGCGCCTGGCGAAACAGACAAAGAGAAAGCTTAATTTTGGACGAAATGCCAAAATTTTACGCAAAGTTTGCGTTTTGGTCATTCCGCCGATTCCCCGTTCCCGCCTCTCACATATATAATGGAGCCGTCACATAAGATGGAGCGTCCGCCCTGGGGCGGACGCGGAAGTGAGGAATACTGCATGGATATTTTTTCCCTGTTTACCCTCTGCGGCGGCCTGGCCTTCTTCCTCTACGGCATGACCACCATGTCCAAGAGCCTGGAGAAGATGGCCGGCGGCCGGCTGGAGCGGCTTTTAAAGCGCATGACCTCCAACCCCATGAAGGGCCTGCTGCTGGGCGCGGGCATCACCATCGCCGTCCAGTCCTCCTCGGCGGTGACGGTGATGCTGGTGGGCCTGGTGAACTCTGGCGTCATGGAGCTGGGGCAGACCATCGGGGTCATCATGGGGTCCAACGTGGGCACCACGCTGACGGCCTGGATCCTGTCCCTCACCGGCATCGAGAGCGAAAGCGTCCTGCTGAACCTCTTGAAGCCGGAGAACTTCGCCCCCCTCTTCGCCCTGGCGGGCATCCTGCTCATCATGGGCTCCAAGCGCCAGAGGCGGCGGGACGTGGGGCGCATCCTCATCGGCTTCGCCATTTTGATGTCCGGCATGGAGATGATGAAGAACTCCGTCAGCCCCCTGGCGGAGATGCCGGGCTTCTCGGACCTGCTGACGGCCTTCCGCAATCCCCTGCTGGGCGTGGCCGTGGGCGCGGTGTTCACCGGGGTCATCCAGTCCTCGGCGGCCTCCGTGGGCATCCTCCAGGCCCTGGCCCTCACGGGGTCCATCACCTACGGGGTGGCCATTCCCATCATCATGGGCCAGAACATCGGCACCTGCGTCACGGCGCTGATCTCCTCCATCGGGGTCTCCCGGGGGGCGAAGCGGGTGTCCGTCATCCACATCGCCTTCAACATCGTGGGCACGGCCATTGGGCTCATCCTCTTCTGCGGCGGGGACCTGCTGTTCCACTTCCCCTTTATGGATTCCGCCGTGGGAGCCGTGGGCGTGGCGTTGTGCCACACGGTCTTCAACGTGGGCACCACCGCCCTGCTGCTGCCCTTCTCCCGCCAGCTGGAATGGCTGGCCCGGGCGGCTGTCAAGGAAGAGGACAAGACCCCCCAGTTCGCCTTTCTGGATCCCCTGCTGATCCGCACCCCCGGCGCGGCGGTCAGCGAGTGCGCCGCCATGACCTGCGAGATGGCGGCCCTGGCCCGGGAGAGCCTGCTCCGCTCCCTGGGGCAGCTCTCCAAGTATGACGGGAAGCTGGAGGCGGAGCTTCTGGAAAATGAGGACAAGCTGGATATCTACGAGGACCGCCTCAGCGGCTACCTGGTGCAGATCTCTCAGCACGGCCTCTCCATGGAGGACATCCACACCGTCTCCCGGCTGCTCCACGCCATCGGGGACTTCGAGCGCATCGGGGACCACGCCCTGAATATCCAGGAGTCCGCCCGGGAGCTCCACGAGAAGGGCTTGAGCTTCTCCGGGGCGGCAGAGGCGGAGCTCCGGGTTTTGGAGCGGGCCCTGGAGGACATTCTGACGGTCTCCGTGGACTGCTTCCGGGCCGACGACCCCGCCGCCGCCAAAATGGTGGAGCCCCTGGAGGAGACCGTGGACCGGCTCACCGACGAAATTCGGGCCCGGCACATCCACCGGCTCCAGAGCGGGGAGTGTACCATCCAGCTGGGCTTCATCCTGAACGACCTGCTGACGAACCTGGAGCGGGTGTCCGACCACTGCTCCAACATCGCCGTCTGCGTCATCGAGGAGCGGGAGGACCACGCTGAGCAGCGCCACGCCTACCTCCACGACTTCAAGGCCGCGGGAGAGTTCACCGCCAGCCTGGACAAGGATTTGGAGAAGTACAAATTGCCGTAATCAAGACACGGAAAGGACCGCCGGATATTCCGGCGGTCCTTTTATCATGGCTACAGATAGTTCAGCGGGTTCTTGGCTACGCCGTTGTAGCGGACCTCAAAGTGGCAGTGGCTGCCGGTGGAGTTGCCCGTGGAGCCCGCCCGGGCGATCTGCTGGCCCTTGTAGACCTTGGCGCCCACGGAGACCGTCAGGCTGCTGTTGTGCCCGTACCGGGTCACATAGCCGTTGCCGTGGTCGATTTGGACCAGGTAGCCATAGCCGCCCATCCACCCGGAGTAGGTGACCGTGCCGCCGTCCGCGGCGTAGATGGGAGTCCCTCTCGGGACGGCGATGTCGATGCCCTTGTGGTTGGTGGATCCGATACCGCCGGGGGAGCTCCGGCCGCCGAACCGGGAGGTGATGCGCCCCGTGGTGGGCCAGCGGAAGCTGCCGGTGGGGAGCCAGGTGGGCCGGGGCTTCGTGCCCTGGAGCCGGTATTCTGTCACGGGCTGGCGGAGGGTGACGGAGGAGAGGACGGTGCGCTCCGTCTCCTGTCCGTTGACATAGGTGACATTGGCCACCGTGTCCGCCGCGCCGAACTCTCCGGCGGAGGTCACCTTGTAGTCGCCCACGTAGATGTCCGGGCTCTCGGTGTACTCCACGTCGAAGGCCACGCTGTCCACATAGTGCTCCTGCTGGACCACGGTCATGGTCAGGTAGGGCACAGAGGCGGACATGGTGAGGATTTCGCCGATCTGCAGCTTGTCGATGTCATAGCCGGGGTTCAGGGCCAGCAGCTCCTTGGAGGAGAGGCCGTGGTCCTCGGCGATCTCGGACCAGGTGTCCCCCTTGGCTACGGTGTAGGTGACCTCGGCGGTCTTGGTGCTGTAGAGGGTCTCGGCCACGTAGCCTAGGTTCATCAGGCTGTCCGTGGGCACGTACTCCTCCTTGACCTCCACGTTCTCGGCGAAGGAGACGGAGATGGTGCCCTCGTTGGTGGCGGAGAGCTGAATCTGCTTGAGCAGCTGCTCCAGGGCCCCCTGATAGGGCGTGGCCCCGATGCGCTCCCCGTCCACGTAGAGGCAGTAGGCCGCGGTGACCATGCCCACCTCTTCGCTCAGGGCCTCCTCGTAGACCTCCTTGTCCACCAGGTCCTGGCGGCGCAGCAGGCCGGAGTCGTACTGAATCAGGGAGTCGTCGATGGTGAAGCTCCGGCCCAGGGTCCGGGCGGTGACGGTCTCCAGCTCCGCCCTGGCCTCCTCGGCCTCGGTCTCGCTGGCCAGGGAGCCCAGGACCTTCCCGTCGTAGGTGACGGTGACGCCGTTGGTGTAGGTGGAGACGAACAGCACCGCCGCCGCCAGCACGCAGCCCCCGCCCAGGAAGACCAGGGGGTGGATGCGCCAGCGGCGCTTTTTCTGGGCGCTCTGGGCGCTCTTCTGCCGGGAGGCGCTGTTCTTTTGCAGCACCCGCTCCTGGAGGAGGCTGCCCCACATGGGCAGCAGGCCCCAGAAGAACAGCATCAGCTGAATGGGCAGCCGTTCGGACTCCGGGAAGCGGTGGGCCTTGTTCTCCCGGACGATGCGCCGCCAGCGGCGGCGGAAGTGCAGGCGCTTCTGGGCGATGGTCTGCCGGGGGGAGCGGGGTTCCCGCTCCTCCGCCGGGCGGGTTTTCCTTGGGGCGCGGCGTTCCCGGTTCTGGGGGGACGAGGGGGTACGGCGGCGTTCCCGGCGCTCCGGGCGCTCCCGTTCACCCTCCTCCGGCTCCCAGTCCCGGATGGTGGGGGGGAGGTCCCAGTCCCGCCAGGGGCTCCAGCCCTCGGGGAAGTCCTCCCGTCCGCCGTCCGCCGCGGTTTTCGGTTTGCCGTCCTGCCCGGGGGGGGCCGGGGCGGCGGTTTTTTTCCTGTCTTCGCTCATAGGGTCTCCTTATGGGGGTGTCCCGAAAAAGTTACAATTTGTTACCAGTGCCTATCATACCGCTTTTTTCCCCTTCCGTCAAGTCCCGGCGGGGGCAAAAAAGCGGGGGATTTCCGGGCGTTTCCGGCGCTTTCGGCAGGAAACGCCCGGAGGAGGCGGGTCCAGTGTGCCACAGCGGCGTTGGAAATTGGTGACAAAATCGTAAATTTTTATGAAACCGCCCCGAAATTTGGATTGACCGGGGCGGGCAAAGGTGTATAATGGATCTGTAATCCCCCCGCGAAGACTTGTACATCTGGAGGAAAAGACATGTTTGAATTTCTGATCAAAAAGCTGAAAGCCCATCCCCGCAAAATCGTGTTCACCGAGGGCACCGACCCCCGCATCCTGGAGGCCGCCGCCCGCCTGCTGTCCGCCACGTTCCTGATGCCCGTCCTGGTGGGCAACCGGGAGGAGATCCTGGCCGCCGCCGAGGAAGTGGGCTTCAACGTCAAGGGCGCGGAGATCCTGGACCCCGAGACCTTCGAGGACATGGATAAGATGGTGGCCGAGATGGTGGCCCTGCGCAAGGGCAAGATGACCGAGGACCAGTGCCGCGCCGCCCTGAAGAAGGGCAACTACTTCGGCACCATGCTGGTGAAGATGGGCTACGCCGACGCCCTGCTGGGCGGCGCCACCTACTCCACCGCCGACACCGTCCGCCCCGCCCTCCAGCTCATCAAGACCAAGCCGGGGTGCAAGATTGTCTCCAGCTGCTTCATCCTGGTGCGCCCCTCCGCCACCGGCGACCCGGACGTGTTCGCCATGGCGGACTGCGCCATCAACATCAAGCCCACCGAGGAGGAGCTGGTGGAGATCGCGGTGGAGACCGTTTCCACGGCCCGGACCTTCGGCATCGACCCCAAGGTGGCCTTCCTAAGCTACTCCACCCACGGCTCCGGCGCCGGCGAGGACGTGGATAAAATGCACAACGCCTGTGAGAAGGCGAAGTTCGCCCTCCCCGGCGTGGTGGTGGACGGCGAGCTCCAGTTCGACGCCGCCGTTTCCCCCCGGGTCATGAAGACCAAGTGCCCGGACTCCCCGGTCCACGGTCAGGCCAACACCTTCATCTTCCCGGACATCAACGCGGGCAACATCGGCTACAAGATCTGCCAGCGCATGGGCTCCTTCGACGCCTACGGCCCCATCCTCCAGGGCCTGAACGCCCCCATCAACGACCTCTCCCGGGGCTGCAACGCCCAGGAGGTCTACTCCATGGCTATCATCACCGCCGGCCTGTGCGAAGACTAACTTTTCTTGAAAGAAAAGTTAGCAAAAGAACTTTAGGTCCGCTCTGATGGTCTGGTGATTCACCAGGCTGAAGCGACGGCAACGAAAAAGGCCCCTTGACGGTTCGTCCGCCAGGGGGCCTTTTTTTATTCCTTTGTCCAAAACTCCCGGACCCGCTCAATCTCCCGGCGGCCGTCGAAGTAGCCCTCCTGCCACAGCGCCCGGAGGGTGTCCAGGTCCTTCTCCGTCCGGGAGCAGCCCAGGGTGTCCCTGGGGGCGATGACCAGGGCCCGGCCCTGCCGCTCCAGGTCGAACAGAGCCTCCCGGCAGGCGTTGTAGCGCTCCGACCGGGTGCGCATGGTCTCCTGGAAATAGGGGTATTTTTTGAAGGCCCGGCCGATGGCCCGGTCGGACCGGCCCGGCTTTTTGTAATAGTCCCGCTCCCGGGTCAGGATGACCACCACCCGGTCGCAGCCCTCGTGGAAGGCCCGCCGCCAGGGGATGGCGTCGGCACAGCCCCCATCCAGGTAGGGCTGGCCCCCGATGTCGATGACGGGGAACATCAGCGGGATGGCGCAGGTGGCCTCCAGCAGGAGATTCGGCGAGTCCCGCCGGGGGACGGGAAGGTACTCCGCCTCTCCGGTGGTCAGGTTCGTCACCACCGCCTCCGCCCGGCCGGGGTAGGCGTCGAAGGTGTCGTAGTCAAAGGGGATCAGCTCGTTGGGGATGGTCTCGTAGGCGAACTTGAGGCCGAAGTAGGAGCGGTTCCGGGGGTTCGCCAGGTTGCGGAAGCCCATATAGCGCTTGTCGCCCGCGAAGCGGCAGACCAGCTGGAGGTTCCGGCGGCTCTGCCGGGAGAGGTAGCTGACGCCGTAGGCAATGCCGGCGGAGACGCCCAGGGTGTAGTCCGGCAGGGGGAGCCCCCCGTCCAGGAAGGCGTCGCACACGCCGGAGGAGTAGATGGTCCGCAGGGCTCCGCCCTCCAGGACCAGCGCGGTTTTCATGGTATCACCTCGTATTATCGGTATAGATGCTTTTTCAGTTTCCAGTGCCAGATGCTGGTCAGCCGGGCCAGGGTGGAATCCGTCAGCAGGAAGACCACATTCCCCGCCGCCAGCAGGGCCGCGTTGAAAGTCCAGACGGATTCCAGCAGGTCCGCCGTCAGGCCCATGAGCCGCAGCACCAGGCCGTAGAGCAGCAGGGCGGCGATGTTGCATACCGCCAGCCGGGCCAGGAGCCGCAGGGGCCGGGAGGGCAGGGCGGCGATTTTGGGCCGGAGGATGGGATACCAGCCGAAGAACAGGTAGACGAAGGCGGTCTCCCGGTCCGGGACCAGCAGCAGGGCCAGAAGGGCCACGGCGGCGTAGGCCGTCCCGGCGGCCTTGGGGCCCAGCTCCTCCAGCACGGGCAGGAGGACGCCCATGGCCAGGATGGGGGCGCAGAAGACCATGCCGGGGATCACGCCGCCCATGCACAGCAGGGCCACGGCCAGGGCCGCCAGCACGCCGCACAGGGCCAGGGGCCGGGCCCTCACGGGACCTCCTTGTACTGGAGCTTGTAATAGCTCCACTTCCGCCACTGCTGGAGGAGGTCCCGCTGGTCCTGGGTCAGCTCGCCGGTGACAGAGCCGTCAAAGAGCTGGCAGAGGTTGTTTTGGACCACGGGCAGCTCCCGGCGGAGCTCGCTTAGGAAGAAGAACCAGGGGCTCTCGCTCCTCCGGCCCGTCAGCTCCAGGACGGCGGCCCCCAGGAAGCTGGCGGAGATGGACTCCGGCAGGGCCAGGGATTCCACGGCCCGGTCCCAGTCCAGGGCCTCCGCCGCCGCGCCGTTGGCCCAGATGACGTAGGGGGTTTTATAGGGGGAGAAGGGGTCTTGCTGCTCCCCATCCGAGGCGGCGATGTCCAGCCCCAGCTCCTTGTAGGCCAGCATGTCGTTCCCCAGGTAGGGCAGATGGTCGCCGAAGTAGACCAGGACCACGGGCTCCTCCTGAGCGTCGAAGTATTTCCAGAGGCGGCCCAGCATGGCGTCCGCGTCCCGGACGCCTTCCACGTAGACGCTCAGCAGCGTCTCCGCCTCCTCCGAGAGGCCGGGAATGCCTGTGGGGGGGAAGTCGTAGTCCGGGCCGTACTTGTCGGCGGTGTAGGACATATGGTTCTGGATGGTGGTGGTGAAGTGGAAGAGGGGCCTCTCCGCCTCTTCAAAGGCTTTTTCAATGAGGCCCGCCGCGTAGTCGTCTGTGACCCAGCGGCCCTTGTACTCCGGGGCCTCCATGTCCCCCACGAAAAGGGTTTCCTCCGCGCCGAACCAGCGGTAGACGTTCTCCCGGTTGTAGAACCAGTTGTCCCCGGGGTGGTAGAAGGAGGTCTCATAGCCGTCGTTCCCGAAGACCCGGAACAGGCTGTCCAGGTTCCGGTTCACCACCCGCATGGCGGAGGTGGTAGAGGCGGAGAGAGCCGTGGTCTGCATGCCCGTCAGTACGTCGAACTCCGTGTTCGCCGTGCCCCCGGCGAAGCCGGGGACCGCCACGTGGCCGCTGAGGGCGTGAGGGTCGTGCCGCAGGGCGTGGAGGTTGGGCAGGGGGTCGTTCTCCTCCGCATAGCGGAAGGCCGGGGCGTCGGTGATATCGGAGAAAGCCTCGTTCATCACCATGACCACGCTGACATTTTTCCCTTGACCGGGTTGGTCCCCGGTCTCCCAGGCTTCCGCCTCGGCCCGGCTGAAGCCCTCGGGCCGGTCCACCAGGTAGGTGGTAAAGTGGTGGCAGAAGGCATAGGGAAACCCCAGGTCGTTGAAGACGGCGGGGACATACTCGGCGTTGCTGACCTTGAAGGACTGATAGAGGTCCTTGGAGGCGTAGAGGGTGAAAATGAGCCCCGTCAGGACCGCCAGGGAGGCGGCGAGGCCCAGCAGGCTCCCCGCCCAGCCCCGGAGCTTCTCCAGGGGGAAGGGCTTGGAGCCCACGAAGAACCCCAGCGCCAGCAGGACGGCGGTCACCAGGACCACCGCCGCAATCTGCGCCACGGGGTAGCGGATGTCATAGTTCTCCAGGGCGCTGCCCACCTCCTTGAGAAGGGCGAAGTCCCGGGGGAACACCGGCTCATCCCGGACCTCGATCTTCACCCGGTTGGCGATGGACAGGGCGCACACCAGAAGGTTCGCCAGGGCTGCGCCGAAGAAGACGTTCCGGAAGAGCGCCGCCGCCGCCAGAAGCAGCAGACCCACCGGCAGGGCGTTCAAAACGATCAGAAGCGGCTGGCGGAGGAAGCCGGAGAGGAGCCCCCGGAAGGAATTGGGCTGGCACCAGAGGGCCAGCAGGGTGATTCCCCCCGCCAGGAGAACCGCCGCCAGGAGGCTGAGGGGCAGGGAGAGGCGGGCCTTGGGGCTTGGAAGCGTATGTTTCAAAGGGTTCACTCCTTGAAATGCTCGTGGTTGAAGATGTGGTCCACGCAGAAGCAGTGGTAGCCCGCGCAGCGGGAGCAGTAGCGGAACTCCAGATCCGGGTAATCCGTGTCCGTTCGGCCGCAGACGGAGCACTTGTGCCGGTAGCCCTGCTGGGCCTCCTTCTTCCGCTGCCGGCGGACGGCGGACTTGAACTGTATGGTCTGGTGGGAGTTCCGGTGCTGGGAGTAAGCCCTCTGCCGGTCAAACTGGTCCACGATCTCGCACCAGAAGAAAATCAGCACGTTCAGCATGGCCGCCACCGGCAGCAGCGCCTTGAGGAAGCGCCCGGCGAACAGAGCGCCCAGGATGTCCACGGCGAAGAGCGCTATGTCCGCGACGGCCAGCCACTTGGCTTTCAAGGGGATGATATACATGAACAGGATCTGGGCGTCGGGGTACAGGGCGGCAAAGGCAAGGAACATGGACATGCCCACATAGTAGGCCCCCAGGATGGTCCCGCTGCCGAAGGCGTAGTGGCTGATGATGCCGGTGAGGAGGGTCAAAACCAAGCCGGAGAGATAGAAGAGGTTGAATTTCGGCGTGCCCCACTCCCGCTCCAGCATGGAGCCGATGAAGTACATGAAGTACAGCGACAGAATCAGATTGAAAGGATTGGTACTGTCCGGCACAAAGATGAAGGTGAGAAGCCGCCAGAGCTGCCCGTGGAGGACCTGGTCCCAGTCGAACCACAAAAACTGGACGGCCAGTCCGTCGGTCATGCGCAGCAGGAAGAAGGCGACGACGTTTCCGATGACGATGTACAGCATGAGGTTGGGGATACCGAAGTTTGGATGCCGGAGCGCGAAGCGCTCCATGGCGCTGTTCAGCTTTCTCAAGGGTGCTCCCTCCCGATTGTTGTTTTAGAGTTAAAGAGCATTATACCCCGTTCCCAGGAAAAAGTCACCAACATTTTTTGAACAATGCCGGAGCCGGTAAAAAATTCCGGCGAAAAAGGGCGGCGGGCCCTTGACATTCCGGCAGGACCTGATACAATACTAGACAAGTAAATATCCTTATCAAGAGTGGCGGAGGGAACGGCCCGATGAAACCACGGCAACCTGCATTGCAAAGGTGCCAAATCCGGCGGAAACGACAGATGAGGAGCAAGGAAAACCCTTCCCGTGCGTTTCGCCGCCGAAACGCGCGGTTTTTCTCTGCCCTTCCAGGGCCTTTCAGCCGGCCAAAATCGTCCCAGCGCGCGGGAAGAAACAAGGCGCGCCGCTTCCTGAAGAAAGCGAGAAGGAGAACGCCATGGCAAGACATTACCTCTTTACCTCCGAGTCCGTCACCGAGGGGCATCCCGACAAGATCTGCGACCAGATCTCCGACGCCGTCCTGGACGCCATCATGGAGAAGGACCCCCAGGGCCGGGTGGCCTGCGAGACCACGGCCTGCACGGGGCTGATCCACGTCATGGGCGAGATCACGACCTCCTGCTATGTGGACATCGACAAAATCGCCCGGGAGGTGGTCCGGGACATCGGCTATGACCGGGGAAAATACGGCTTCGACTGCGACACCTGCGGCGTCATCACCTCCATTGACGAGCAGTCCGCCGACATCGCCCTGGGCGTGGACAAATCCCTGGAGAACAAAAACAACGAGGAAACCGAGCTGAACCACGGCGCGGGAGACCAGGGCATGATGTTCGGCTACGCCTGCGACGAGACCCCGGAGCTGATGCCCCTGCCCCTGTCCCTGGCCCAGAAGCTCTGCCTCCAGATGACCAAGGTCCGCAAGAGCGGTCTGGTCTCCTACATGCGCCCCGACGGCAAGAGCCAGGTCACGGTGGAATACGACGAAAACAACAACCCGGTCCGCATCGACACGGTGGTCATCTCCACCCAGCACAACCCGGACGTGACCCTGGAGCAGATTCGCCGGGACATGATCAATTTGGTTGCGAAAGAAGTCCTGCCCGCCGACATGCTGGACGAGCACACCAAATACTATGTGAACCCCACCGGGCGCTTCGTCAAGGGCGGCCCCGCCGCCGACGCGGGGCTGACGGGCCGGAAGATCATCGTGGATACATACGGCGGAAGCGCCCCCCACGGCGGCGGCTGCTTCTCCGGCAAGGACCCCACCAAGGTGGACCGCTCCGCAGCCTACGCCGCCCGCTGGGTGGCCAAGAACATCGTGGCGGCGGGCCTGGCCAAGCGCTGCCAGATTGAGCTGGCCTACGCCATCGGCGTGGCGAAGCCGGTGAGCATCATGGTGGACACCTTCGGCACCGGAACCGTCAGCGACGGGAAGCTGGAGGAGGCCGTGGGCAAGGTCTTCGACCTGCGGCCTACCGCCATCATCCGGGACCTGGATCTCCGCAAGCCCATTTACCGCAAGCTGGCGGCCTACGGCCACATGGGCCGGGAGGACCTGGGCGTGGCCTGGGAGAAGACCGACCGGGTGGAGGCCCTGAAGGCCGCCGTCAAGGAGTAAGCGCGTCAGCGCGGGAGCCGTCCCGCGGAAAACGGGCGCCCGCCGGGAAGCTGTTGCTTTTCGGCGGGCGCTGTTTTATAATGGACTGGCCGCCGTCCCGGCGCCCGGCTCCCGGGGAGCGCGGAAAGCCGCGGCGGCGAAATCAGAGACAGGCAGGTGGCGGAAAATGATAGGACTGGGCACGGTTATCAACAGCGCCGGCATTGTGGCCGGAGGGCTGACCGGTCATTTTATAGGCCGGATATTCCGCCCGGAGCAGCAGGACTCCCTGAATACCGCCTGCGGGGTGAGCGTGCTGTTCATCGCCGTCGCCGGAGCCATGGAGGGCATGCTGAAAATAGAGAACGGGGCGCTCAGCGGCGGGCGGTCCATGCTGGTCGTCCTCTGCCTTGCCATAGGGACGGTTATCGGCGAGCTGATTGGCATTGAGGCGGGCTTCCAGAAATTCGGCGAGTGGCTGAAGGAGAAAACAGGAAACAGCGGGGACACGAGGTTTGTCCACGCCTTTGTGACCGCCTCCCTGACGGTGTCCATCGGGGCCATGGCCATCGTGGGGGCCATCCAGGATGGGATTTCGGGGGACTGCTCCACCCTCTCCGTGAAGGCGGTGCTGGACTTTATCATCGTCGCGGTGATGACCTCCTCCATGGGGAAGGGCTGCGTCTTCTCCGTGATCCCTGTCTTCCTGCTGGAGGGCGCCATCACCCTGCTGGCCCGGGTGATCGCGCCGGTCATGACCGGCCTGGCGGTCTCGTACCTGTCCCTGATCGGCTCCGTTTTGATCTTCGGCGTCGGCGTCAACCTGGTGTGGGGAAATCGGGTCCGGGTGGCGAATATGCTCCCCTCAGTGCTGCTGGCCGTGCTCGCCGCGTACCTGCCGTTTGGGTTTTGACCCTCCGTCCGGCGCGGCTTTTCAGAGCTCCCGGACAAGGACCACCATGTCCGTCAATTGCCGCCCCGCCTCGAAAATGGGGTGGTCGTAGTTCTCGGTGAAGAAATCCGGGATCCGGTGGTCCTCCCGGAAGCCGCAGGCCTCATAGAAGGGCACCGTCAGCGGGCTGTCCCCGGTGCCGGCGAGGAGGCGCTTCCCCCGGCACTGCCGGGCCGTGTGCTCCACCATGGCCCTGCCGTACCCTCGCCGCTGGCTCTCCGGGGCCACGGCGAGATTTTTGATCTCAAAATCCCCGCCGCCCTCCTCCGTCACCACGCAGACGGCCCGGAGGAGACCTCCGTCAACCAGGGCCCAGAGGGTCCCCCGGTCCAGGTAGCGGTTGATCATGTCCTCCTGCTCGTCCCCCAGGAGGAGCAGGGGGAGGTAGTCCCGCTTGCTGTCAGAAATTGCTTGAAATTCCATGAGACGCTCCTTGTAAAACCGGGCACGCTAAGCCCGGAGGTGATTGGAATGTACGGCGTGGAATATTTGAGCCTGGAAGACCTGTTGGATCAGGACCCCTCGGCCTATGAGTTCTTCCAGACCCTGTCCCCGGAGGTCAGGGCGCTTTTGGAGGAGGACGACGGCGTGACCTCCTTCGCCCGCCTCCAGTCCAAGACGGCCCAGATGAGAAGGGCCGGCCTGATGGAGTAGGAAAAAGCCGCCTGGGCCCTTGCCCAGGCGGCTCCGTTTGTACGTCTCAGCCCCTCTTGAGGCGGAACTTCCGGGTCTCGTCCTCCAGCTTGTGGACCTCCTCGAAGAGCTCCGAGCTGACGGCGGCGGACTCCTCGCTGCTGGCGGAGTTCGTCTGGACCACGGCGGAAATCTGGCCGATGCCCTCGGTGACCTGGGCAATGGAGGCGGATTCCGCCCGGACGGCCTCGGCGATGGTGTTGATGGTGGTGTTGGACTGCATCACCAAGTCCAGGGTCTTCTTCAGGGACTCGGAGACCTGGCCCACGATGCGGCTGCCCTGCTCCGTGGCCTGGACGGAGTTGTCGATGAGATCCTTGGTGGCCTTGGCGGCCTCGTCGGACCGGGTGGCCAGGGAGCGGACCTCGTCCGCCACTACGGCGAAGCCCTTGCCGGCGGTGCCCGCCCGGGCGGCCTCCACGGCGGCGTTCAGGGCCAGGATGTTGGTCTGGAAGGCGATGTCCTCAATGGTGGCGATGATCCGCCCGATCTCCTGGGAGGACTTGGTGATGTCGCTCATGGCGGAGACCATCTGCTCCATCTGCTGGCCGCTGACGGTCACCTGTTCGCCGGTGAGGCGGGCGCTCTCCAGGGCGGCGGCGGCGGACTGGACGTTCTGGGCCGCGCCCTTGGACAGGTCGTCCAGGGTGGCGTAGAGTTGCTCCACGGCGCTGGCCTGCTCGGTCGCGCCCTGGGCCAGGGCCTGGGCGCCGCTGGACAGCTGCCCGGCGTTGCTGGAGACCCGGCCCTGGGTGTGGACGATGTTGCCCAGGGTGCCGGAGATGGTGGAGGTGAAGCTGTTGAGGGACGTCTCGATGGACTGGAAGTCCCCGATGTAGGGCGTGGCGGTGGACACGTCGAAGTTGCCCTGGGACAGCTCCGCCATGATCCGGTTGATGTCCTCCACATAGCTGTGGATGAGGGCCATGGAGTGCTCCAGGGTCTTGGACAACTCGCCCAGCTCGTTGTCAGAGTGGTAGTCCATCTCCAGGTTCAGGCGGCCCTCCTGCAGGGGACGGGCCCGGTCCGTGATGAGGAGGATGGGCCGCACCACATGCTTGCTGACGAAGGTCACCAGGCCGATGAGGCAGATCAAGGCCAGAATCAGGCAGACGAAGCACACCAGCTGCATCTGGAGGATGAGGGTGTGCATCCGGGCCAGGCCGTCGTTGTTGGCGGTGGTCTCCAGCTCGATGACCTTGTCCAGCTTGCCCACCAGGGTGGAGATGTTGGTCAGGATGGTCCCCTGATAATAGGCTTGGGCTTCGGCGGGGTTGGTCTTCAGCGTCTCCAGCACCTGGGTGGCAGAGCCGTGGATCTCCTTATGTAAGGGCTCCAGCTCATTCCGCAGGGCCAGGATGGCGGGGTCCTTGATCTCCTCGTCTCCATAGATCCACTGGCCCAGGGTGCATTTCGTGGGGTCGGTGCTTCCGGTGAACTCGGTTCCGGCGTAGAGGGCGTTGCTGAGATTGCTGGCCCATTTGTAGTGGGCGGTCTCGGCCCCCTGGGCCCGCTGGAGCAGTTCGGCGGCCTCGGTGTTGGAGCTCTGGACGCTCTGGATGCGCAGAATGTTCGCCGTGGTCACAAAGCTGAACAGCAGAATCGAGACCAGGGCGGCCACCGTGCGGATCCACACGGTCCTTTTGATGCTTGTTTTCATGTTCATAGACGGCGTGTCCTCCCACTCGGTTTAGTGATTGAAGCAATGGCTTTATTATAGCATACTTCCATGATATTGCAATAATAACCGGAAAAATGACATCGAAAATTTTTCCCAGCCGCCGCCCCGTTCAGCAAAATCACGAAAACGACTGTCCGCCAGCGGGGGACGCGCGCCAGGGAAAAATTTCCCGGTATTTTGAATTGTCCGCCGGAGAGAGACAAAAAGCCGCCGCTTTGAAAGCCCGGACAGGAGGGGGCGGCGAAATCCGGGAAATCTTTCTGTGAAGAATTTACCTTGCAAAATCGGGAGAAAGGACGTAGAATAAGCGTCATACCAGGGACGAAGGTCCCATCTGACAGGAGGATGAAAAGAATGAAAAAGTTATTCGCGATGCTTCTGGCTCTGGCCATGGTGCTGGGCCTGGCCGCCTGCGGCGGCGGCTCCGGGGACTCCCAGGCCTCCGGCGGCGGTTCCGGCTCCGGCAAGGTTGTCAAGATCGGCGTCTTTGAGCCCGCCACCGGAGACTCCGGCGCGGGCGGCAAGCAGGAGATGCTGGGCATGCAGTACGCCAACAAGGAAACCCCCACGGTGGAAATCAATGGCGAAACCTATAATGTGGAGCTGGTCTACGCCGACAACGCCTCGGACGCCGCCAAGGCTCCCACCGCCGCCTCCCAGCTGGTGAGCCAGGACGTGAGCCTGGTGCTGGGCACCTACGGCTCCGGCTGCGCCATCGCCGGCGGCCCCGTCTTCGGCGAGGCGGGCCTGGCCGCCATCGGCGTGACCTGCACGAACCCCGGCGTCACGGCGGGCAACGACTACTACTTCCGCATCTGCTTCCTGGATCCCTTCCAGGGCACCGTTCTGGCCAACTTCGCCACGGAGAAGTTCTCCGCCAAGAAGGCGTACCTGCTGGGCGAGCTGGGCAACGACTACGACCAGGGCCTGCTGAACTACTTTGAGCAGGCATTCGACGGCGAGTGCGTGAAGGCCTCCTTCCCCACCAACACCTCCGACTTCTCCACCTACCTGAACCAGGCCGTGGCCGAGGGCGCGGACGTCATCTTCTGCCCCGTGTCCATCGCCTACTCCACCCAGATCGTGAAGCTGGCCGCCTCCATGGGCCTGGAGACCCCCATCCTGGGCTCCGACACCCTGGACAGCAACATGGTTCTGGAGGCTGCCAAGGGCTCCAAGGTCCAGCTCTTCGTCTCCACCTTCTATCAGGAGGGCGGCGCGCCTGAGTTCGACAGCGGCATCAAGGCCTGGCTGGCTGAGGACTCCACGGCTATGACCAACAACGGAGGAAACGACACCATCGCGGCGGTGACCGCCATGGGCTATGACGCCTACTATGTGGCTCTGGAGGCCCTGAAGGCCGCCGGCTCTCCCGACAAGGGCGCCGTCAAGGCCGCCCTGCCCAGCCTCCAGTACACCGGCGTGTCCGGAGCCATTGCCTTCGACGACGTGGGCGACGCCATCCGGGATACCGCCTATATCAAGACGGCGGACAACGCCGCCGGCGCCTGGACCCTGGAGACCGTCCAGACCGCCAAGTAAATTTGCGACTGCGCACTTCCGTTACCTGCCGGGGGGGGATTCTCCTCCGGCAGGTCGCGGCGTTTCCTGGGGCCGCCTCGAAAGGGGCTGGTTTCAGCCTTTTTCGAGACGGTCCTTCGCGTCCCCCACATCTTAAAAGACAAGGGAGGGTTCCCCTGTGCAATACGCCATTTCCATCCTGCTCTCCGGCGTGTCCCTGGGCGGACAGTACGCCCTGATCGCCATTGGGTACACCATGGTCTACGGCATCCTGCGCCTGATCAACTTCGCCCACGGCGACGTGTTCATGGTGGCGGGCCTGATGATGGTCTACCTCACCGCCAGCCTGCCCCTGGCGGTCTCCATCCCCCTGGTGCTGATTCTGACGGTGCTCCTGGGCTTCATCATCGAGCGGGCGGCCTACAAGCCCCTGCGGGAGGCCCCCCGGATGAGCGTCATGATCTCCGCCATCGGCGTCAGCTACCTGCTCCAGAACCTGGCGACCTACGTCACCGGCGGCCTGCCCAAGATGTACCCGGAGATTCCGGGCATCTCCAACACCATCACCATTGCGGGCGCGCCCACCAAGGTGGTCACCGTAGTGACGCCCATTTTGGTGCTGGTCCTGGTGGTGGCCCTGACCCAGCTCATCAACCACACGAAGGTGGGCATGGCCATGCGGGCCGTGGCAAAGGACTTCGAGACCGCCCAGCTCATGGGCATCAAAATCAACGCGGTCATCTCCGTCACCTTCATCATCGGCTCCTTCCTGGCGGCGGTGGGCTCCGTGCTGTACTTCACCAACTACCAGTCCATCGTCCCCCTGTCCGGCGCGCTGCCGGGGCTCCGGGCCTTCGTGGCGGCGGTGTTCGGGGGCATCGGCTCCATCCCCGGGGCCGTGGTGGGGGCCTTCATCATCGGCATCTCCGAGAGCGTCATCAAGGGCTCCAGCTGGAGCATCTTCTCCGACGCCTTCACCTTCGCTCTGCTGATCATCATCCTGGTGGTGAAGCCCACGGGCCTCTTCGGTGAGAAGGTCACCGACAAAGTGTAAGGGGGCGGACGGAATGAAGAAAACAGTGAACAAGAGCACCTGGATCGGCCTTGCCTGCGCGGCGGCCTTGCTGGTGCTGGTCATCGTCCTGGAGAATGTGCTGGACCCCAACAAGAACATCATGGTCTTCGCCGCCCTGAAGAAGGGCGCGGTTTACGCCCTGGTGGCCGTGTCCATGAACCTGCTGAACGGCTTCACGGGCCTCTTCTCCCTGGGACAGGCGGGCTTCATGCTCCTGGGCGCGTACACCTACGCCATTTTGACCATTCCCGTTTCCCAGCGGGACGCGGTCTACTATATCTACAACGGCTCCGCCATCAACTTCTCCCTGCCGGAGCTCTTCGGCGGCGGGGCCGTCGGCCTGGTGCTGGGCGTGGTGATCGCGCTGATTCTGGGCGGCTGCGTGGCCGCCGTGGTGGCCTGGCTCATCGGCCTGCCCGTGCTGCGGCTGAAGAGCGACTACCTGGCCATCGCCACCCTGGGCTTCGGCGAGATCATCCGGGCGGTGTTCCAGTGGGATAAGCTGGGCCCCGTCACCAACGGCGCCAACGCCCTGAAGAACTTCCCCACCTTCTCCAGCTTCAACATCCAGAACGGAGCCGGCGAGACGGTGCTGCGCCTGTCCACCTTCACGGCCTTCCTGCTGGCGGGGATCTGCATCGCCATCATCGTGCTCCTCATCAACTCCACCTACGGCCGGGCCTTCAAGGCCATCCGGGACGACGAGGTGGCGGCGGAGGCCATGGGCATCAACCTCTCCAAGCACAAGCGGCTGGCCTTTGTCATCAGCTCCTTCTTCGCCGGAGTGGGGGGCGGCATGTTCGCCATGTTCGCCAACCAGGCCCAGGCCAAGACCTTCACCACGGCCATGACCTATGAGATTCTGCTCATCGTGGTCATCGGCGGCATCGGGTCCGTGTCGGGCAGCTGCATCGCGGCGTTCCTGTACGTGGCCGCCAGCGAGTGGTGGCTCCGTTTCCTGGACGCGGAGACCTTCATCGGCGGGGTCAAGGTGCCCCTGCTGCGCAACGGCTTCCGCATGGTGGTCTTCTCCGTGGTCATCATGATCGTGGTGCTGTTCTTCCGGAGGGGCATCATGGGAGACAAGGAGCTGCCGGACCTCTTGAGGAGACACCGGAAGGAGGGGGCAAAATGAGCGAGAACGTATTGAAAGTGGAAAACGTCACCATGCAGTTCGGCGGCGTGGTGGCGGTGGACAATCTGAACCTGGAGGTCAACAAGGGGGAAATCGTGGCCCTCATCGGGCCCAACGGCGCGGGGAAGACCACGGCCTTCAACGTGATCACCGGGGTCTACCAGCCCACCAACGGGGCCGTCTGGTTCCAGGGGCAGAAGATCGTGGAGAACCACCCCCAGGGGAAGATGCGCCAGCAGTACAAGGGAGAGCACGCCGGGGAGTACACCCAGGCGATCTCCCCCACCCCGGACAAGGTGACCCGTCTGGGCATGGCCCGGACCTTCCAGAACATCCGGCTGTGGAAGAGCCAGACGGTGTTTGACAACGTGCTCATCGCCAAGCACTGCCGGGCCACCAGCAACGTGTTCTCCGCCGCCTTCCGCCTGAATCGGAAGGAGGAGGCGGCCCAGCGGGAAAACGTGCTGGAGCTTTTGGAGACCGTGGGCCTGGCGGACGTGAAGGACGAGCTGGCCACCTCTCTGCCCTATGGCAAGCAGCGGCGGCTGGAGATTGCCCGGGCCCTGGCGGCGGAGCCCCAGCTGCTGCTCCTGGACGAGCCGGCGGCAGGCATGAATCCCCAGGAGACCGAGGAGCTGACGGCCTTCATCGGCGAGATCCGGGACCGCTTTCAGCTGACGGTGTTCCTCATCGAGCACCACATGAACCTGGTCATGAACATCTCCGACCGGATCTACGTCCTGGACTTCGGCAAGCTGATCGCCCAGGGGGACCCGGCGGCGATTCAAAACGACAAGCGGGTCATTGAGGCCTATCTGGGGGTGAGCGAGGATGCTTAAAATTGAAAACCTCCATGTGAGCTACGGCGGCATCCAGGCCCTCCGGGGCATCTCCCTGGAGGTGCCCGACGGGAAGATCGTCACCCTGATCGGGGCCAACGGCGCGGGCAAGTCCACCACGCTCCGGACCATCACCGGCCTGGTGAAGGCCTCCTCCGGCTCCATCCAGTGGAATGGGGAGGAGCTGCTGGGGAAGTCCATCGACAAGATCGTGGGCTCCGGCATCGCCATGAGCCCCGAGGGGCGGCGGGTCTTCGCCGACATGACGGTGGTGGAGAACCTGCGCATCGGGGCCTACCTCCGCAAGGACAAGGCGGGGGTGGAGGAGGACGTCAAGTGGGTTTACAGCCTCTTCCCCCGGCTGGAGGAGCGGAGCTGGCAGCTGGCGGGCACCCTCTCCGGCGGCGAGCAGCAGATGCTGGCCGTGGGCCGGGCCCTCATGTCCCGCCCCAAGCTGATGATGCTGGACGAACCCTCCCTGGGCCTGGCGCCCCTGGTGGTGCGGGACATCTTCTCCATCATCACGGAAATCAACCGGCAGGGCGTCACCGTCCTGCTCATCGAGCAGAACGCCAACATGGCCCTGA
>CAJUOD010000044.1:14377-22264 GCA_910587875.1 uncultured Oscillibacter sp. | reverse complement strand
GTGGATTTTTGGGCGGAGCACCCAAATTCAAGTCCCGGACTGCCGTATCATTTTTTATGAAAGCCGCCTGTAAACGTTGGAGAGCTTGTCCGCCCCGCCCGGCTGTCCGTTTGCGTTATAAAACCCGCCGTTTTCTCAAACTTGAAAAGTATGTATTGAAAAAAGAGGCCGCGGCGGATATAATGAGAAGCGTCAGTTGCCATGGATCAAGGGAGAGCCCTTTTTACTGCTGTGCAGTTCAGAGACGCGGTGTTGTGAGAGACGGCGCCGAAAGTTGACTAGGAGGTACGGTTTGATGACATTAGAGGATTTACTGAACTATGAAAGTATTGTAATCCAATGCCATGATGACCCGGATGCGGACGCCATCGCCAGCGGCTACGCGCTGCTGAAATATTTGGAGAGCAAGGGGAAGTCCCCCCGGCTGGTATACAGCGGCGGACGGAAGGTCACGAAAAACAATCTGCTTTTGATGATCGACAAGCTGAACATCCCCCTGGAGCATGTGCGGGGAGCGGACTGCAAGGCGGAGCTTCTGATCACGGTGGACTGCCGGGCCGGACAGCGCAATGTCACGGCGCTGCCCCACCGGACTCTCGCGGTCATCGATCACCACGAGCTTGACATGGGAGAGGTTCTGCCGGAGCTGCGGGAGGTGCGGACGGACTGCAGCGCCTGCGTCACCATGATCTGGGCCATGCTGAAAAAGGCGGGCTTCCCCGTTGAGGAGGACCGCCTGCTGTCTACGGCCCTGTACTACGGCCTGTACATGGACACCCAGAAGTTCAAGGGCACCGAGAAGCTGGACCGGGAGATGCTGGACGCCCTGAGGTTCGACTGGGATATCGTTCTCCTGCTCCAGAGCGCGGCGCTGGCCCTGGACGATTTCCGGACCGCGGGCAGCGCCTTCATGAACCTGCGCTACCATCCGGACTATCACTTCGCCGTGGCTCCGGTGTACACCTCCGAGCCGTACATGCTGGGCATCGTCAGCGACATGATGATGGACGTCCATGAGCTGTCCGTGTGCGTTGCCTTCTGCCTGCTGGAAAGAGAACGGTGCGTCAAGGTTTCCGTGCGCTGCTGCAGCCGCAGGGACCGGGCGGATAACCTGGTGCACTGGCTTGTCCGGGACATGGGAAATGACGGCGGCGGCGACCGGACCAAGGCCGCGGGACGGCTGCCGATTGCCCTGCTGGAAAAAAGCTGCCCGGACGGCAACCTGCTCTATACCGCCGGAGAACTGATTTTCCAGCGGCTGACCGACTATTTCCGCACCCCTCTCAAGCGCCTTGCCCCCAGGGAGGAGCAGTACGAGCCCGCCCGGGCGGAGGAGTTCTGCAAGGAGAAGGCGGAGCTTTACCACAAGAAAAAGGCGCCGGCGGGCTACGTGCGGGCCATGGACCTGTTCCCGGAGGGGACGGAGATCCTGCTCCGCACGCCGGAGGGAGATCTCATCAAGAAGGCCGCCCCCGAGCTCTACATCCTGATCGACGAGAAGCGCGAGGTCTCTCACATCACGGAGGAGGAGCTGCGGAGAAATTACGAGCTGACGGACGAGGAATTTCCCATGGACGGAGAGTGGCTGTGGCAGCCGAAGGTGTACCACGCCGGGAAAAAAGAGGCTGTGCTGCTGGCTCCCTGCGCCAAAAAGTGCGTAGCCAAGGATACCCCCCGGATCTGGGCCGCCCAGCTGGACTGCCGGCTGGAGGTCCTTGTGTGGGGAGACTGGTGCTTGGGCGAGATCGGAGATTGGCTGGTCTGCCAGGAGGACGACCATCAGAACGCGTACATCATCCCGAGGGCGGCTTTTGAGCAGTCCTACGAGAGGGCAGAGTGAGTTGGAGCTTGAAAGGCCCGTTCCGGTTTTGGAACGGGCCTTTGTGTTGGTAATACCAAAGCAAAACCTGCGTATGACTATTATCGTTAATCGCAGGCTTTGTCTACAATGTCTATTCTTGACAAAAAAGATGCAGATGGAATTTTGATGAGCAAGATAATATTTAACACAAGTTGTTCCTCTGTATATTGTTTTCGCTACGTATCATCATAATTATAACCCTAATTCAAATAAACGCAGCGTTACCCCGTCTGCTCCGCCAGGCTCCGGAAAAACGCCCGGTTGCGGCGGACCTCCGGTGAATCCGGCTTGCACAATGCGGCCAGCTCGTTAAAAGCCGCCGCCCGTTTCTGATTTCCCAGGCGGCTGTAACAAACGCACAGCTGGATGCAGGGAAGGTAGCCATAGCAGTCCGGGGACACAAATGCGCCTCGACTATCGTCCCTGACACAGGTCAGGGCCAGGGCATACCAGTAGGCGGCCCGGCGGTACTGTTCCCGCTGAAAAAACCAAGACCCGATTTCACAGCAGGCCTCGGCCCGGGGCCGGTCATATTCAAACGTGCGTAACAGGGCCGCCAGGGCCGCCTGGTCATGGCCCAGCTCTTTATGACAATAGGCGCAGTGGCAGCAGGCGTCGATCTCGTTTTCCACCCACCCCCGGCCTTCCGCCAGAAACCGCTCAAAGACGTCCAGCGCCTCCGCCCAGCGGCGGTGGTAGTACAGCTCCCGTCCATAGTAAAACTGCTGGCGGGGGTCCAAGGTTTTTCCGGCGGCCAGCTGCGCCTCATAGATCCGCAGGTTCCGGTCCGGATCAGAGGGGCGGGTCTTGCGATGGGTGACGGCGAAATCTGCATGCAGGATTTTTCCTGCCGGTGTGATCACCTCATGGACGGCCCCTGTCCAGCACATTCCGGTATGGTTTTTAATCAGGCGCTCCCGGTAGTAGGAGAATGTTACATGGCCGCTCTCATCAAATCCGGCGTGGTAAGGCGCCATCACCACCGAAACAGCGGGGTCCAGCGTCTCCTTTAAGGCAAGAAATGCCTTCCGGTCCTCTTCCAGCAGCACGTCGTCCGCGTCCAGCCACATGCAGTAGTCCATAGAGGCACGGGAAAAGGATTCGTTGCGGGCGGCGGAAAAATCGTCCCGCCAGGGGAAGTCATAGACTTTGTCGGTAAAGCGGGCGGCAATCTCGCGAGTGCGGTCGGTGGAGCCGGTGTCCACGACGATGATTTCGTCCACCAAATCCGCCGCGCTCTCCAGACAGCGCGCCAGTACGTCCTCTTCGTTTTTCACGATCATGCACAGGCTGACGCTTACCATTGCAAAACCTCCTTTTATCTGGTCAGGAGACTGCTCCCGCCGGCAAAGGCCGGCGGGAGCAATCTTTCAGCGGCGCTCCGCCTAGTCGTCTCCTATCTCGACATCGCTGTCGTGTTCTCCGGGGTCAGGCGGTAATTCACCCGCCCCGATGGCTTCATCCAGCCGGATGATGGACAGGGAAGCCCCCGCGCCGCCGCCTGTCAGAACAGCGGTTCCGGCAATCTTGGAGAAGATCCGAAGTGAAATTTTGGAGTTCGCGGGAAGAATCATCTTGATTTTATTTTCGTAACTGGTTGTGGGTACCACCGGATCAATGGTAGAGAGGGCACTGCCCGCCCCATTAATCGCCAGCTGGGTCTTTAACGGAAGGGCCGTCGTGGTATTCACATGGTAAGAAATCTGATAGACGCCGGACTCAGGCACGGTGAACACGGTGTTCCAAGAGTTGGCCGTAAAACCGGGGGACAGAGCCTGGGCGTTGGGCAGGGCGACGAGAGTCCCATTCGGCGACACCGGGACGCTGCTTCCCTGGGTGTTGGCGGCAAAGGCGGAGAGGAGACCTGGTCCCGGGGCTCCTGCCGGTCCGGCAGGCCCAGTGGGACCGGCGGGGCCGAGAGGGCCAGCCGCGCCCGTTATCCCGGCTGCTCCCGCCGCTCCGTCCGGCCCTGTGGGACCTGTGGCTCCGGCGGGACCGGTCGCTCCGTCCGGGCCGGTGGGGCCCGTGGGACCGGCAGCACCGGCGGCCCCGGCGGGCCCCGCGGCTCCGGAGGGACCAATCGCTCCGTCCGCTCCGGTGGGGCCGGTGGGCCCCTGGGCACCGGCAGCCCCGGCGGCTCCTGTGGGGCCTGCGGGGCCCGTTGCGCCAGCGGGACCATCTGCTCCGGTGGGTCCGGTGGGCCCGACAGGCCCTGTGGGACCTTCGGCAGGTCCAGTTGCGCCCGCAGGACCCACAGGACCGGCGGGACCGGGCAGGACCGGGGCGCGCAAGGCGGCGCTCAGCTTTTCGGTCAGCAGCGTCTGCTGCTCCATGATATCGGCCAAGGTATTTTGCACGCTCTGGTTGACCCGCATGACTTCCTCGAAGGCCGCCGCCTCCTCCAAGCCCGGAAGGGTGCCCAGGACATACTGCAGCTTCTCACCCTCGGCGTTGAGGATATGGCTCAAGCTGAGCTCCTCGGCGGCAATGGAGGCGATGATTTCATTGAGGCTCCCCTCGCGGGTCAGCGGGGGATCGATTTGAGGGAAAGACGGCATTGACATGAGACATCCCTCCTCAGCTCAGACGGGTGATGGAAAGGGCCGCACCGGCGGAACCGGGCAGCAGGGTGGCCGCGGAGACGATGCCGAACATCTGCAGGGAGACCGTAGCCCCGGCGTTCAGATCCAGCAGGATCTCATTGGAGAAGTGGCTCAGGGGCACCGCCGGCACCACGGTGGAGGCCGTGTTGGGCGCGCCGTTGATGAGCAGGCGGGTGCCGCTGGGCAGGGCCGTGGTGGTATTGACGTTGTAAGAGAGCTGATAGCGTCCGGCGGTGTTCACCGTGAATACCGTGTTTGTCCCGTTGACCGTGATGTCCGGGGACAGCAGCTGGCCGTCCGGCAGGGGGATCGGGGTGCTCCCCGCAACCGCGGACAGCACAGCGCCGCTGGTATTGGCGGCAAAGGCGGAGGTTGCGGTGGCATTGGGTCCGGCAGGGCCGGTAGGTCCCGTAGCTCCGGTGGGTCCGGTCGCCCCGGCCGCCCCGGTGGGTCCCGTGGCTCCTGTGGCGCCCGCCGCGCCCGCGGGACCGGCAGGCCCGGTGGCTCCGGCGGCTCCCGCCGCGCCGGCAGGGCCCATGGGACCGGCGGGACCCTCGGCTCCGGTGGGCCCGGTGGGCCCGGTGGGTCCGGCAGCACCCTCAGCGCCCGTCGCGCCGGTGGGACCGGTCGCGCCCGCCGCACCCGCCGTACCATCTGCGCCGGTAGGGCCAATGGGTCCGGTGGGACCAGTGGCTCCAGTGGCCCCCGTCGCTCCGGTGGGGCCGGTGGGTCCAGCCGGACCGCCTGCGGGCCCGGTGGGTCCAGTGGGACCGGCGGGGCCGGCGGGCCCCTGCATGGGAGAGGCCGTCAGCGCCTTTTGCATCTTCGCCTTCAGGAAGAGCTGATTCTGCGCGGCGGTCTCCAGCATGCCGCGGACGCTGTCGTTGGCGGCCAGCACGTCGCCCACCGTGGCGGGGGGACCGCTGAGGCCGGGCAGGGTGCCTAGAATATATTGCAGCTTCTCACCCTCGGCATTGAGGATATGGCTCAGTCCGAGCTCCTCCATGGCGATGGAGGAGAGAATTTGATTAACCGCGTCCTCCCGCTCAATGGGCGGGTCGGATACGGGAAAACTGGGCAGAGACATAAGAGAGAATCTCCTTTCAGATAAGAGGCGCGCGCCAAAGGCGCGCCGGTGCGGCACGGGGAAAGAGAGGCTCTCCGCGGGGCCGCGCCCAGGATAGCCTATGCGTCCACCGGCTGGGTAGTTCCTGCCGGAACAGAGCCGCTCCGGCTGTCATAGAGTAGAACAGCGGCATGAATATCCTGCCGCGTATTCTCGTTCCGGCTCCGGCCGGAACGCATACTGGAGTTTTGAATATGTCGATGCCTTCCTTTCCGCCCAACGGGGCGGATATGACGCGGGAAGAGGCTCTGACCATGATTATCGCGTCCATCGCCATGGAGGAGCTTGCCCTGAGCCATATCCTCAATGCCGAGGGTGAGAAGCTGCAATATATCTTAGGAACCTTGCCGGGTACGAGTCCCTGTGCCCGTCCGCAGGATGTGCTGACCGTCAACAAAAGCGTAACCGCTCTTGTCGAGGCGGTCACCCAGAACCAGATGCTGCTGAAAAACAAGCTGAGCCAGGTACTGGAGTTCTGCCCGCTTCCCCCGCCTCCGCCCGACCCGCCCAGCCCGCCCGGTCCCTCTCCCCGTCCGCCGATTTGTCCATCCCCCTGTCCGCCGCCCCATCCGGCTCCCCATAGGGAGCGGACCTGTGAGGGCAGCGCCCTCCAGCTGGCGGTCCGGCGGGAAGGGGCCCAGTGGAATCCGGGGTGCCGCCTGACCTGGAGAAAGCGGAGCCGGACGGGGAACGCCATTCGCTGGGACGAGTGCGCTCCCGACCAGATCCATCTGAGCCCGGGGAAGACGTACACGGTCCAGTGCGCGCTGAATGTCCGCGCCGCGGCTCCGGCGAAGGGGACGGGTACCATTTTTCTGAAACAATCGCCCTGCGGCATGTTTACAGACGCGCTGCCGCTGTGCTTCCCGATGGAGGACCTGACCCGCGGCCCCCAGTCTCTGCGTATGTCCGCCGTGCTGCATCCCTGTTCAGACTGCGGATGCGAGACATGCCTGTCCCTGGTGCTGGACGCCAAAAGCGCCTTATGCGTGGAGGGTGCTGTCATGGACATTGTAGAGCTGCCATGAGCGGGCCCGCGGATCAGCCGGCGGAGTCCGAAGGAGGTGTTTCCACTGTGAATGCTGAACAGGGATTGACCATAAAGGAACAGCTGGCAAACCCGGAAAACTACGGAGAGAAGAGAACAGCGGACCAGATCCGGTATCTGGTCATCCACTACACCGGCAACGACGGAGATACGGCGGCGAATAACGCGGCCTACTACCAGAGGACCGTGGTGCAGGCCAGCGCCCACTATTTTGTGGACGATACCACCATTTACCGTTCCGTGCCGGAGCTCTGCACGGCCTGGGCCGTAGGCGGAAAAAAGTATGCCGACGCCGAAGAGACCGGCGGCGGGACCATGTATCAGATTGTCCGCAACGCAAATTCCATCAGCGTAGAGCTGTGCGACACGGTGCGGGACGGGACCTACCAGGCTACGGAGGCCACGCTGGAAAATGCGTTTGCCCTGTGCCGGGCGCTGATGGAAAAGTATCATATCCCGCTGGAGAACGTTTGCCGGCACTTTGATGTGACCGGGAAGCACTGCCCGGCCTATTATGTGGACCCAGAGAAGTGGGCGGAGTTTAAGAGGAGACTGGAGGTGTGGAAGGCGATGGATAACAACCCGAGTCCCGCCTATCAGGAGGGCGTGGAATGGGCTCTGAAGGAGGGGATCCTCCTCGGGAATGAGGAGGGGGATCTGATGCTCCACCAGGGACTGACGCGGGAGCAGTTCTGCGCCATGTTGAAGCGGTGGAACGATCAAGCGGAGCGGAGAACGGCGCCTTGAAAAACGAGCGTTTGTCAAAAAGAGGCTCCCGCCGGTTTTACCGGCGGGAGCCCTTTGGCGCGCGCTTTTCGGCAAAAGCCAATATGCGATTTTGCTTCACGCCTTATCGTCCGCAGCCTTTTTGACCCCCGCCGCGTCCACCTTGCCCTCGGTAATGATGTAGGACACCACGGAAGCCACCGATACCACGGCGCCCGCCACAGAGCTGATGGTACTCTCATCCAGTCCGAACACCATGGCCAGGCCCGTGACGATGCCCGCCATCGCCGCCCAAAACTTGCGGGAGCTCAGCTTTCGTTTCCAGTCAATCTGATTCATAATGTACCGTTCCCCATATCGTAAGATTCGCGCATGCTTTAAGCGCCTCCGCTTCTCCGGCAGGCGCGGGAAAGCCTGTGAACAGGATTTGCCTTCAGCCCTCTTCGTCGTGTGCGGCCTGATTGAGATGCTCTTCGATCCGGTTCATGGCTTCCGTAACCGGGCCGTTGCAGCCCTGCTCCTT
>CAJUOD010000044.1:0-14277 GCA_910587875.1 uncultured Oscillibacter sp. | reverse complement strand
CCAAAGGACCACGCCGCCTATCACGCCCAGGGCGGACAGGAGCTCCGCCAGCATCACGACTGTATCCGTACCAATGGTCATTTCCATGCTCAGTTCTCCTCTCTACCGCCCGCGTTTGGCGCTGCTTCTCGGCGAAACAAAGGAGGTTTCATCAGCACGTTCAAGCGGCCGACGGGGCCGGACTGTTGCGGCATGATATCGATTGCCGCCGTTCCAACCTATGACGGAAGCGGCAATTGGGTTCCAGCCGGAACCTGTTGGCGCGCAGGCGCATAGAGTATCTCGGGCACGCGCTGGAGAGCCTTCTTCTCCCGCCGGCTTGCCTATGCGCTTTCGCAACGCAACCCACAATGTGAAAGGAGCTTCTCAATTATGTCTCTACCCAGTTTCCCCAACGTTGACCCGCCCATCCAGCGGGAAGATGCGGTTAATCAGATTCTTTCCTCCATCGCCATGGAGGAGCTTGGCCTGAGCCATATCCTCAATGCTGAGGGCGAGACGATGCAATATATCCTCGGAACCCTGCCCGGCCTCAGCGGCCCCGCAGCAACCGTGGAAGACGTGCTGAACGCCAATGAGAGCGTTCGCGGTCTGCTGGAGACTGCTGTTCAGAACCAGATCTTCCTGAAAGGGAAGATGCAGGGCGCTCTGGACGCCTCTCCCATGCAGGGTCCCACCGGCCCCACCGGCCCCACCGGCCCCCAGGGCCCTGCCGGCCCCGCAGGCGGTCCTGCCGGCCCCGCCGGAGCCCCCGGAGCCGCGGGAGCCACCGGGCCTACCGGCCCTGCCGGCCCCACCGGACCCACCGGACCCAATGTCACCGCCACCAACGCCTATGCCGCCAGCAACAAGGGTGCGGCGTTCACGGTCCTCAGGTCCGGCACCAACGTGGCCCTGCCGGATGCCCAGACCCTGTCTCCCGACATCACCGTCAACGGGGACAACGACACCTTCACCGTGGCGGAGGCCGGACGGTATCGGGTTTCCTATAACATCAACTCCGTCACGCCCCTGACCCTCGGCGCCCGGCTGATGGTCAACGGCGCGGAAATCGAAGCCTCCAATGTCATGCCCCAGACGACGCCTCTGAGCCGCCTGGCCAACGATTTCCTGGTGGATCTACCGGCGGGGGCCAAGGTCTCCCTGCAGGTGTACGGTTTCGCGGGCCTGGTGACCCTGCTGCCCAACTCCATCGGAGCTTCCCTGTCCATGGTCCGTCTGAGCTGAGGAGGGGTGCCTTATGTCAATGCCCACATTCCCCAAGAATGATCCCCCGCTGACCCGAGAGGGCAGCCTCAACGAGATCATTTCCTCCATCGCCGCCGAGGAGCTGAGCCTGAGCCACCTCCTCAACGTCGAGGGCGAGAAGCTGCAATACGTCCTGGGCACCATGCCCGGTCTGGACGAGGCGGCCTCCCTGGACGAGGTGATGCAGGTCAACAAAAGCGTGAAGGACACCCTGTCCGGCATCATGGAGCAGCAGATGGCGCTGACCTCCAAGCTGGGCGCGGTGCTGAAGGCCCCCACCCTCCCCGGCCCCGAGGGCCCCATGGGCGCTGAGGGCCCCGAGGGTCCCGAGGGCCCCGCCGAGGGCGAGGCCGGCCCCGACGGCCCCGACGGCCCCGACGGAGCGGAAGGGCCCGCCGGTCCCACCGGCCCCACCGGGGCCCCGGGACCCAACCCCACGGCCATCGCCTCCTACGCCTCCAACACCCGGGGCAACAGCGTCGGCCTCGGTGACGATGATTTCATCGTCTTTCCGGATGTGTCGGTCCTCTGCCCGGAGATCCCCCTGGGCGAATCAAGCTCGATGCTCGGGGAAAAGTCGCTGTTCTACGTGAAGGAGGCGGGCACCTATCAGATCTCCTACCGTGTGACCCTCAGCATCCCCTCCGTCCAGCCGGTGGGGACCCGGCTGTTGATCTCCAGCGCCGACGACTATGAGGGCGTCATCGCCCCCACGATGGGCGCCCAGCAGTTTGAATGCACGGTCACACTGCCCTTGCTGGAGCGCACCACGATCGAGCTTCAGGCTTACACCACGACCCCCAGCATCCCCGGCGTGGGCGGTCTCCCCGGCGTGGGCAATGTCCAGTTGGCCAGCGGCGCCTCGGGCGCTTCCATGCTGGTCGTCCGGCTGGGCGACTGAGCGGGGCCATTATTCCGAACAGTATAGAGAGAACAGGCTCCCGCCGGTAAAACCGGCGGGAGCCCTCGGTTTGCTGATAGAGCCTGCTTCCTTGAGCAGCTCCGTCGGCTGGCGGAGGGCCTGGACCGGTGTATTTTACATTCTCCAGAATGCGGGCCACCATCTTCTTGTTCCAGGGCTTGTCCCCGTCATAGGCTGGACCGGCGTCACGCAGATGCCCTGCCGGAGCGGCAGACATTGGATTATCTCCTTATTGCAGATTTCCGGAGGAGTACACCAGCGATTCCGGTGCTCTTTTTGCGGGGCTCACAAGGAGCCGCCATACTTTTGCGGCATTTCCTCCTAACTTTTTGAATCCATCGCGTCATCCAGGTCCCAGACACTGACCATGCCCAGAGTGAAATCCCGCAGGCCATAAGGCCAGACTTCCTGGTGGTTCACCGCCCAGTGGGCCGCGAAGGTAGTCAGGCCATCCGTGCATTTTCGGATATATTCCTCTTGTGCTGGTGCGATCAGATCAAGGTATTCACTGAAAGTGCAAGTCTTTCCGGTACTCTTCCATTGCCGTATTGCGTCATGCGGCATTGTTACCAGTCTTCATTTTGTGCGCGGCAACAAATCGGGAAATTCTATGGAGTCCAACAAAGTCTGCCGCCATACAGAAAACAGGTGCCGCACGCAATATCAGGACCGGGAATAAAATGATATCACAACTACACATGTTTCCTAATGATTGCCAACCGCGCTTTCGGATCTACCCACAGATGAAAGTCAGCTGCAATTTCTCGGATGTCCGACTCTGTCATAATCCAGATTACAGCGCCGATTCTTTTCGAATTGAGCTTCCATATACACACTCACACCAACGATTGGGATATATTTCTTATTGGTCAGGAGCTTATCCACAGCCGCCCTGGTCCATTTTGGGTTCCCTATGGGGGAGAGGATGCTTTTCGTAAAGAGCATATTAACAATCTTCCCCAAGCTGGCTCCGGCAAAGTAATACTTAAATATGCTGCGGACAACATCCGCCTTTTCTTTATGTACGACGACTTCATCGCCGAGTAAAACATACCCATATGGAAGTTTCAAAATTACCTCACTTTCTTTAACATAAATAAAAGCAGGTTTAAGAGAGAACTGATCTCCTTAAATCTGCTTGCCGACGCGTGTGGTATGTGATTACAGCTAGTTCCTAGTCCCGGTTTTAATGCAATTTCACCAAGAAAAGCAAAACCTGCGTATAACTATCGTTACACACAGGTTTTGTCTACTTTGGAGCTACTGATGTGACTCGAACACACGACCTGCTGATTACGAAGTGTATCAAAAGCGCCCAAGGAGCCGTTTTTGGTGCTCTTGGGCGCTTTCGGCTCCAGAAGCAGTCAGTCTCCGGTATCCTTTACTCCGTTGATTCCGTCCGCTTTTTTCGCATTGTGGGTCACGGTGTGGGTCAGGCACTTAAAATCGAATTCGCACCGCACGGAAATTGATGCACGGTAAACGGAGGAATGCGGCCGCTGGAAAATCACAGCTCTCCCCCAGATAGTTCCGGTAATATTACCTGCTGCACAGGATACAACATTACCTGGTCTTTATTCTGGCTGTGTATAAAGATGCGGAAAACTGATTCTTTGCCTCTCTAAATCACAGTCCCTCTCTCATTCTCCACAAGTTAGGTTTGCTTTCTTCAACAAAGTGCCATAACCACTGAGCGGGTTCGAACCGTTAATCTTATCTTTTTCAACAACCCCAGCAATATTTATGAGCCGTCCATTCTTATCATCAGTTTATTTTTATTGGAGTTTATTGCAATCAAATTGCAACCTTATTGCAATTTGGTTGCAATTTAGTCTCAAGTTTCGAGGCTTTTTCATTCCTCGGTCAAAAACCACTTGGCTGCATTCGTTTTCCCTTTGCATTCTATCCTTCCATCCGTGCGAAGTTCCCGTAGCAAAACCTGAATTTGGCCACGATTGTGCCCTGGCAATACCTGCTGTAACTCTTTAAAAGGTGTTCCCTTACTTCCGTTTTTGCTGATATGCTTTAAAAGCAATTCTTTGTTTGTATCTCGATCCAATCCGACTATGCGTGTGTGTATTCCGGCTTTTCCTGCCGCCGCATATAGATTCCGGGCAAGAACATATTTACTGCGGCCAACATGCTCCACGAGCCCAAGTTCTGTCAGTTTTTCGAGGCACGGTCTCTGATTTTCTGGAATGCTCTTGCCGTGATAAAGCGCATTGATTACTAAAAAATTCCCGGTCGAAAGCGTCTCCATCCGGTCATTCCCAATTTGATTGATCAGCGACAGCATCCTTGTATCCAGTACCAAACCGTTTAGGGTAATACTGACAAAATTCTCGTCCGTACCTGTGAAATCAGGAAGTTGCTTTGCCTCTTTGATACTTAATTCATAGATGAGATTCATTCCCTGCCCGGACCGCTCCACCAAGCCGCAAAGGGCCAGGATCTCCGCTATGCGGCGATTGCGAGGCAGCTGGCGGTCAAGAATGTTCTCCAATGAAATCCCATTGGGAAAGCCTCCCGGGCTCTCGACCGTAAGCCGGTCCTGATACTGGCGAATAAACACGCTTCCGCCCATTTGATAATTTCTATGGCTGACAGCGTTCAGGATCGCCTCACGGACCACCCGCTCGTTAAATGTCGGGATATCGTAGATAAAAAACCCGTCCTGGTAATGCTGTTTGTCATTCCGCAAGTTAATCAATTCCCACAGGCGATTATAGCAGGCAAAGAAACCCATTCGAAACTCTTCCCGATGGTTCGCCGGTCCTGACGCCTCCGAAGACCGGTATTCAAATATGATCTCCGCCTGGGGCAAGTATTTGCCCAGCGACTCCCTCTTTCCGAACAGCGCCAGCGCCGCATAGGTGATCCCATCATCCATGATCGCTTCGCAGTCACGGAGCAGTTGTTCCGCGGAGAGGCTCTTGAACCTCTGATTTCCGCTTTTTGTCACCCATCTGCTTCGGAATGCCTCGATTGCAGACTCATCCAAATCACATAAATTAGCAGCGGAACAAATGCTCCCCGAAAAGTCAAACCCGGCTTCGGCATAGATCCTACGCCGAATTTCCTCCGGCATTGGAATCAGGCTGTCCCCTTCATACCACCACGCTATGCCATCGACTTGCACAGGCAGCCCAAGCGGGCGGCTTGCCACATCAAATACTAGAACACGCTTGCCTTGATATTCGTATAGCTGAAAGTCAACCATGATTTTCAGCTTGTCGATAAGTCCTTTGCGCGTGCGCTCCGGCTGGTTGAATGCATTGCTCCCTACCACTCGGCGAGGCCGCTCATCCGTTATGCCAAAGACCAATTTCCCTCCACCGCAGTTCGCGAGGGCGCAGCAGCATCGTGCCGCTTCACCAGAATCAAACCGGTTCTTCGCCTCTTTGAACTGGATGCTTTCGCCCTCCTTGGCCTCCAGTAACTCTTCAACAGTCATTGGGATACGCAATTAGGATCACCTCCCCCTTCGCATATCATACCACAAGCTATGTGTGATTCTCCTCAAAATTTTCAACCTGTTCCATGACTTTACGGAAAACCTCCGGACTGTATTGAGGCGGATAGCCATTTTTGATCAAACATACCTTAATATCAAATTTGAGTTGATCCCGGACAATTTGATTGTTGATCCAATCCGCAAACGAAGATTTTGTATCGATGATCTCTTTAATCTTTTGAGCCAAAGATCTACATTTATTATTAACCTGCATACCATCGATTACTTTGTCTTCGCCATACTCAAAATTGTACTTATCTCGCAACGTCATCAAAATATCATAAAAGGCCTTTTCTTCAAAAGTGAGTCCAATTTTACGGAAGCTCTCACGGTCAGCATTCATTTCTCTCAAGATCCGTAGAGCCTGTTCAGTGGCGTTCTTTATGATTTCCTCGGACGTTTGCTCTTGGGCCTCACCAGCTTCTTCCGCTGTCAGATGTTTTCTCCGTTCATGATACTGTCTAATCGTTTCCTCAAGCATTTCCTGGTATTTCTTTGCGGCTATCCGGTTTGTTTTGCCGTACTCTGTTATATTCCTGCGAAGCAATTTTACCAACACTTCCAACTTGGATGCCGGCATTTTTACATCCGAAAGTTTTTCAAAATACTCTGGGCTGAAAATATCCTCTTGTTCACCATCTTCCAGGACATTCTCAACTTTGCTGTATTTCAGTGCCTCTTCAACCATTCTTGCAACATGGCGATTCATCGTGTCGGTGTCAACTTCTGTGTCTGTTCCACTCATCTTTCGGACAAAACCCGCAATCGCCATAAAGCACTGCGCGAGGGCGGATTCATCTTCAGCCAATTCACCAGAGGGCTGGCAGATGTCATAAGCTCCCCGCATTCTTTTGACCGTCTCCAGGAAATACTTCTTAAACGACACCTTGTCAACACGTTTTCCGTCCTGGCTTTCTTTTTGCAGTTCCTGCGTGGAAACAAAAACATATTCAGCTGCCTTTGCCAAAAGTTTATACCTACGGACTGGATCTCCGGCAGGGTCAAGGAACGGCGTCAGATCATAACCGGCAAACAGATCTTTCAGAATCGACAGTTCTTCTCTGAACATACCCATGGCCTGTTCCACATCATCAGCCGATGGCGCAATGGAGCTGTCTCCTCCATAAATTTTCATGGCTTCGCGCATATTGTCACGGATGCCGATGTAGTCAACAATAAAGCCATACTCTTTGCCTGGATATTTTCTGTTAACCCGGCTGATTGTCTGGATCAGCAAGTGCCGTTTCAGCGGTTTATCATTATACATGTATGTAAGGGAAGGAACGTCAAAGCCCGTGATCCACATATCCACGACAATCGCGATATGGAAATTTGACTTATCCTGCTTGAAGGCCGTGTCCAGCTCTTCTGAACGCTTACTGTTCCGAACGCCTCCAAGATAGTCATACATTTTTTTATCATCATCTTTGCCAACGCTTGCCACCATGGCGATAAAGGGCATCGGCTTTAACTCGCGCAGCTCTTCTTCGGAAGGGGAAATTCCATCAGGCGCTTTCTTTTCCTCAAACCACTCAGGATACTTTTCCCTGAACTTCTGCAGCAGGTCATAGGCAATTTGCCTGTTGGAGCACACAATCATTGCCTTTTGTACCCTGCCCGGATCATTGGCGCATGCGGAAACATAGTGGTCGTGAATATCGACGGCAAGGCGCTCCAAGCGGGAAGATTCCCCCAGAATAATCTCCATAGAGCTCATCGCCTTTTTACTGGCTTCGATATCTTCTTCCGTGGCGCCGTCATCAAAACATTTCCTGTAGTAATCCTCGATCTGCCGGACCTTTTCCTGGTCAAGCAAAACCTTAGCGATTCGGGGATGGTACTTGATGGATACCGTGAGTCCGTCGGCGACCGCCTGATCCATGGTATAGCGGTCAATTTCAGCGCCAAACGTCTGGTAGGTTTGGTCAATTGGCGTGCCGGTAAAGCCCACAAACGTGGCCTGGGGGAACGCCTCTTTCAGGACCTTCGCGTATGGCTTGGACACCATCGCTTTCATGTTTTTGTCCGCGTCTTCGCTGAATTTGATTCGGTTCGCATGTTCAATCTGTGTTCTGTGGGCTTCATCAGAGAAGCAGATAATATTCGCCCGATTGTTAATCAGGCCAATTTTATCATCTTTCCGGTCGCAGAATTTCTGGATCGTACAGATGTAGAAGCCGCCGCTTTTACGGGCGCCCAGCTCCTGCCGCAGTACGCTGCGGCTGGGGACAACGCGGACCTCCCCAAGATTCAGAAACTCCTTGCTTTTGGTAAAGAGCTGCGCACCCTGCTTTTGCAGCTCGTCCCGGTCAACGATCATCACGATGGTAGGAGAACCGATTTCCGGCACATCGGTACAGCGAAGAGCAAGCTGACGGGCCAGGAATGCCATGGTATATGTTTTTCCGCAGCCGGTCGCGCCAAAATAAGTGCCGCCCTTGCCGCTTTTCTCAGCAACGGACTTGATGATACTTTTCTTCAAAAGCCGCGTGGCAAAAAACTGCGGATACCGGCAGACGATTTCCCTCTCCTCGCCGTCATACTCGCTGTCCTGGAAATAAATGTAGTCTCGGAATATCTCAAGGAATCTCTCCGGGCTGTACACACCCTTTACCATGGTTCGCGTTTCTTCAAAGGGAAGTGTAGATACCTTGTCACCGTCATTTACCCGGCGCCAGGCGTAAAAATGCTCATAGGGGGTACGTACGGTGCCCAACCGCGTTTTGACCCCGTCGGAAATGCAGGCCAAAGGACAGTAGTGCAGAAGACCCGGAATATCCCGCCAATAGCGGACATTGATCTGTTTCCAGGCGTCGTGGATCGTCGCACGCACGTCGGCGGGGTTTTTCAGCTCCATCACGCACAGCGGCATTCCGTTCACAAATAAAAGGATATCCGGGCGGCGGGTTTCCGTCTGCCCGTTGTTGGTATACTCCACGGTAAACTGATTGACGGCGCGGAAAATATTGTTTTTTGGTTTGTCAAAGTCAATGAGCGCCACCATCCGGGGAAGACCGCTCTGCGGTGTAAACTGGATGCCGTCCACCATCCAGCCATAAATTTTATGGAGCGTCGAAAACTCGCTCTCCGCACCTGCCAAACGAACCGTGTCGATAATCTGGCAAATCTCCTCCGGGACCAGGTCCGGATTGGTATTGCGCAAAAACAGCTCCAGATCGTCTGTGTACAGAACTTCTCGCCGCGAAGCGCGGGGAATGCTGCCGCCGGGGAGGTACTGCCAGTCCTCCTCCTCCAAAAAGCCGAGGAACGCGTTCTCATAATCCGACTCGCAATAGCGGCCGTTATAGCTTTGCAGTTTTGGCATTGCCGCCTCCTTCCTCCAGCGAGCCCCGAATCAGAATGGGGCAGATATCTTTGATTTGGGCTTTGAGCTGTTCGCTGATTCTTTTTCTTGTAATGTACGCATGGTAGATGTCTGCGATTGCTTTTTGTACGCCGATATCCGGTATTGGAATCTGAACATTACACATTTCATTCCAGTCAAAAGTCTCTCTTGCGGACCCCCAGGAATTAAAGCGTGCATAGCGGTCAAACTCTGCTCTTGTAAGAAAAAGCATCAAATAATCTGGAAGTAAAAGTTCATGATTTGTCCCAAACACAGTGGAAATAGAAGATACCAAAAAAGATTCCATTGTATTATTGAATCCCAGTGAAATCTTACCGCCACGCCTGGATGTATCTGGAACATAAGCAATTTGTCCGGGCTTGACCACTTTGTAGTTGTCAAGGCTAACACCAGCCATATCTGCTTTAGTGGAAATTACTTCTTTGCTTGTCGTCAATCCCCTGACTGAATCAGCAGTCAGGCCCATATCGTTTTGCTGATTGCTTTCAATTAGATATGGTCCTATTTTTTTACACAACATCTTTCGCCGCAAATCTTCGATACATCCATCGCAAACAAGTTTCAAATCCACCAACCCGCGCTCATAGCTACGTTGATTTGCCAGCATGGAATTATAGATATCAATATATTTCTGTTGGACTATAATATCTGGAAGGTTAATTTCCGACTCACACATGATATCCCAGTCAAACGTTTCCCTTGCGGATCCCCAGGAATTAAAGCGTGCATAGCGATCAAATTCGGGGCGATTGAAGTACATAAAAAGATAGTCAGAAAGCAAAATATCTCTTCTCGATACACGAAAAACGGTATAAATGGATGATATTAAAATTGCCCGTTCACCATCGTTAAATGCAAGGGCTATTTTATCACCTCGTCTTGAAGTATCCGCAACATATGCAAACTCTTGGTAATTCACAACTTTATAAGAAGACAAACTGACACCATCCATATTTGCTTTAGTATCTATAAACTCCTTGCTCGTTGAAATTCCCCTGATATCGTCAAGCATATATACGCCATCATAATTTCGCATATCACATAGCTCTATCAACTCACCCAATTTATACTTAATTAATCCCATAACCAATCCCCTTGAAAGCCTCTTCCAGTGTTTTCTGGGACTGTTTTTCCAGAGCCAGAACCTCCTGCATTTCTTGCTGAATTCGTTTCATTTCCGCAGGAAAATCAATTTCCAAATCGTGGTCAATGAACTCAATATACTTACTCGGTATCAGGCTCCAGCCATATTTTTTAATCTCGTCCATACTAACACTACGGTAAAGCTCCGGCGCTTCGTACTTTGTCCCGTCTGTTCCCTCGTTTTGCCAAGTGTGATAGATGCCGGCCGCTTTCTGAATTTGCTCTGTAGTTAAGCACACCTTCTTTTTGCCCTCGCCCTTCACCGGATTCTCTGTCCAGGTACGCAGATCCATAAAGAGAATTTCATGCTCCCGGCGGCGCAGGTTTCTGCCATGGTAAGCGCCGCCCTTCTTGTTCTGGTTCAAAATCCAGAGCGTGACGCTGATATCCGTTGTGATGAAGAGTTCACGGGGAAGAATGACAATCGCTTCTACCTTGTCATTTTGAATCAGCTTTTTCCGGATTTCCAGGGTGTCGCTGTCGCCCAGCGCGCCGTTTGCCAGAAGGAACCCAGCCACGCCGTCCAGTGGCTTTAGATGGGAAAGCATGTGCAGTATCCAGGCATAGTTGGCATTGCTTTCGGGCGGCGTTCCATAATCCACCCAGCGGGAGTCGCTTTTCAAATTTTCGTCATACCATCCCTTTAGATTAAAAGGCGGATTTGCCATGATGTAGTGAAAGTAAAGTCCCTTGTGCAAATCGTGGGTAAAGGTGGAATCGCTTTCTCCGCCAAGATGATGGCTGATCCCGCGCAAAGCAAGATTCATCTTTGCCAGGCGATAGGTCGCGGCCTCTTTCTCCTGACCATAAACATTGATCCGGCTGATATCGCCGTGCTTTTCCCGGATAATATCTGCGCTCTGCACAAACATGCCCCCCGACCCGCAGCAGGGGTCGTAAAGCGTACCGTCAAACGGCTCTATCATAGCGGCGATCAGCTGCACGACGTCATGGGGCGTATAAAACTCCCCTTCCTCTTTGGTTGCGTTTACCGCAAATTCCTTGAGGAAGTATTCATAAACCCGGCCAATCAGGTCTTTTTCCTCGCCAAATGCCTTGTGGCTGATTTTGCCAACTTCGTCGACGACCTGCTTGATATCGTTCGGCGCCAGGTTGCGCGTGGTAAAGGTACCTTCAACAAAACAGCCCTTCAGTTGTCTGCTGCTGGCGGCGATACTGTGCAAAGCGGTATCAAGGGCAACATTCAATTTCGGTGCGGGCGTGTTGATAATCGTCTGCCAGCGGGCCTCTATGGGCAGGTTATATGTGCCGTCCGTGAAAGTTGGATCATCCAAAAAAGCGGCTTTAATTGCTTCATCGTCAAGATCAAGCCCCTCTTTGAGCAGATTCTGCCGCAGATTTTCAACGCCGTCCTCAAATTTTTCGCCAATAAAGCGCAGGAATACCAGCGTGAGCATCATATCCCGTTTCTCAAAGAATGAACCGGAGTTGCGCGCTTTACGCAAGATATCACGACATTTAAAAAGTATTGTGTCTAACTTTAATGTCTCTTCCGCTTTTTTCTTGGCCATGAGAGAGTACCGTCCTTTGCAAACTTTTCCCAGCTATCATATCAATTATTGGTTAACTTTTCAACTGTTCTTGTCAAATCTCCAAGCTGCCTCAACAATTCCCCGTATAGACAAAGGACAGATATTCCCTGGCCACGTCCGCCAGGCGGTACACCCGCTCTACCGGCGTGGGCGGCTTATCTGTCATCCGATACCGTGGAAAAAACCGGGACAAGTGCAGAGGAATGTTTCGATCCACCGACGCCAGCCACCGGGCTAGACTTCTGATTTCATCCTCGTTGTCGTTCTCACCGGGGACCAGCAGCGTGGTCACCTCCACATGACACCGCTCCGCCGCCAGGGAGATGGAGCGTTTCACCGTCTCCAGGTCACCACCCAGTTTTCGATACCACTCCGGCGTGAAGCCCTTCAGATCGATATTTGCGGCGTCAATGAGGGAAAGCAACTCCCGCCAAGGCGCTTCCTCAATCGTTCCATTGGTGACCAGAACGTTGACCATTCCCCGCTCACGAACCAGGGCGGCGCAGTCCCGGACGTACTCATAGCCCACCAGCGGCTCGTTGTAGGTGTAGGCCACGCCGATATTGCCATGGCGCCGCAGCTCCATCGCCTTGTCCGCCAGCACTTCTGGGGACAGCTCCGCCGTCGCAAGCGTACCTTCTCCAGCCATGGAAATCTCGTGGTTCTGGCAGAAGAGACAGCGTAGATTGCACCCGAAGCTGCCCACGGACAGGATCAGGCTACCGGGGTGGAACCGGCGTAAGGGCTTTTTCTCAATGGGGTCCAGGGCCAGACTGGTGAGCTTGCCGTAGTTTAAGGGGACGATTTCACCATCCCGGCAGGCCCTGGCCCGGCAAAGGCCGGTCTGCCCCTCGGACAGGTCACAGTGATGAAAACACAGCTCACAGATCATAGATGCCGCACCACCTCAAACCGCTCCAGGGTGTACTTCTCCCGGGAGCTGATGCCGCCCTTCTGTCGGGCGATGTCGATCTGCTGTTCCACCGTGTCCACGCCCTCCAGGTCGGGCAGCAGTAGGCCCCGGCGGCCACCACAGGAGACAATCACGCCGTACTTTTTCACATCCAGCTCTGCCGGAGAGGAGATGGGTTCCGGCTGGCCCAGCACGTCCACGCTGTACTCCAGACTGTCCAGTTCCTCCACGCCGACCGGAATGAACCGGGGGTCCCGAGAGCAAGCGGAAACCGCGTTCTGGACAATCTCCCAGGCCACGCTCTCCGTGGTGGGCCCGGTGGTGCCGATGCAGCCCCAGAGCCGGCCGTGGGCGTGGAGGGAGACAAAGGCCCCGGCGGCTTGGCCGGTCATTTCAGCGGGCAGACCGTCCGGCAGACGCTCCAGCCGCTTCCGCGTTTTCACAAAGGTCTCCAGGGACAGCCGGGCCAGCTTGACCCAGGGGTCCTCGGCGGCCTTTTTCTCCGCCAGCCGGGCCCGCTCCATGGCCTCGCACTGTTCCCCGAACCGGCGGTTTTCATCCGGGCCGGTGACGGTGAAAACCGCCACCCCGTAGCCCACGCCGGTGACGCCCTCATAGCTGAGGAGCTCCGCCTCCACCGCCAGACCGTCCAGCGCCCCAGCCATGATCTGGAAGGACCGGAGGCCGCACTCCGCCGCCCGGTCACAGAGCGTGGGGTCCATGGTCAAAAAGCGCAGGAAATCCCCCGCCGCCATAGCCTCGGTAATCTGTCGGTCGAACTCCGGCCCCTCCGGGGCAAAGCCGTAGGGCCCGCCGTCCCTCAGCTTGTGGGACAGGTCGCCGCTGGCGACGAACACCGCCCGGCGGCCCAGGGCCTCCACGGCCTGGGCAATGCACTGGCCCAGCCGGTAGTGATCCAGGGGAGAAAAGCCGGACAGGCCGACGCGGAGGATGGGACAGTTCACCCCCGCCTCCCGGAGGAAATACAGGGGCAGGAAGGTCCCGTGATCCAGGGCGGGGTCCCGCTCTCCCAGGGTCCCGGCCCGGAGACCGGCGGACTCCGCCCGGCGGATGAGCTCGTCCCGCAGTGCCTCGTCGTACCGGATCGTCAGCCGCGTTTCAGGCGCGCCGAAGGCGGACATATCCCCGGATGCGCTCCGACCCGGGGAGATGTGGAAGTAATCGGTGTACATGATCTGGTGGGGGGAGGTGATGATCAGCACTTCCGGCCCCCAGGCCGCCACCCGCTTGGCGGCGGTCCGGTACGCGTCAATGGTGGCCTGAACCTCCCGCTCCCGCCCGCGCCCCACGGTGGGAATGATCAACGGCGGGTGGGGGACGATGACTGCTCCAAGAATCGGCATATCAAATTCTCCTTGTCCAAATAGTTTGCACCTGTGTATACAAAGATAGGGCCGCGCTCACTGGCGGTTCAGTTTCTTCCGCAGCTCCTCAACAATCTGTGCTTTCAAATCCTCGTCCAAAGCCTCTTTCACTTTTTCAATCGCGGCGTCTCTCTCCTCCGCCGCCTGCGCCGCCCAAGTCTTGAAATCGGTCTCACTCATATTCCCCTTCATGTAGCGAGCGTAGTATTTTTTATACGCCCGCTTATAAATT
>CAJUOD010000043.1 GCA_910587875.1 uncultured Oscillibacter sp. | reverse complement strand
GATGTACTCGTTTTTCGTGGTACAGTTGTCTTTTGTATAGCTGGTTTCTACCTGGTTCCATGCGCCCGAGGTGAGCCAGACAGTATGCCGTGTTTTTTCTCCGTTCATACCGAAATCTCCTCCTTATTTTGAATTAGCGTCATGCGGAAGCCGCCAACGGTGGGGCTCAAGGGTACTTCTGAAAATATCAGCGTCAATCTGTTTTTCCTCCGTCAAAAAAGCGTCAGCTCCCGTCCCCGCAACTGCCCGCACTGCGGGCAGAAGTACCCACCCTGGCGCGCGGAAAGCGCCAGGGCTTTCTCCTGCTTTCCTTTCGTCCCTCGTAAACCGCCTGTGTTTTGGAGCAGAACCTCTCCCAGGGGTACTGCCCTATCCTCTATAGAAGAATTGCACACAGCGGCTCATAGGTGCTTATGCGGGGTGTTCCTGGCTGTCCACCAACTTCTTTGCGACTTGCATTTGTTCCGTCGTTTCCTCTAGCCGCCGGAGCTGGCGCTGGTTGTGGAGATCCACTGCGTTTTGAATCGGCAGGATGGTATAGCGCAGAGTGCCGTTGTGCTTGTGGCCTTCTCTTGTGGCGGTGGATGTCGACTCTGTAACAATCAGTCTTCGTTTCTTCAACTCCACAACATACTTCCGCACGGTGTTGACACTCATGCGGACGGCTTTGCCGATGAATCTGTAACTGGACCAGCACCTGCGCTATCATCTGACCGTAGAGTTCAGCGGCAGAAAGTACTGGATCAACGGAGGAGATCTTTATCAGCGGAAGAAGCGGCGACAGCTTTTATCGCCGGAGAAAACAACTATGAAGCACCTGGCGACACTTATCAGCTGACGCAGGAGCTGGGGGCCGTCCTCAAAGCCTTCGATAGTCATCTTTTCCCCTTTTCTGAGAAGCAGGAAACCACCGGCGACATATATCAACAGTTGGAACAAAGTGCGGTAGCCTGATCGGCAAACTACACCTTCCTTCCGCTCCCAGGCTCCGTTGTTCTGGCGGAGCAATACACGTTTCCCAGCCTGCGCAATTTTCTTTACGTGGAACTTGAACGAGCCATTCTCCACGGCAACGCATCCAGGCAATGCTGATTATGCGGCAACGGATTCCTTCACAAGCAGGGAGACAGGGCAATCTATTGTGAGCGCATCACTCCCGGCGAGGCGAAAAAGACCTGCCGGGAGATGGGAACCCGGATGGCCTTCGAGAAAAAACAGAGAATCTGAACCGACTATGAACAAAACACCTGGGACCGGCTTGCGTGAAGTCGGCCCCAGGCGTATTCTTTGTTCACAGCGGCGCAGTTTTTGAGCTGTCTCGGCGGACTCTTCTGCCTCTTTCCGTCTACCTTAAAATTCAGCGCATAATCCTTTCCAGTTCAGGAAAAAGAAAAACTTTAACCGCAACACGGTGTTTTTGCGGGTTTATGTCGTTACTTACAATTCACAGATGCGTTGTTTTGTCCCTTTCAGCCGCTAATCCAATCACTATAGCGGTATTGGGTTTCATAAGTTGCGGGTATAGTCCGGCTCTCTTCCCAATAATAACTTCCGCTGGGTAGCACATATTCCGCCCACCACGACCGTCCATCCGAACCGGTTTTATCCGAGCCGATATGGCTCCCATTGCAGTAGCCACAGGACCAACCCTTGCCGTTGGAATTATACCGGGTTGTGTTCCAGTCCGAGTACTGCAAGCTTGCTTTCCCGGAAACATAGGGTCGGCTTTCCAGGTATTTTGCACACCAGCAGATATGGGTTCCCGTAGCATCCGCATACCGGACATAGCGATACTCTGTGCGGGACTCGGAAACCAACGCTTCCCGGGTTTCAACCCTCCGGGTGGAAGAAGAGGTCACTCGGGCGGGGGACCATTCGCTCCACTCTTTCCAATAACCGCGCTCCGGTTCCGGGTCGGCGTTGCCGCCACTGGGCTGCTCATCTGCTTTGCCGTCATCGGGCGTTTGTTCTGTAGGCTGCTGCCACCAATGAGCATACAACGTGATATCCTCTTCAACCCAGAAGTTATCAGGGGTTACGATCATATTGCTACTGCGGCTTGTGCCCCAGCCGACAAAGTCATAGCCCTCCCGAACAGGAGTCGGCAGCGCGCCGATCAGCTCATCTGCCGTGATAATTTTTGTCCTGGGACTGACACTTCCTCCATTCGCGTCAAATGTCACCGTGTATGTGCGCTCCGCCTTAGTTCCCTGTACGGTAAAACTGCCGGAGGACCACGTCTTCTGTTCCCCGGATTCATCCTCTGCTGTATACTTCAAGCAGTACTCACCGGGAGACAGCTCATTGAATTTCATATTGGCGTCCAGTTTGCTGTTGAGTATGGAAAAGCTCTTAGTGTTTGGCCTTTGCGTATAAGAGAACATAACGCTCCCGTTGCTGTCAACAATTTCTCCTTTAACGGATACGATGCTGTAATTGGAGCTGATGGTCCCCTTCAGCGAATAACGGGAGCCTTCCTTTATGGCTCCAGACGGGTAGCTGTCTGCGACAATCTTTAGCGTGGATGGCGTCTTCTCTTCTCCTGCAATTGTAAATTCAGAGGACCATGCTTTCTTTCCTTCGGGCCGTCCCGATGCATCCTCCGCCGTATACGTCAAATAGTACTTGCCAGGAGACAGCTCATTGAACTTCATATTGGCGTCCAATTTGCTGTTAAGTAGGGAAAAGCTCTTGGTATTTGGTTTCTGTGTATAGGAAAATACAACGTTCCCTTCGCTGCTAAGAATCTCTGCTTTAACCAACGTGATATTGTAATTGGAGGTAATGGTCCCTTTCAGCGAGTAGCGGGAGCCTTGCTTTAAAGTGCCCATAGGGTGGGTTGGAGAATTAATGGAAAGTGTTGAGGGAGAATTTGAAGTGGGTTTGTTAGTGGTCTGGCTATTTCCGGCGGCTTTGGAATACATTTTTGAGATCCAAATAGGCTCTCCAGCATACTTGCTGTAGTTAATTTTATGAATATCAACCATGCAATTGTAACTACCATTCCAGTTGCAATCTAACATGGTTACTCCTGCCGAATCTGCGTTAATGTATATAAAAGAGTGGCCGCCAACACGTATGTAGTCGCCTATATGGGCATTTTGAGAAATAGTATTATAGTTGAATCCGTTTGAGTATTTGGTAGCTTGGTTGCTTTTCGTCCGCAAAACTGTATCATTGTTATCTTCCCTAAAAATATACCATTCAGCAAATTCCACAAAACCCATGCAGGACATTCCACCATTTAAGAACATTTGAGAGGTCTTAACAGTTCCAAAAATATCTTTAAACCACGGAGACTTGATAACATTGTTGACATTGCAATTCGAGCATCCATGGTCACTTGTTTTTTTGCCGCATCCTTTCCCGTTCGCAGTAAAGTATTTTTCCCCAAGCAGATCATTTAATTCATAAATTCTTTGCTCTATCTCTGTGTCTGTGAGTGGTTCGGCTGCCGCTGCGGAACTTACAGTATTGGGAATTATAATCAATAGCATACAGAGGAAAAGCATTGTATTTTGAAATGTTTTTTTCATTTTCAGACTCCTCACACTCTCGTATTATAAACTAGGATGGCAATTTGCCCCCTTGTCATCAAGTCGCCGCTTTGAGTTAAAAGCTGATGCGTAAATCCATATTCCTCCGCAACACTGACATACCCGGAAGGATAACCGCCAGCAGCTAGTGCACTCTCTTCGAGATTCATGACTCGAACAATCATCGTCACTGCCTGCTCATAAGTTACCGTATTTTCTGGCTTAAAACTCCCATTCTGATACCCGCTAATAATGCCGAGTTCCGCCGCCTTCACAATATACCGATTCGCCCAATAGGCCTCCTGGACGTCTGTAAAGCGGCCCCCATCGACAGCAAGGTTTTCCGTCTCCCCCAGCATCCGGCAGATAATTGCTGCCATCTGAGCCCGAGTCACCGTTTTATCCGGGTTGAAATTGCCTTGGGCATCTCCCTGCATGACGCCGATTTCGCTGAGGTACTCCGCCGCGTCCGCATAAGGGGCGTCTTCATCCACATCCGGGAATACGGTCGCCGCTGAGGCTGAGCAAATCAACATGGAAACGGAAACAATCCCTGCCACTATATTCCAAATTTTAAATTTCATATTACGCTTCCACCTTTACTTTTAAAACTCTGTGTCACCGCTGAAAATCATCTGCTTTGTTTCCCTTTCTCTACTGACGGCTCAATTTTATGGTACCGCCGCCGCCAGCCCACCAAAGTCCGCCGTCTTCCTGTGTACTGCCTCCCAGAACAATCGAAAATACTCCCGTTTTCTGCCCTTTCCCATTTACGCCCTCACCTTCTAACACGCTCTCCACTTCCAGCGTGTATCTTCCCTCTCCCTCCCGCGAGATAGTTCCGTCGACATAGGAATCCGTAATACAGTAGTAACGGTTTAATTCAATAAACGCAATATCCTTGTAAATTGAATCGCTCATTGCTTTTACGGAAAATACGTCTGAATCGTCTGTGGCGGCGATTTCTCCGACCTCTAAATAAATATCATATTCATCATTATAGCTCTCTCCCCTAGCCGACCAGGCCCCTTGTATATCGAATTGAGCGGTCTGGAATATTTCTTTTATCAACCGGTCATTATACGTCCACATCGACGATTCGTCGTTTACTGAAAAATGGAGAGGAATTGAGACCTCGTAAGTTTCCGCACCAAGAGCATATTGCCTCGTTGCAGAATAATGAACTGTTTGGGCACAGTTCGCCCAGTCCTCCTCCGTCCATAGATACTCATAGCTTTCATATGGCAATGTGTCCATAATCTTGTCTGTAGCTTCAACACTGGGAGAAAAATTGGGCTCATAATACGACGTATCTGTCCACACAGACATACACATCCACTGCCCTTCGGAGATTACATATTCTATATAGTATTCAGCATAATAATTGATGCGTGAGTCCGAACCATCATAGACAACATGAATGCCTTTTCCGTACATACTGTAATCGCCATACAGTTCTTCGGTAATTGACCAGTTATCTGTAGGCAAGGGACCGTATCGGGCTTCATAATCTTTAATGAATGTGTCAGCGCTCCAAATATCTTCTACAATTTTTGCCCTGGATAACCCCTCTATACTCCAGGGGCCGTCATAATAGCGTTCTATATTTTCTAAAATCCAGCCGTCGTTATACAGGATATACTGCATGATATAACTAAGTTCACAGGTCAATTCTGGCTCATTTGTATAAACGGTTAGGTATACAATGTCTTCTTTGTCGTCTATGCTGGTCTGCCGTTTAATAATTTCATAGTTACAAATCTCAACAGTGCCAGAGATAAACAATTCGCTTGTCTGCAGGTCGGCAATGATATCCTGTTCCGACTTAATCGGCGTTGAACATCCGGCAGTAAGTAAGATAAGCACTAACGGCATGACGCAGTAAAGCAAATATTTTTCCCATTTTTTTAGAGCGGTTTTCATTTTTTTAGAGCGGTTTTCATTTCTCTTCCCCTTATTATTTTTACAAAATAGTGAGTCGGCGGTTTCCGTTCTCGATATACTCGCTAGATGGCATACTTTCAGCCGTTTCCTTTTTGATCCGGTATCTCATTTATTTATAGAGATTGCTAACTTGCTGAGATAAGCATTTGTTAAGTATCCGACCACCCAATCATTTCCCAAGCCAGAATCGTTCACCATGTCAATTTTCAATATTGAAACATCACTTACGTCAATTGTAAAATCTTCCGTATGATATCCAGCTGTGATAGGCGACGATTTATATAACAGTTTATCATCTCCATAAACAGAAATGTACGCAGAATATGCTGTGTGTTTATGTTTCTCAGGTAATATTATTGTGCCCGAAAATGTTTTGTATTGATTTGATAGGTCAAAACAAATATTTGCGTGATCTGAAAGTCCCCAATTACGTAGCATTTCATTATGAAAATGATAATGTCCCATAATTGTATTTCCCTCGTTGTCAATTAAAGTATCATTATCCACTATGAGTCTTCCTCCAAAATCAGAGTTACTCTTTGTTAAATAATCTATATCTTCAATAAGATATACTGGTCTATAACTTTTGATATTTTCTAGTGCATTGGTTAGTTCAATATCGCCCGGAAGTATATTCAAAGATTCTTGAATATACTGTAAAGCGACTTCATATCCCTCATTTTGTAATAGATTTTCCGACTGGATTAAAACGCTATTTCGGTAGTCTGTAGTATATTTATTTGATAACATCTCTAATTCCGCATCACTGCCAACCTTTTCAATTGTGCTCTGAATTGTTATCAGCGCATTTGCATAATCCTGTTCTATTGAGTATGCTTCCGCATCTGCGAGCGCAGTAGTGCGAACTGTATTTTTATATTCCAAAGAATAGTCCGCAATTGTTTGGAGTAATTTTGCATCCTCAGGAATCACAAGAAGTCCAGCATTTAAAATATCGACGGCAAATTTGTAATCATCTTTTTCTACATATGTATTGGCGGTATCTATCAGTCCTGAACGGTATAGGTCTACAGCTGCAGCAAGCAGTTCCTGTGCCTCAATATAAGAGGCACTGTTGTTTTCAATCCCTTTCAGAGTCTGGATGGCCTCCTCATAATCACCTTTCTTAAAATAGGACAAGCCCAAGTTATAGGTTTCATCTACTGCGGCAGCAGCTGGTGCTCTGCCCTGTCCAGCATTTTCTTCCCTATCAACAGATGTCCCGGGATTCGCAATCGTACCCCAGGCTCCAATTCCTGCAATGACGAGCGCTCCCATAATAATGGCAGCAAATCCGGCTTGCTTTTCTGTAAACAAATTTGTTTCGACTATAAAATCAATTAAACTAAACACAGCTAGCAGGACAAGGAGAGTTATTACTGCTTCCCCGAAGGGCTTTTTTGTTGTTAATACCAGAGAGGCTAAAATTATCAAAGACATAATCGTTATTGCCATATATTTTTTCTTCAGAACTTCCACTTTCGTCTCCCCCTTACTTCACAAAGTTAAACGAATGTCAGACCCATCCTCGTTTTTAATCGTTTCTGCCTCCAGTTTCTCACCAGCAATACCTTCTCGAATCATCATTTCCTTTAAAACAGAAAGCTCCAGGGAAATATCCAGTGCGTCCGCCCCAAACAAACTGTCTAACTGCTTATGGAAAACGACAAGTATAGAGGAATCCAGCATGGATTCTATTTGTTTTTTGGTTTTGCTAATATTTTCCCCTTCAATACCAGTGGCCTCCGCACGGCGGTAGGCATTCAATATATTAATTGTGGTAGGAACATAATAATCAACAAAAGTAGATATTTTGGATATTTTTTCTGGGCGTTCTTTCACCTCGTTTAGAATTTTCCCACTCAATTTCTCCAACTGTGAGACTCTTTCCCTAACCCCTGTGTTCTGGATTCTTTGCATTACATAATCTAAGGCTTGAATTGCAACGGCGCATTTTTGGAGAATCTGCTCAGAACGGTCATCGGTATTCTCCTGTAACTCATTTGCTTTTTCATAAGGCTGTAGTCTGTTGTAAAGACCAATTAATCGCAACAAAAGGAATAACCCGACTGATAATCCCATAACCAGACTTATTCTGCCAGGTTGTTGGAGGAATATAAACAGTAACCATAAAACTGCTACTCCATAATAGGGAAGTGAAGGACTCTTAAATTTTTCCCGCTGATCCATGTGTTTCACCATCACTTTCAATATAGCTGTATGTCAGTATATAGGTACGTGAGTGTTAAGATTGAGGTTTACATCAACATTTAAAAGAAAGCGCAAAGGACTACGCTATTATCTACTTTAGGAAGGTTTTGGTGCGTGTTCTAGGACCTCACCGTATCTTTAGATACGCTAGATACGCTGAAATTTTCCCATCTCTTTACTCTAAGTATAAATCCGTAAAAAATTTTCCCTGCTTAACAGATTTTTGGCGGGATTTAACTCCGCATGCTTTAGCTACTATAGTCTCTTCGCTCTGACGCTGACGAATGAACCCCCTATTCTATTTGAACTATATAGAAGAGCAGTTGCAGAGCACTGTTTGCAATCAGAGTTCCCGTTATATCTTTTCTCTAATGGGCATCCATATGGTAAACGGCAGTCTCATCACAATACTAGTTCCTTGCGCCTATCCGCAGACACCCTTTTCCGTGTCGATTACCCTGACGCAACACGACGGTTATTAATCACTTTTACAGGCAGGCAGGTAGTTGTTACCATCATAATAATCTCAATTACCTCCCTTTTTCTCAATTTTTTCTGTTAGGCATTTCAGAAAAGCTTACACCATATATTCCTGCTTTTCATTCCCGCTTGTTCAACATTGCAAATTAAATTTAATAGACATAAAACAGCCTATATAGTTTATTCTAAAATACCACATATGCCTACATAATTCAAGTATATTTTAATTATATAGGCAGGTAGTGTCATGGACTATTACGCAATTGGTCAGCGAATCCGCAAAATCAGGAAAGCCCGCGGTCTTTCACAGGAAGAACTGGCAGAAGAAGTAGGGATCTCTGTCACACATATGAGCCACATTGAAACAGGAAACACCAAATTAAGCCTTCCTGTTTTTGTTGAGTTGTCAAGCGTGCTGGAAGTTCGCACCGACGAACTCTTGTCGGATAGTAATCCGGGTATACGCAGCGCTTCTATAGAAGCAATTACCCACACGCTGGAAACTTGCACTACACAGCAAATCAGAATTATAGAAGATATACTGCCGGCTATAAAAACCGCACTTAACAAATATTTATAATTGCAGCCGTTTTGCAGCGCTTTAAAACTTTACAGAAGACGGAGCAGGGAATATAATGAGCAATATAGCAATTGCCAATGAGTAGTGCCCGCGTCAGTTCAGGAGGGGATATCGGTATGCAAATGACGGCCGTAGTTATCAACGCTGGAATAGGAGACCTGTCTCTCGGCTTTGAAAAGGCGGGCTTCAAAATAATTGCCGCTTATGAAGCAGAGCAGAAAGCGGCAGAAGTCCATTGTGTCAATCTGAATACTCCAGTTTATCCGCTTCCATTTAAGGAGGACGGTCTCAGATCCGTCCCCAGCGCAGATCTTTTGGCGGCAAGGCTTTACCGGTCTGTTCCTTCCCATGCCAAATTCATTGCGCCGGAAGAGCACAGAGCTACTGCCCGCGATTTCCTGATGCTTCTGGACTTTTCCCGTCCTAGGGCCTTTTTTCTGGCTTTCAGCGTGTCGTTCTTGAAAAGTGAAGCAGTGCAAATCCTTTTGAATGACGCTGCCGGGAAAGGATATCGGTGCGTATACCAAATCCTTGATGTAGCGCAAGTAACAGGAGCGCCCGTTGCGGAACGGATGGCTTTTATGGTGGGGACCAGACCGGATATAAGAGCGGATTTTAAGCTCCCAGAAAATAAAATTCCGACTCCTTTGCCTCCAGAGGAATTCCTCCAGCTAAAAGGACCGGTTGATTCATGGTATTTCAATGCCATGAACAATGCGGCAAATATTCCGGCCCATCAAGACGGAAGCCGTTTCTATTGCTGGAAATCCGGCGCTTATGTGGGGACAGATATTGTACGATGGAATTACTGGAAAATTCCGTTGATTGATACCGGTGGCCAATTCCGAAAAATTACACACCGTGAGGTCGCGAATCTGAAAGGATTTCCCTCTAATTACGTTCTTCCTGACCACTCAAATAAATCCTGGCTTTATCAAAAGCTCATATATTCTGCTAACATACAGGCTATCAAGCAAATTGCGGATGGAATTGTCTGCGGCTTAACAGTCGGTATACAGGAGCAGCAAATACCGCGTGAGCTGCAATTTGCAAATTTATTTACCCGCTGGCTGTCAAAGCTGACGGGGCGAACTGATATAAAAGCACCCTCCTTGGGAAGAGAACCCTTCTGCGATTTTACTCTTCAAATGGAGGGCCAGACTCTGCATTTTGAACTGAAAAGTTACAGTGGCAGATTCGTTCCGTCGGCCCGGATCAAGAATACCTGCGAACGGCTATTATCCCTTTCGAAAAAGGGCACGCCGATTCTGGTCCTTGCTAACGAAGTTTCCAAATACAGCAAGGCCAACGCTTTGGAACAGTATCATGCCCTCATTTGGGATGTCCGGAATTTGCTTTGGCTGTTTAGTGGATTCGAGAATATCAAAGACGAATTTATCGCACTGCTGGATTACGCTATTAGAGACATCGAACCAGCACCGCCGGACGGCAATATGCTTCCGGAGGTTTTAAAGATTCCACAAGGAACCAAATCGGAGCAAGTTCCGCAGGCTGAATCGGAGGTAATTTCAGAGGATGAAGGGGAAGTCAAAAAAGAATCTAAAGAATGGGAAAACCGGTTACAGGATATTCCACCGGGAAAAGAGCATTTTCAGGCGTATGAGCAGTTTTGCTTTGATATCCTGAAATATACCCTTGGCGAGTACCTGACCCTCTGGGAAAGGCAGAAACGGACCGAAAACGGCTTGAACCGCTTTGATTTATGCTGCAAGATCAAAAGCGGTATTCACCAAGACTTTTTTGACACAATCATGCGCTACTTTAACACAAAGTACATTGTTTTTGAATTCAAGAACTACTCAGATAAAATCAGTCAGAAGGAGATTTACTCAACGGAAAAATACTTATATGGAACGGCTCTGCGGAAGGCGGCAATCGTTATCTCTCGACAAGGCAGTGATGATCACGCATTGCGGGCGGCAAAGGGCAGCCTGCGGGAAAATGGAAAACTGATTCTGTGCCTTTCCGACCAGGATTTGCTGAAGATGGCTGCTGTCAAGACGCAGGGCGAAAAAGAGCCAGCGGATTTTCTAGGAGAAATGCTGGATAGGCTTTTGATTCATTTGGAAAAGTGAACGATTTATTTGGAAGTGTAGAGGCTATTGGGAGCAGGGACTTGCACAGTCTTGACCCATAACTTGACCCAGAACAGGAAATTTCTCTGTGGAACCAGTGGAACGGGCAGTACGAAGGGCTGTTAATATTCTAAGCGAACAGCATCAAATGGAGCAAAAAACGTTTATTTGATGCCCTCAGACAAGCTACGGACCAGAAGGCCGGGGGTTCGAATCCCTCAGGGCGTACCAAAGTAGACAAAACCTGTGTGTAACGATAGTTATACGCAGGTTTTGCTTTTCTTGGTGAAATTGCATTGAAATTGATGCTAGAAAATGGCTATAATTACATATCATACGTGTCGGCAAACAGATTTGAGGAGCCTAGTTCTCTCTTAAACCTGCTTTTATTTACGTTAAAGAAAGTGGGGTAATTATGAAACTTCCATATGGCTATGTTTTAGATGGTGAGGTAATTGTCATTCATGAGGAGAGGGCAGATGTTGTCCGCAATATGTTTGAATACTATCTTGCTGGAGCCGGCTTGGGGAAAATTGCTGATATGCTCTTTGTGAAGGGTGTATCCTCCCCGACAGGGAAATCCAAATGGACCAGGGCAGCTATTGATAAGCTCCTGGCCAATAAGAAATATATCCCAATTGTTGGTATAAGCGTGTATATGTATGCTCAATTCGAAAGGGATTGCCGATGTAACGTGGATTATGACAAAGCCGGACATCCGAGGAAATCGACCAGATACCAGTCTCCCTCCATAGAAATGGAATAAAGCTGTACAAATCCTGTTCTTTCTGATATACTTGTAGAAAAAGGGAGAATGGGAGCATGACAGAGAAAGAAATCGGCGAACTCTACGCACGCTTGGCGTTTCAGTACGAGTCCTCGATTGATTTGCTCTTAGCGAGACAAATCATAGATATAGGCATTGCCACTACAACAAGAAAGAAGTTTTATGATGCGCTGAATGAAGAAAAACTACGGACATCTAAAAAAATCAGGGACTATCGTGAAACTATTGATATAAGTAATATGGCTTTAAAAGGACGGAAAATGCTTTGATTACAAAAATAATGAATGATCTTATTGAATCATATAAAGGAAACGACTTGAGTGGATGTGAAACTAACCTTTTTCTTTTGGTATTATTTTATAATTCTAATATTAGGACTGGCCAACCCTATGATCACGATTTGAAACATATGCTATTCAAATCAAACTTTATCCGCAATCCAATTGGAGTAAAATACACATTCGGAGATTTAAAAAAAACAAACCAGATCTTGTTGGAAACGATTTATTTGATCAGGCAAATTAACGATCCAGAAGCTAATCCGCAAGAGGGGCTTCATAAAAATTTGCAAATTGATGACCGTCTGATAGATGATCTCATTAATTTGGCGGCGTATACCAATTGCTTCTACCAAATGAATTCCGTTAATTCTAAACGGATGGATGAGTGCGAAATTGGAAAGCTCTCCTTTGTGGAACAATTGATGACTGTTCTGGTCTTTTTCCAAGACCAGGCACGTCTCTTGCGCCAGAGTGTTCAAGAAATACTTGATAAAGATTTTGTTACAGGAATGGAGTTCGCTGTAGCCAACAGGCCCGTTGAATATCAGGGCAATTTGAAAGGTTCTATTGCGGGCAATATCGAATCCAACCTTGAAGTGATAAATGAAATTGTCCATTATTTATACTTTCAATACGGAAAGAGATTAAAAGAACTGGTGACAAATGCCGATATAAGGTTTGAACAGATTCGTCCCTATGAGAATGTAGAATTTGAGAGATATATGTATATTGCCTCCCAAAGATATTTTCTTTGTAGGGTCGAGGAGGGAATTCGATTTGGCTATTATGAGCTGGGAGGCCAAGGAAAAACAGAAGAAGGTTTGCAATATTATCTATTCTCATTGGAAAACGACCAGAAATATAAGGCTAGAAGTATTGGCCTACTTAGAAGGGAATATCAAGTCCAGAGTTTAGCGCTATTAGATCCTGAAAATCGATCAGATATTTCTGTCGCCCAAGAGGCATTGTTCCAACTGGCAACTACTCTGCTCAATCTTCAAACGGAGGGATTTAAATTATTAGATTTAAGTAGATTCTATCCCGACCAGTTACTGTTTCAAAAGGCAGAGGGTATTGCAAAGTCCAAAGGCCGCATTGTAGAGGTTTTGACAAAAAAATATTATCTGGACTGTACTGTGAAGGGTGTTAAGATACGCGACTTACTATGTGTTTATGCCTACTTGGTTACTTTGTCAGAGATTCTATTTGTTACTTCGCTCCAGGTGATTGACGAGGATGCTCCCAATACATATGTAAATGAGATTTGCCTCGCCGATATCTCTTATCTTTCTGCGGAATTATCAAGGCTTCATAACTTTAAAACTGATTATGCTAACAAATTGCTGGACAGGTTTGTCTTTCATGAGCAGAAGAATCGAGATGATGATATTTTTGCACAGCCGCTGTTAAAGATCAGCAAAACACAGGTCATATTGGTTCAGGCTCTAATGGACCAAATGAATTTAGACCGAACCATTGAGCGGCAGTTTATCCGTTTCGAAAAAAACATGTCGGAAGTAGGTCATATCTTTGAGAAAAGGTTCATTGATTCCTTAAAAAGAGGATATTCTACCGGCCCGCTTGAACATCGTTTCAAGGCAATCCCAAATTTCGCAGTTAATACTAATACAGTAACCTACGTTGCATTTGATGGCAAAGATATTGAATTTGATGCTATTTCTGTTCTGGGAGATTACCTTATCCTGACAGAACTGAAAGCTGTTATGACCTCATATGATTTGAATGACCTGGAAAAGCGAAAAAAAAATATTATCGAGGCGACAGAACAGCTTCACCGCCGGGCAGAGTCAGTACAATATGATTGGGAAAAGATTAGAACAGAGGTCTCTATACGCTTGCCGGATCAGCCGTTTGATCGGGAGCATATCATTCTAGTTGTTTGTACAGACGCTTATGACTATACACCGCTGAGGGATGGTGATGTTTTTATTACGGATGACTCCACCTACCTGAAATATTTCACAAATCCATATGTTGACGTTGTAGAGATAATGGAAAAAAATATAAAAGTACGGAATACAAAGTACCTATGGGAAAAAGGCTATCCGGATGCACAAGAATTTATGGCCTATCTGATGGACCCTGTGACAACTCATCCGATTTCTGACCACATTGTAAAGCAGATTATTCCAGTACCGGTAATGGATGAAAAAGATTCTGCTATTTTTTATGAAGACTATATTTTGGGCAAAGATCCCATTCGAGAAGCGGCTTTAAGCAATATTTAGATGTAAGAGAAGAATCGGCTTTTATTCATTTAATCTTATTGATTGTATTTTGAAGCGGAGCCGCTTTTTGAACTTTTTTATCGAAAAGCGGCCCCGTTTTATGCTGTATCCATTGATATGACTGGGTTTTTAAAAAATCTCAATAAAGATGCCCTTTTGAAAATGGGAAAAGTCATCACAAAAAAACTGATTCAGGTTCGATTCTTAGACACGGGATTTAACTTAAATCCTGTGTCTCCTTTTTTCCGTACAATTCTTGATTTATTCTCTAGGAAAGTCATAGGTTATCGTGTGTCTCGAAAATGTAGCACACAATTGGTATCAACCGCATTTAGGAAAGCATTTCGAGAGCGTGGGAATCCCTCCAGCCTTACATTCCACAGCGACCGAGGCCCGTAGTATGTTTCTGGAACATTCTCTGCGTTGCTAAAGAAATGTAAAGTAAAACAGTCGTTTTCAAAATCTGGGTACCCTCATGACAATGCGGTAGCGGAAGCCTTTTTTCAACATTTAAAAGGGAGGAAACCTACCGCCATGAATATTCTCCGGAAGCAGATTTCCGAAAAAACGTGGACGCATATGTCGACTTTTACAATCAGGTTCGACATCATCAAACCTTGGCGTACAAGGCTCCGGCGAGATTTGAATGATCACACAGAGATAGATACCGTAATCCTTGACCCGCCTTTTTCAAACCCGAAAAACCCAGCTATAGCATTATCGTGCGGCGTTCCACAATTTGAAAAGTAAATGCGGCAAATTGAGCGCTGTTTGGGGGAACCGTAGATATGTGATTAAACCCAGAGAACGGAAAGAGGTACTTTTCTCAGCCCCTCAATACTTGCAGTCAGCGAATTTTTGTGATATATATGACTGAGAGTAACATATGTAATAGGGGTAAAGGGGCATGCCTGTGGAGATCAATTTGGAAAAACAGAAACGGCTGGCCTATGTGGCCCGGCGCTATTACCTGGAGGATCGGAAGCAGAGTGACATCGCCCAGGAGCTGGGCGTCTCCCGCCCCCTGGTCAGCCGGATGCTGTCCGAGGCCCGGGAGCTGGGCATTGTGGAGATCACCATCCACGAGCCGGGGGCTCGGGCGTCCCGGCTGCTGGACCGGCTGCGGCTGTCCCACGGTATCCGGGACGGCGTTCTGGTGGAGGACGGGACGGACAACGACGCCACAAACCGGGCCCTCTCTCAGGGAGCCGTGGAGCTGCTGGACCGGCTAGGGTCCCGCCGCCTGGGCGTGGGCTGGGGCTATCTGATCGGGCAGCTGGTGAGCTGGCTAGAGGAGAACCCCCGGCCCGACAGCACCGTCACCGACATCTGCCCCCTGGTGGGCAACGCCAGCATTCCCGCCCGCAATTACCAGTCCAACGAAAACGTCCGGCTCATGGCCCAGCAGCTGGGGGCGGTTCCCCATTTTCTCTACCTCCCCGCCCTGCCGGAGAGCCTGGAGGAAAAGAAGCTGCTGTGCTCCACCGAGGTCTACCGTCAGATCTGCCAGCAGTGGGAAACCTTGGACACCGCCCTGGTGAACATCGGAGACTATCCCTCCAGCCCAGACTTCGCCTCCCTGGTCCGCTACGGCAGCCTGCTCCAGCGGCAGCGGGCCTGCGGGCGGATGCTGGTCTACTACTTCAACGAGGAGGGCACCGTGATCCAATCCGACCAGGACTTCGCCATCCAGATCCCCATCAGTACGCTGCGGCGCTGCCCCAACATCATCGGCGTCTGCTCCGCCAATACCAGCGCCAAAGCCCTGGGCGGGGCCCTCCGCTCCGGGTTCTTCACCCACATCGTGGCCCGGCTGGACCTGATGAAGGGCCTGCTGGACCAGGTCTGACCGCGCGGCCTCCCAGGCACAGGACGTGCCTGGGAGGCCTTTTTGTCTACTTTCCATAGTTTTCCATGGCCTTCTCTGTGAATTACAGGGGAAATGGGTTGAAGCATTGACTTATGTAACACAATGTGTTATCATAATTAACAAATGTAACAAAGGAGCGGTCACATGACAAAGGATGAATTTGCCGCGCGGCTGAAAAACGCCTGCGCGTCCGTGGCGGCGGCGGAACAGGAGCTGACGGAGATTGACTCCCGCTTCGGCGACGCGGACCACGGATTGACCATGGCCAAGATCGCCGGGGCCGTTTCCCTGGCGGTGGAGCGGTCGGAGGGCGGAATCCAGGCGCTGCTGGACGACGCGGCCATGGCCGTCATGACCCTCAACGGCGGCAGCGCCGTGCCCCTCTGGAACACCTGGCTGGACGGGATGCAGGAGGCCGCCCCGGAGGGGGAGGACATCGGCATCCCAGGTATCCAGGCCGTTTTCGCCAAGGGACTGGAGGAGCTCAGCGAAATGTCCGGGGCCAAGGTGGGGGACAAAACCATGATGGACGCCCTGATCCCCGCCAGCGAGGCTGTCGCGGCTTACGAGGGAGAGGACGAAGGCGAACTCTTTGCCGCCGCCGCCCGGGCCGCCATGGAGGGGGCCGAGGCCACAAAGCAGTTCGTATCCAAGTTCGGCCGGGCCAAAAGCTACGGGGAGAAGACCCTCGGCACTCCGGACGCCGGGGCCATGTCCATGGCTTACTTTTTCCAGGGTCTGGCCAACGTTTAAAACCGTCAAATTTGAGGAGGTACGCATATGAAAATGAAAAAGTTTATCAACGCCCCAGAGACCATCACCGACGAGGAGCTTGTAGGTCTGGGCCTGGCCTATCCCGATATCGTGGACGTGGACGGGCACTTGGTCATCAGCAAGGACCTGGAGAAGGCCGACCGGGTGACCATCGTCACCTACGGCGGCTCCGGCCACGAGCCCGCCCAGGCCGGCTTCGTGGGCAAGGGCATGCTGGACGTGCAGGCCGTGGGCGACATCTTCGCCGCCCCCAACGGGCAGCTGGTCTTTGACGCTATGAAGCTGGCGGACAAGGGCCACGGCGTGCTGCTGCTGACCCTGAACTACGCCGGGGACCAGCTGGCGGGCAAGCAGGCCATGAAGCTGGCCAAGAAAGCCGGGCTAAACGTCCGCCAGGTGGTCACCGGGGAGGAAATCCAGTACGATCCCAACGGCGAGGACAACAAGCGGGGCCTGGCGGGCGCCGTGGCCCTGTACCACATCGCCGCCGCCGCGGCCCGGGAGGGCAAAACTTTGGACGAGGTGGCGGACATCGCCCAGCGCTACGCGGACAGCATGGCCTCCGTCACCGTGAAATCCACCGACGCCACCCATCCCCAGAACGGCATGTCCTTCGGCGATCTGGGAGAAACGGACCTGATGGAGATCGGCGCGGGCCAGCACGGCGAGGGCGGCGGCGTCCGGGTGCCCATGATGAGCGCCAAGGAAACCGTGGCCACCGTGGCCCAGGCCCTGTGCAAGAACCTGGAGCTGAAAGCGGGAGACCGGGCCTTCGTCATGATCAATGGCTGCGGCGCCACCACCATGATGGAGCTGCTGGTCCTCTTCAAGGACACCGTGGAATTCCTGAAGGCCATGGACGTGGAGGTCGTGGCCAGCATGGTGGGCGAGATTCTCACCGTCCAGGAAGCCGCGGGCTTCCAGATGAACATCGCTAAGTGGGACGACGAGTTCCTCCGCCTGTGGAACACCCCCTGCCACACCCCCGCCTACAGCAAGGAGTAAGGCATGGCGGACAATATCGGAAACAAGGCGGCCCACGACTATCACCTGGACATCCCTGTTGCCCAGGAGGGCTTCTATGTCAAGGGAGCCTCTCACTGTGACTGGGGCATGAAGGCCCGGCTGGCCCGGATGTTCGATCCCAGGTCCGGGAACACCGTCATGCTGGCCTTTGACCACGGCTACATCATGGGCCCCACCGCCGGGCTGGAGCGGATCGACCTGGTCATCCCGCCCCTGATTCCCTATGTCAACGTGCTGATGGGCACTCGGGGCGTATTCCGCTCCTGCATCTCCCCCGCCGCCCAAGTGGGGCGCTGCCTCCGGGTGACCTACGACTCCACCGTCCTCTATGACGACATGTCCAACGGCGGGGGCTTCGCCAGCGACATGGAAAACGCCCTGCGGATGAACGCGGACTGCGTAGCGGTGCAGAGCTTCATCGGTTCCCCCGGGGAGAGCCGTTCCCTGGAGCTCCTGTGCCGGACCGCCGACACCGGGGCCCGGTACGGCGTGCCCACTTTGGGCGTGGTGGCCGTGGGCAAGGAGATGGAGCGGACGGAGAAGTTTTTCCTGCTGGCCACCCGGGTACTGGCGGAGAATGGGGCCAACATCGTCAAGAGCTACTACTGCGAGGGCTTTGAGCGGGTGGCCGCCGCCTGCCCCGTGCCCATCGTCATCGCCGGGGGCAAAAAGCTACCCGAGCTGGAAGCCCTGGAGATGGCATATAAGGCCATTCAGGAGGGGGCCCACGGCGTGGACATGGGCCGGAACATCTTCCAGTCCGACTGCCCCGCCGGTATGGCCCAGGCCATCGGCAAGGTGGTCCACGAGGGCTATACCCCTGCTCAAGCCTACGAGGTCTATCAGGAAGTCAAACATCAAAAATAGGAGGAGACGCCATGTCTGCCGAATACATGCACATCGGAATCCCCGTCACCAACCGGAAGCCCAACATGACCTACAACGAAGGGGCGAAATTCTGGGTCAGCAATGTGGACGACTACGACTACAAGATCGAATACTTGAAATTCGAGGAGGGCACCCCCTTCCCGGAGGACATCCACCGCCATCCCCATGTTGCCTACAAGGTGGACGACCTGGAGAAATATATAGCCGACGCCGACAGCGTGATCTGCGGCCCTATGGAAGCTAACGAGAAGGGAGACCGGCTGGCCTTCGTCTGGAAGGACGGGGCGATCCTGGAGCTCTATCAGGAGGCGTAGCGTTGAATTGGCGGGGGTATTTTGGACTTTTTCTGGACACTCCAAAATGTTTTCGCTGTTTCCGTGCGCCGCGAAATTTTCGTAAGCCGTTGTGGCGCAACGGCTACGAGTCTGCATCTTTTTTGTCAAGAATAGGCACAAACCCGCCGAAATTTGATGATTTCGGCGGGTTTTCGTAATTTCTTGAGGGTATTTATAGCGTTAGAAAATCGTTAGGCCCACGCTTTGACCCACACGGAGAAATGTCCGGAAAGGTCTAGATAGGGCGAAAGAGTACCGGAGAGCAGGCTTCTGCCCTCCGGCGCTTAGGTCTCACATGACCTCCGCCATGAAGCCGCCGATTTTCTTTGCGGCGTCCTTCTGCATTTCTTTTGTCACGTTGGTATAGACGTCCAGCGTGAACTATGCCGAATAGTGACCCAGCATCCCGGAGACGGTCTTGATGTCCACGCCGTTTTGCAGGGCCATTGTGGCAAAGGTCCTTCGCAGATCATGGAAGCGGACGTGCTCCTCAATGCCCGCCCGCTTTAGTAGCTTCTTGTGTATCCTGCCGACGCAGTCCGGGCCGTACATTCCGCCTGTTACCGGGGACGGGAATAAATATGGGCTGAATGGATGGTTTTTGCGATCTTGTACCAGCAGACGGACGGCCTCATCGTCAATGTAGACCGTCCTGATGGAGTTTCTCGTCTTCGGCTCCGTCACCCGCAGTTCACCCTTGCCCCTGGTTACGGATTTGGAAACCGTCAGACATTTCTCTTTGATGTTCAGGTCTGTCCAGAGCAGGGCCAGCAACTCACCTCGCCGGAGGCCGGTGGTCAATTCCAGGTAGAACATTGGGAGGACTCCATGTTCCTCTGCCGCCCGTAGGTAGTCTCCCAGCTTTTCCGGCGGGATGATCTGCATTTCCTTTTTCTCCTTCGGTGGCAGCTTGCAGTTCGCGACGGGGTTGTATGGAATCAGCCGCTCCATCACCGCTTGGTCCAGGCATTGGCCGAAGCATCGCGTGGAGGCTGCGGATGGTCTCGTTGCTGAGTCCTGAAACCTCCATGCCCTCGTAGCGCTGGATACGACCACTCTCCCTGGTTCTGTTGTAGAATTTCTGGATGTCCAGTGTGGTGAGTTTTCGGAGCTTGATCTTTCCAATGCCAGGCACAATATGGTTCTCCACGAAATTTCGGTAGTGCTCTGCCGTGCTTTCTCGGATGGAGGGCTTCGCATAGTTTTCAAACCAGAGTGTGGCCCATTGTCCTACCGTGAGGTCCTGGCTCTTGGATGTGTCGATTCGCTTGCTGTCCTCCTGCGCTCGCTTAAGCTTTTCCTTGACCTCTGCCTGGGACTTGCCCAAGACATTTTTTGTGATGCGCTTTCCGGTTTCGGGATCATAGCCAGCGGTGTAGCGCCCTTCCCAACGGCCATCCTTGCGCTTGCGAATATTCCCCTCACCGTTAGCCCTCCGCTTCGCCACAGCGATCCCTCCCTTCCTCTGCCCGGTTCTCTTCATCCCTGGAGAAAGAATAGGGTGTTAGCTCTCCGGCAATCCCGAGGGCCAGTTGGAACCCTGCCACGAAACTCGCCAGCGAGGTTTCCTCCAGCAGAGCCGCTTGCATATCCATCAGCGCGAGGATTCTTTTTTGCTCTTCCTTACCCACTCGCTCTGAGAGACGCCGCCAGCTTTCTTCAATCTCTCTTTGCAAAGCCATATCTGGTTCTAGGAAAAATCTCTGGCGCAGAGCCCTCATGTATTCATACTCCATGCGTGTCACCTCCTGTCAGCGACACACATTACCACTTGCCTTGCTCAATATCCAGCGGCTTTTTTCGAGTTATCAGAAAGTTCAGATTTGGGACCGGACGTATTCTTTGTTTATAGCGGCGCATCTTTTGAGCTATAGGAAGACTGAGTACTACCCAGATTGCGAGGACGCAAGAAGAGTGGTATGATGCGCATAGAGGAATTGAGGCAAGACAGTCTCACGTGGAGGTACGCCGCATGACCAGATATGAGTTTTCACTCCGCCAGGAAGTCCTACTGGAGAAGGGCGCTTCCATCTTGGCGGATCTGTTCCGATACGGGCAGGAGAAAAATTCGACGGAACCAAACCACCCTGTTCAGGTCATGTATGATTTGGTGTGGACAGCGAAAAGAAACATCCTGCTGACCACTTCGGAAAAAGACTTAGACCGCATTGAGGGACAGTTCGATCTTGCCAAGGAGTTTCTCTCCAGAATTGAGACAGACGACAACGTCTAATGGAGATCCATGACAGCATCATGAGTGTGCTATCTGAGAACTTGGATGTGCTACGGACTCTCCCCTTTCAGGTTTGTTGGGAACTGACGCTTCTGCACAGCAACGACGTCACTCAGAAGCCACCTCCGACCATACGGCGTTGGTTCTGGAGCAGGTCATGGACGGAGGAGCTGTCCGAGATTCGGAGTGACCTCACCGCACTTTGGTAGAGGGAGCAGAAGATTGGCCTGTGTCAGAGAGGGACCGTGAACACACTGACGCAGAGATTCGAAATCGTTGCTCAATCAAGTAACTGGCGTAAGGGCCTCACACCAGCGTGGGAGGCCCTTTTTGCATCGATATCCCCGAACGGAACACAGAGAAACTTCCCAACAGTGGGCCTTGGAGGGAAAACAGACCCCCGGCCTGACCCCAGGGGCCGTAAATAGACCCCCGTGCTGACTCCCGCCAAAATTCTGGAGACCACCTATAACAGCCACCTTGCAGGATGGCTCGAAGTGGCGATTTTCTGGCTGTTTTCTTCGCTTACGACCACCTGCCACAGCAAAAAATTGCGATTCCGGCCACCTAGCGAAAGTCCCCGGCCCGCTCTGCGGGGCGGTGTTCACCAGCTGGGGGCGCCAAGGCGACCCCCGGCTTTTATCCCGCACCTTTTTCGACCGCCTGTAAACGGGCTCACACTTGATGTCGTCGGTTTACCTTACTGTCAGCGGAAGAATCGCACACGGCAGCTCACAGGCCGTCACGAGAGGTGTTGCTCATGGTCCTCCGGCTTTTTGCGGACACGCATTCGTTCCACGGTTTCTTCCAGCAGATGGAGCTGTCGTTGATTATGGAGGTCCACTGCGTGTTGGATCGGCAGGATGGTGTAGCGCAGAGTGCCGTTGCGCTTGCGGCCATCTCTTGTAGTAATGGATGTCGACTCTGTGACGATCAGCCCTCGTTCTTCCAGCTCGGTCACATACTTCCGCACTGTGTTGACACTCATGCAGACGGCTTCGCCGATAGACCTGCAGCTTGGATAGCACTGATAGGTCTTGCGGTCCTCGCAGTAGAGTAGGTAAGAGTAGACAGCCAGCGCACCAGACGACAGACCCAGAGAAAAAATCTCATTGGGCAGAGGGAAAAAGTTTTTGACCGCATCTTGTT
>CAJUOD010000042.1 GCA_910587875.1 uncultured Oscillibacter sp. | reverse complement strand
TGGCGGGGGCGGTAGTAGTCGTCCTCGTTGTGGAAGGAGCCGCCCATCATCTTCCACATCTGCATGAACTGGGTGGCAAAGCCCCAGACCCCCGCCCCCTCGATGCGGACGGCGGTGTCCTTCCAGTGGCCGAAGCGCTCTATGAGGTTCGCGTACTCGTCGGCCAGGTTGATGCCTCCCGTATAGGCGAACTGCCCGTCGATGACGGCGATTTTCCGGTGGTCCCGGTAGTTGAAATAGATCCGGTTCACATAGCGGTGGACGGGGTTGAAGACCTTGACCTCAATGCCCGCGTTCTGGACGGCCTGGAGGGTCTCATCCGAGAAGCGGGTGAGGTTGCCGAAGTCGTCGAAGGTGATGTGGACCTCCACTCCGGCGGCGGCCCGCTCCTTCAAAACGGCGAAAATTCGGTCCCAGAGCTGCCCCTCCGCCAGGATGTAGTACTCCAGGAAGATGTAGATCTCCGCCTTCTCCAGGTGCGCGATGAGGTCCTCGAAGAAGTCCGCGCCCTCCTTAAAATACACGGCGTCCGTGTTTCGGTAGAGCAGGAAGCCCCTCTTTTCCAAATACGCCGCCAGGCGCCCCCAGGCCGGGGACTGCCGCCGGAGGCGGGCCAGGTCGATCTCGCTGGACATGCGCTGGCTCTCCCCGCAGGGGATGGGGGGCACCTTCTGGAGGCTCAGCTGCTTGGCCTGGTGAGTCCCGCCCCAGAGGCAGAAGAGAATCATGCCGGACACCGGCATGGCCAGCAGCAAGCACATCCACACCAGCTTATAGGTGGGGCTGCCGGGCCGCTGATAGACCCGGATGGCCAGGGCCGCGCCGGCGATGAGCAGCAGGGCGTAGACAAAGCTGGAGTATTCCGCCAGGAGGATGGAGAGCAGCAGGGAGGTGGCGATCTGGATGATCACCGTCAGCGCGCACATGGAGATGCTGGTGAAGGCGGAGATCTTCCGCTCAATCCGCTCCTCCACCGGGGGAATATGGGGGATGTTCTTATGCACAGGGCCTGACCTCCTTACCGACGGTCTCTCAGTCTCAACGCTTGACCTTTCTATTATACAAAAAGACGCCGCTGTCTTCAACACCCAAATATTAAAATTAGATGAAATTCGGGCCGGACGAAAACGTCCGGCCCGTGTGCTCACTCGCTCTGCCGCAGGAGGCCCTGCTTGATGTCCCACAGCTTCTGGCTGAGGTCCACGTAATACGTGTGGGGGTTCTCGAAGCGCTTCACCTCGTCCCACAACGTCTCCACCTGTTCCCAGCAGTAGGCCTGGATCTCCTTGAGGCCGGGCCGCTGGTAGACCAGCTTCCCGCCCTGGAAAATGGGGACCTGGAGGGGCTTCGCGGTGAAGTTCGTGTAGGTCTTTCGCTTCCAGGTGGCCCGGGGGTCGAAGAGCTCCAGGCTCCGGTTCTCGTCTATCCGCTCGTCCCAGACGGCGATATAGTCCGCCTCCGCCTTGCCCGTGGCCCGGTCGAAAATGCGGTAGACCTTTTTGAAGTGGGGGTTTGTGATTTTGTCCACGTTTTCGCTGACCTTGATTTTGGGGACGATGGCCCCCGCCCCGTCCTCCACCGCCACAAGCTTGTACACCCCGCCGAAGACCGGCTGGCTGCTGGCGGTGATCATCCGCTCGCCCACGCCGAACATGTCGATCTGGGCTCCCTGGATCAGCAGGTCCCGGATGATGTACTCGTCCAGAGAGTTGGAGGCGGAGATCTGGCACTCGGTCCAGCCCGCGTCGTCCAGCATCTTCCGGGCCTTCTGGGTGAGGTAGGCGATGTCCCCGGAGTCCAGGCGGATGCCGCATTTTTTAATCCCCAGGGGCTTCAGCACCGCGTCAAAGGCCCGGATGGCGTCGGGTACGCCGGATTTCAGGGTGTTGTAGGTATCCACCAGGAGGGTGGCGTTGTTGGGGTACAGCTTGCAGTACGCCTCGAAGGCCTCATACTGGGTGTCGAACATCTGGACCCAGGCGTGGGCCATGGTGCCCCCGGCGGGCACGCCGTAGAGCTGGTCGGAGATGGTGCAGGCCGTCCCGGCGCAGCCGCCGATGTAGGCCGCCCGGGCCCCGGTGATGGCCCCGTCGGTGCCCTGGGCCCGGCGGGAGCCGAATTCCAGCACCGTGCGCCCCTGGGCCGCCCGGACAATGCGGTTGGCCTTGGTAGCGATGAGGCTCTGGTGGTTGATGGCCAGCAACGTGAAGGTCTCGATGAGCTGGGCCTGGATGGCTGGGGCCCGGACCGTCACCACGGGCTCCTGGGGGAAGATGGGGGTCCCCTCGGGGATGGCCCAGATGTCCCCGGTGAAATGGAAGCTCTTTAAATAGTTCAGGAATTCCTCGGAAAACAGGTTCCGGCCCCGGAGGTATTCGATGTCCTCCTGATCGAAATGCAGGTCCAGGATATACTCGATGAGCTGGTCCAGGCCCGCGCAGATGGCGAAGCCGCCCTTGTCCGGCACGTCCCGGAAGAACACGTCAAAATAGGTCATTCGGTCCTGGAAGCCCGTCTGGAAATAGCCGTTGCCCATGGTCAGCTCGTAGAAGTCACAGAGCATGGTCATGTTCAGCTTTTGTTCGGTGCGCATGGTGGGAACACCTTCTTCTTTCGTTGTTCCCTTGATTATAAGCAAAGCGTTCTGGAAATGCAATCTCTTTTTCAGGAAAAATCCACGAAAGTAAAGAGGTGTACTGACAGCAGTCTTGTCAATTAGAGAGGGACCCGCCTCCCGGCGGGTCCCCGTATCTTTTTATCGGCGTTCTCACGCCTCCGCTTCCCGCAGGCGCTCCACGATGGTCCGCTTGGACACGCTCCGGTAGGTCCACAGGGGCACCAGGGCTCCCAGGGCCAGGAAGATGGGCAGGATGACCAGAATAGGCGCGACGGTCAGCCGGTAGGAGAAGAACCAGAAGACGTCTCCCAGGACGCTCCCCAGCAGGGGACCCAGAATCACCGTCATCACCAGGGACACCGCCAGGGCCAGGAGGGTGTAGTACAGCCCCTCGTACACCAGCATGGTTTTCAGCTGCTTTCCCGTCATACCCACGGACTGGAGCACCGCCAGCTCCCGCTTCCGGGTCAGAATGCCCGTGAGAACGGCGTTGACGAAATTCAGCACGCCCACCAGGCCGATGATGAGGCTCAGGGCCCCGCCCATGGTCATGAACATGCTCCGGAAGCCCTCGAACTCGGCGACATAGGTGGCCCGGCTCTCGTAGTCATAGAGGGGCTGGACGCTCTCGGTGTACTCGGCCAGGAAGGACTCCATGTCCGCTTCCGCCTCGTCGGTGGTGTTGAAGATATAGGTCATGACGCTGTCCGTTCCGGTGTCCTGCTTGAAGCGCTCCGCCCCCAGGACGAACTGGTCCGCGCCGTAGTAGCGGTAATTGATGGAGAGGGGCACCTGCACCAGGGCGCAGACGGTGTACTCGATATCCTCGTAAGCGACGGCCCGGCTGGTCCAGTTCCGGTTGGGGTCCGTGTTGTCGGTGTCCTCAATGATTTCCCCGTTGTCCATATAGAAGTATTCCCGCTCCGTGACATAGCGTAGAGTCACCTTGTCCCCCAGCTTGGCCCAGTTGGAGCCGAAAATGGTAGCGTCATAGTCGTCCGTCAGGTAGACGGCGGCGATGGCCTTCTGGCTGGGGTCCGACAGCGGGGCCAGGTCCCCCTCCAGCACGTCCAGCAGGCTGAGAGGGAAGTCCTCCATGCCGTAGAGCTGCACCCGGTCCGCCAGGAGGCCGTCGTCTGTCCGCTCCTTGAACGCGATCATCTGGTCCAGAACCTCTGGCGTGTTCCACTTGCTCCAGACGCCCCGGTACCACTCCTCGGTTACAAACTCCTCAATGTCGGAAACATTGCCGTAGATTCGGCCGTTTTCCTCGATTCCGCCCTGGGCGGCAACGTCGGAAATGACAGCCTCCGGGACCTCCTCGTCGGCGGAGCGGAAATCGCTCCGGAAGTAGGCCGCGTCCCCCAGGATGAAATCCACGTCCGCCTTGTTTTGCAGGTACTTCATCATGTCGAAGCCAATGGAGAAGGTATAAGTCATGGTGGCCAGCACCACGGCCAGGGTCAGGGAGATGACCGTCACCACGGTCTTGCCCTTGCTGCGCCCCAGGTTGGCCCAGGCCATTTTTGGCAGGGACGCGCCGCCCTGGGCCTTGCGGGTCTTCTCCCGTTTTCCGGGCTTTTTCGGTGTACCGCCCTCGGTGTAACGGACGGCCTCCACCGGGGAGACCTTGGCCGCCATGCGGCCCGGACGGGCGCAGGAGAGAAACACCGTCAGCAAGGCGAACAGGGCCGCGCCGATGAAAATCAGGGGGTTGAAGGAGACAAAGGCGTGCTTGTAGCTCAGCTGGGCCATGATAACGGGGGTCAGCTGATTGCCGATGACGAAGCCCAGCAGCAGCCCGAAGGGGATGCCAATCAGGCTCAGCATCAGGGCCTGCTGGCGGACGATGCGCTTGAGCTGCCGCCCGGTAGTGCCGATGGTCTTCAAAAGGCCGTAGAACCGGATATCGTTGGTGACGGAGATCTGGAAGACGTTGTAGATGATGAGATAGCCCGTGAAGATAATCAGCAGCAGCAAAACCACGATGGCCAGCAGGGTGGTGATATCGAAGTTATTGGAGAACTGCGCCCCGGAGTAGCCCCAGTTGACGCCGGTGTCCAGGTAGTTGTCCGCCTGGAAGTCCTCCCCCTGGTAGCCGTGGTTTTCCAGAATCTGATAAATGTCCTCCCGGATATGGAAGGCGTTGTCCAGCATCACGTTCAGGGTCCACTTTCCGGTTATGGAATAGGGGTTCCCGCTGCCCAGGGCGGCGATCTCCTCGGCGGCGGACCGGGGCACCAGGACGTGGTTGGCCACCACGGCGCTGTCATACTCCCACCAGCCGGACAGGGTGAAGGTCCGGGTGACGGGAATCGGGTTCGTCGTCTGGTCGTCAATGTTGAAGGTCAGGGTGAACTTGGCCCCGATCTCCGGCTTCACGCCCAGCAGGGCCAGGACGTGGGTGTCCGTGGCGGCCTCGTCGGTGCCCTCCCGGGGCAGAGTGCCTACCGTGGGCTCACAGAACTGATGAGGCGCGCCAGCGGGTTCCATATAGCTGACTTCCACGTGGGACTTGTTGAAGGGGACCTCGCTGGGCATACCCAGGAACATCCGGGCGGAGCCCTCTTTGACGAGGGGATCGGCCCGGAGCTCCTCCACCTGTTCCCAGGAGATATCCTTGATGCTGCCGTGGCAGTCGCCCCCCGCCTGGCGGAAGTTCTCCTGCTGGAAGGAGTAGTTGATGGAGGAAGCGATGGTAAAGAGGGAGGTAAAGAGCACAGTGGTCAGGGCGATGGCCAGGACGGCCACGATGTTCCGGGTCTGGGCGGCCCGCATGGAGCGGAAGCCCAGGCGGCGGATGCAGCCCTTGTTGGCGACATGGAGCATGGCTTATCCCTCCTCCCCGGTGGTCCGGGAGGAGCGGATCTTCCCGTCCTCAATGTGTATGATGCGGTCCGCCGTTTGGGCGATTTCCTCGTTATGGGTGATCATGACGATGGTCTGGGCGAACTTTTCGCTGGTGATTTTCAGCAGGGCCATGACGTCCTGGCTGGTCCGGGAGTCCAGGTTGCCGGTGGGCTCGTCGGCCAGGATGATGGCGGGCTTGGCCGCCAGGGCCCGGGCGATGGCCACCCGCTGCTGCTGGCCGCCGGAGAGGTTATTGGGGAGGTTCTGGAGCTTCTTCTCCAGGCCCAGGGTCTCGATGATCTGGTCCACGTAGGCGGCGTCGGGCTTCTGCCCGTCCAGCTGGATGGGCAGGACGATGTTCTCATACACGCTGAGGACGGGGACCAGGTTGTAGTTCTGGAAGACGAAGCCGATCTTCCGGCGGCGGAAGATGGTGAGGGCCTCGTCCTTCAGGGAAAAGATGTCCTTGCCGTCCACGGTGACGGAACCGGAGGTGGGGCGGTCCAGGCCGCCCAGCATGTGGAGCAGGGTGGACTTGCCGGAACCGGAGGTGCCGACGACGGCGACGAATTCGCCCTTCTCGACCTTCAGGTCGACGCCGTCCAGGGCGCGGACTTCCGTCTCGCCGGAGCCGTAGGTTTTGCGCAGGGCTTTGGTTTCTAAGATGGTCATATGGATTACCTCCAAGGTAAAGTAGTTGGAAAGCCTGGGGCTTTTACTGTGGTTACTCTACCATGGGAATCTGTCCAGATTCTTTCTGGAATCTAACAGAGTTGAAAGAAGTGCTCCCCCTTGCATTCTGCCCGCCTTTCCGCTATGATGGCCTTGCGGAGATAAAAACACGGCCCGGTCGGTAGTCCGGGCATACCCCGCTCACCCCGCGCCGGGGTATCAGTAACCTGCCTCCTTGGTTGTCCGTTCTCCGTGAGAGACACGAAAAGGAGGAACCGCGTATGGAAACCGGATACGCAAAGCTCACCGTCCGCTTTGAGGACCCCTTCTGGGTCCTCCTCTACGAGCGCTTCGGCGGCGGGACCTACGAGGCCTGCAAGCTCCTCTTCGGGGCCGAGCCGGGAGACCAGGAGGTCTACGCCTTCCTGCTGGAGAACTGGCAGCATTTGAAATTCAGCCCGCCCGTCGCCATGGAGGGTCCGCCGGAGCGGAAGGTCAACCCCAAGCGGGCCCGCCGGGAGGCCCGGAGGGCCGTCCGCCCCGCCGCCCCCGGCACTAAGGCCCAGCAGGCCCTTGCCCTCCAGCGGGAGGAGGGCAAAGCCGCCCGGGCCCACAAGTCCCGAGCGGAGCGGGAGGCGGAGGAGGAACGGAAATTTTCCCTCCGCCAGGAGAAACGGCGGGAGAAGCGGAAAGGACACTAGATTCGGAAGCGATACGCAGACAGCGCCCCGGAGGGTTTTCCCTCTCCGGGGCGCTGGTCATTCGGCGTGGTTCCGCTCCATGGAGGCGGCGCGCTCCTCTTCCAGTACGTCCAGCAGTTCCGAAATTCTGCCGGAGGGATAGCGCTCTCGGCAGGAGGCCAGGGTCGCGGCGAACTCCTCCGAGCCGCCGTGCCAGGCGGCGTCGGCGATGGCGATGCTATTGCAAATCTTATCCGCCGCCAGGGGCTGGTCCCAATAGTCCACCCGCTGGTCCCCCATGAGGACCAGATAGGCCAGCACCGTGTCCGGCGCTTCCAGGAAGCGGCTGCGGAGCTCCTCGCTGGAGCCCTCCGTCAGCGCGTCGCCCCACAGGTCGAAGACAATGAGCTGGTCCAGGGGCACTGTGGCCGTGTGTTCCCATATATACATGAACCGCTCATCGTCGGATCTTGTGGTGAGACCGAAAGCCTCCAGGTCGATGCTGACGATCTGCCAGTCCGGCTGCTCTAAGGCCTCCAGCGCTGGGACGATATCTTCGGCCAGCGCTTCATCTTCCGGCCTTGCCGGGGCGGCGGGAATTTCCTCTCCGGCAGGGGCCGGGGGTTCTTCCTCCGGCGGAGGGGCTTCCTCTTCGCCGGGGGCTTTCTCCATCGGCGCGGGCTTGGCGGGCGGAACGGTCTCTGTGATCCTGGCCGGGGGCCCCTCCGGCGGGGCGTCAGACGGCAAGGCCCCCTGCCCGCCGCAGGCGGCGAACAGGAGGCACAGCGCCGACGCCAAGGCAATCACGCCTGTGACGCTCTTTTTCATCTTACTTGCTCAAAGCCTCGTCGATGGCCTTGGCCGCCGTCTTGCCCGCGCCCATGGCCAGGATGACCGTGGCCGCGCCGGTGACCGCGTCGCCGCCCGCGTAGACCTTCTCCCGGGAGGTCAGGCCCTCCTCGTTGACCACAATGCCGCCCTTGCGGTTGATTTCCAGGCCCTTGGTGGTGGACTTGATCAGCGGGTTCGGGCTGGTGCCCAGGGACATGATGACGCAGTCCACGTCAATCTCAAACTCGCTGCCCGGGACCTCGATGGGCCGCCGCCGTCCGGAGGCGTCGGGCTCGCCCAGCTCCATGCGGATGCAGCGGATTTTGTTCACGTCGTCGTTTTCGTCGGCGAAGATTTCCACCGGATTGCAGAGGGTCTTGAAGATGATGCCCTCCTCCTCGGCGTGCTCCACTTCCTCCTTACGGGCGGGGAGCTCCTCCATGCCCCGGCGGTAGACGATGTAGACCTCGGCACCCAGGCGCTTGGCGCAGCGGGCCGCGTCCATGGCCACGTTGCCGCCGCCCACCACGGCCACCTTCTTGGGCCGCTGGATGGGGGTGTCGGAGTCGGGGAGGTAGGCCTTCATCAGGTTGATGCGGGTCAGGAACTCGTTGGCGGAGTACACGCCCCGGTAGTTGACGCCGGGGATGTCCATGAACATGGGCAGGCCCGCACCGGAGCCGATGAAGACCGCCTCGAAGCCCTGCTCCTCCATCAGCTCGTCGATGGAGATGGTCCGGCCGATGACCGTATCCGTGGCGATGGTGACGCCCATGGCCTTCAGCCCGTCCACTTCCTTCTGGACGATGGCCTTGGGCAGACGGAACTCGGGGATGCCGTACACCAGCACGCCGCCCGCCAGGTGGAGGGCCTCGAACACGGTGACCTCATAGCCCTTCCGGGCCAGGTCGCCCGCGCAGGTCAGGCCCGCCGGGCCGGAGCCCACCACGGCGACCCGATGGCCGTTGGAGGCGGGCTTTTCCGGGGCCTCGGTGCAGTGGGCGTTGTGCCAGTCGGCCACGAAGCGCTCCAGGCGGCCGATGCCCACGGGATCGCCCTTCTTGCCCCGGACGCAGTACATCTCGCACTGGGTTTCCTGGGGGCAGACACGGCCGCAGACGGCGGGGAGGGCGGAGGTATTGGAGATGATCTGATAGGCCTCCTCAAACTCCCCGGCGGCCACCTTCTCAATGAACTCGGGGATATGTACCATGACGGGGCAGCCCTGCATGCAGGGCTTGTTCTTGCAGTTCAGGCAGCGCTTTGCCTCGTCCAGGGCCTGCTCCTCGGTGTAGCCCAGGGCGACCTCCTGGAAATTCTTATTCCGGACGTTGGGATCCTGGGAGGGCATGGGGTTCTTCTCTAACGACATATTCGCCTTGGCCATAATTACTGGGCCTCCTTTTTGAACAGGTTGCAGGTCTCCTCGTGCTTGTGCTTCTCAAATTCCATATACATCTGGTTCCGCTTCACAGCCAGGTCCCAGTCCACCTTGTGCCCGTCGAAGTCCGGGCCGTCCACGCAGGCGAACTTCATCTCGCCGCCCACGGACAGGCGGCAGCCGCCGCACATGCCCGTCCCGTCAATCATGATGGGGCTCATGGAGACGGTGGTGGGGATGCCGTAGGGCTCCGTGGTCTTAGAGACGAATTTCATCATGATCATGGGCCCGATGGCGAAGACCTCGTCGTACTGGTTTCCCGCCTCAATAAGCTCCTTCAGGGCGTCGGTGACCAGGCCCTTGCGGCCATAGCTTCCGTCGTCGGTGCAGACGATGAGCTTGTCGGAGGCCTTTTTGAACTCCTCCTCGAGAATGACCAGGTCCTCGGTGCGGAAGCCCACCACGGCGTGGACCTCGGCCCCGTCGTCGTGGAACTTTTTCAGCACCGGGTAAGCGATGGCGCAGCCCACGCCGCCGCCGACCACGCAGACCTTTTTCTTGCCCTCGGTCTCGGTGGCCTTGCCCAGGGGGCCCACGAAGTCCTGAAGGCAGTCGCCCTCGTTCAGGTGGCTGAGCTTCTCCGTGGTGGCGCCCACCGTCTGGACAATGATGGTGACGGTGCCCTCTTCCGGGTCATAGGCATTGATGGTGATGGGGATGCGCTCGCCCTTTTCGTCCACCCGCAGGATGATGAACTGACCCGGCTGGGCCTTCTTGGCGATCAGCGGGGCCTCGATCTCATACAGGGTGACGGTGGGGCGCAGGGCCTCTTTTCTGACGATCTTGTACATATGCTTCCTTCTTTCCCAAGTCATGTCCGATATTTTGGAGCGGCGTCCTGCCAATGACGCATTGTTTATAGTTTAACATATAGGGGGAGAGCCGTCAATTGGTTTCCCCTGGATTTTTGCAAAAAGCCGCCGGGCCCTTATTCGTAATCCATCCGTTTAATTTTAAAAATGACCGGCCTTGTCCCGTCGGAGCAGCAGGTGATCATGGTGTTTTCCTCCTTCATCCAGCCCCTCATGATGGAACCGCCCTGGAGCCCCGCGTAAATATAGCGGGCGATGGCGTCCCACGCCTCGGAGCAAAACGGCATCTTGGGACCACCCGCGATGGTATCCGGATCCGCGTCTGTTTTCACAAGAGTGCCAAGTCCCATATGCCAAAAGTCGTCCCTCGCATCGTCGCGATAGAACATAAACTCATCACCCGCGTTGTAGCAGGGACACGCCCCAGGAACCGGGTCCGCACAATATTGGCGCTGAAGCTCCGGGTAAAGTTTTTTGTCAAGAACCGTCACTTTCACCTTGTGTCTCATGGTTTTTCCTCCGTTGTGAATTTCAATGCGTTTTATCTTATCACAGAATTTAGCCTGATGCAATCGCCGGTTACTTGCAAACCGCCGGAATCTATGCTATATTATTAAATTTGTGGAAACCATACCAACGACTATCCAACGACTATCAAACGACTATCAAACATCAGGAGGCTGTTTTATGGCCGCTTTCCAAGACGAGATCGCCCGGAGGCGCACCTTTGCCATCATCTCCCATCCCGACGCGGGCAAGACCACCCTTACGGAAAAGCTCCTGCTCTACGGCGGGGCCATCGCCCAGGCGGGCGAGGTCAAGGGCAAACGGGCCCGGGCCGCCACCAGCGACTGGATGGAGATTGAGAAGCAGAGGGGCATCTCCGTCACCTCCTCCGTCATGCAGTTTCAGCACGACGGATACTGTGTCAACATCCTGGACACCCCGGGCCACCAGGACTTCTCGGAGGACACCTACCGCACCCTCATGGCGGCGGACTCCGCCGTCATGGTCATCGACGCCGCCAAGGGCGTGGAGCCCCAGACGAGAAAACTCTTCCGGGTCTGCGCCCTGCGGCACATCCCCATCTTCACCTTCATCAACAAGATGGACCGGGAGAGCCGGGACCCGCTGGAGCTCTGCGGCGAGGTGGAGGCGGAGCTTGGCATTGACACCTATCCCATGAACTGGCCCATCGGCTCCGGGAAGGAGTTCCAGGGGGTCTACGACCGGGAGTCCGGTCGCATCCTCTTCTTCTCCGGCGAGGGCCACGCCAAAAAGGCGGAGGCCACCGCCGTGGACCTGGACGACCCCGCCGTGGGGGACATGATCGGCGAAAACCGCTGGCGGCAGCTCCAGGAGGAGGTGGAGCTCCTGGGGGCGGGAAGGGACTTCGACCTGGAGGCCGTCCGGGCCGGGACCCTCTCCCCCGTCTTCTTCGGCTCCGCCCTGACCAACTTCGGCGTGGAGCCCTTCTTAAAGGAGTTCCTCCGGATGACCACGGCCCCCTTGAGCCGCATGGCGGGGGAGGAGGAGATCGACGCCTTCTCCCCGGACTTCTCCGCCTTCGTCTTCAAGATTCAGGCCAACATGAACAAGGCCCACCGGGACCGGCTGGCCTTCATGCGCATCTGCTCCGGCCGCTTCCAGCGGGACGCGGAGTACTTCCACGTCCAGTCCGGCAAGAAGATGCGCCTCTCCCAGCCCCAGCAGATGATGGCCGCCGAGCGGGAGATCGTGGACGAGGCCTACGCCGGGGACATCATCGGCGTGTTCGACCCCGGCCTCTTCTCCATCGGGGACACGGTGACCGTACCCGGGAAGAAGTTCCGCTACGCGGGCATTCCCACCTTCGAGCCCGAGCACTTCATGCGGGTGAGCCCCAAAGACACCATGAAGCGCAAACAGTTCATCAAGGGCACGGAGCAGATCGCCCAGGAGGGCGCGATTCAAATCTTCAAGCGCCCCGGCGGCGGCATGGAGGAAGTGGTCGTCGGCGTGGTGGGTACGCTGCAGTTCGACGTGTTCCAGTACCGCATGAAGGCGGAGTACGGCGTGGACCTCTACATGGAGGGCCTGCCCTACGACCACCTGCGGCTGATTACGGCGTGCCCCTGCAAGCCCGACGAGCTGGTCCTGTGCACCGGGTCCGCCATTCTGGAGGACTTCAAGGACCGCCTCCTGGTAGCCTTCGGCGGCGAGTGGTCCGTGGGCTTCCTCACCAAGCACAACCCCGGCCTGGTGCTGGAGGACGCGCTGTCTGTCTCATGAAAACCATCTTAATCGTGGAGGACGACCGGGCCCTGGGGGATGGACTGTGCCTGGCCCTGAAGGGGCCCGAGGCGGAGCCGTCCCTGTGCCGGACCCTCTCTGCCGCCCGGTCCGCCCTGGGGGCGGGGGACTTCGACCTGCTGGTTCTGGACGTGAACCTCCCCGACGGCAGCGGGCTGGACTTTCTCCGGGAGCTCCGGGGCGCGGCCAATCGAATTCCCGTCATCCTGCTGACCGCCAACGACATGGAGACGGACATCGTGGCGGGTCTGGAGTCCGGAGCGGACGACTATGTGACGAAGCCCTTCTCCCTGGCGGTGCTCCGGGCCCGGGTCAACGCCCAATTGCGCCGGACAGAGGCTGTCTGCCGGGGCGAAGGGGCGGCGCAAGGCGGACCGATTCTTCTGGACGGGTTCTCCTTCGACTTTGAGCGCATGGAGTTCCGCCGGGATGGGCGGCTGGTGGACCTGAGCAAGACGGAGCAGAAGCTCCTCCGGGTGCTGGTGGAGAACCGGGGCCGGACCCTGCCCCGGGAGCTGCTGGTGGACCGGGTCTGGACCGACGGGGCGGAGTATGTGGACGAGAACGCCCTGTCCGTGACGGTGAAGCGCCTCCGGGGCAAGCTGGAGGACAACCCCTCCAAGCCCCGGTTTTTAAAGACCGTCTACGGCATCGGCTACGTTTGGTCCGCCGGGGAGAAAGGGGCGCCATGACGGAGACGGGATACCTGTGCCTGGCCGCCCTGACCTTTTTGGCGGCCCTCCTCTGGGAGCGCCTGCGGACGAGGCGGCTCCTCCGCCATCTGGACCGGATGCTGGACGAGGCGATACGGGGGGAATTTCGGGAGGAGTCCTTTGACGAGACCCTGCTCTCCAACCTGGAGACGAAGCTGGCCCACTACCTGGGCGCCTCCGCCGTCTCCGCCAGGAAGCTCCAGGAGGAGCGGGACAAGATCAAGTCCCTCATCGCCGACATCTCCCACCAGACGAAAACGCCTCTTGCCAACGTGCTCCTCTACACCCAGCTCCTGGAGGAACAGTGCCCGGAGGACTGCCGGGCCTACACCGCCGCCCTGGGGGAACAGGCGGGAAAGCTCCAGTCCCTCATCGACGCGCTGGTGAAGACCTCCCGGCTGGAAGCGGGGGTGTTGGTCCTTCGCCCCCGGCCCGGTCCCCTGGGGCCCATGCTGGAGGAGGCTGTGGCCCAATTTGCCCCCAAGGCGGCGGAAAGGGGGCTGGACCTCTCGCTGGAGCCCACGGGGGCGGAGGCGGTCTTCGACCCCAAGTGGACGGCGGAGGCGGTGTGCAACCTCATCGACAACGCGATCAAATACACCCCCTCCGGAAGCGTCACCGTCAGCGCCCGGGCCTATGAGCTCTTCGCCCGGGTGGACGTGGAGGACACCGGGCCCGGCGTCCCGGAGGAGGAGCTGGAAAAGCTCTTCCAGCGGTTCTACCGGGGCGGGGCGGCCTCCCAGGCGGAGGGTGTGGGCGTGGGGCTCTACCTGGTCCGGCAGATCGCCCAGGGCCAGGGGGGCTATGTGAAGGCCTTCTCCCGGCCCGGGAAGGGGGCCAAGTTCTCCCTGTTCCTGCCCAGGAATTGATTGACAATAAAGGAGCGACCCTATGAAATTGGAATTTGTCCCCGTCGGCCGGATCGTGAGCGTCCACGGCATCCGGGGGGAGCTGCGGGTCCTGCCCCTGGAGGGGGAGGCGGAGTTCCTCACGGGCTTCCGGACCTTCTATCTGGAGGGGCGGGCCGTCGCCGCCTCCGGCTGCCGGGTCCACAAGGGCATGGCCCTCCTCAAGCTGGAGGGAATAGAGGACCGCACCGCCGCCGAGGGGCTCCGGGGCAAGGAGCTGCTGGTCCGCCGGGCGGAGGCCCATCTCCCCAAAGGGGAGTACTTCGACGCGGAGCTCATCGGCCTGGACGTGTACGACGGCGAGACCGGCGCGTGCGTCGGGGAGCTGACGAAGGTGGAGCGCTACCCCGCCAGCAAGGTGTACACCGTCCGGGGCGTGAAGGAATTTCTGGTCCCGGCGGTGAAGGACGCCTTCATCCTGGGGGTGGACCTGGAAAACAACCGGATGGACATCCGGATGTGGGAGGGGCTGACGGAGTGAACATCGACATTCTGACCCTCTTCCCCGACTCCGTGGACGCCATGCTGAACGTCAGCATCCTGGGCCGGGCCCAGGAGCGGGGGTACATCTCCATCCGCACCCATCAGATTCGGGAGTACACGACAAATAAACAGATGCAGGTGGACGACTACCCCTACGGCGGAGGCCGGGGGGCCGTTATGCAGGCGGACCCGCTCTACCGCTGCTGGGCCCACGTGGTGGAGACCCACGGGCCGGGGCGGACCATCTTCCTCTCCCCCTGCGGGCGGACCTTTACCCAGGATGTGGCCCGGGAATTGAAGGAACAGTACGACCACCTGATCCTGGTCTGCGGCCACTACGAGGGGGTGGACCAGCGCTTCCTGGACGAGTGCGTGGACGAGGAAATCTCCATGGGGGACTTCGTCCTCACCGGGGGGGAGATTCCCGCCATGGCGGTGGCTGACGCGGTGTGCCGCATGGTGCCCGGCGTCCTGCCCGACGAGGAGTGCTTCCAGGAGGAGTCCCACTGGAACGGGCTTTTGGAGTACCCCCAGTACTCCCGGCCCGCCGTCTGGCACGACCGAGCGGTGCCGGAAATCCTCCTCTCCGGGGATCACGGGAAGGTGGCGGCCTGGCGGAGGAAGGAGAGCTACAAGCGGACCATGCGCCGCCGCCCGGACATGTTCGCGAAATTTGACGAGAGCCAATTGACCACCAAGGCGGAAAAAAAGGTCCTCCAGGAGGCCAGGGACGAGCTGGCCTTGGAGGACGGCGAAGCGTAAAAAGCCCGTCCGGCGGATTCCGCCGGACGGGCTTTCTTTTCGATGATCGCTTAGTATGTGACGGTTCCCATAATCGCAGTGGGGCCGTCGGCTCCGCCGAGGATTTCTTCAAAGCCGGAGAAGTCGGGGAAGCTGATTTTTACATCCTTGCCCAGGGCCTTGACGTCCATGGTCATGTCCATGTCCATGGAGACGCTGACCGTCAGGCTGTCCTGGCCGTCGGAGGCCCCCAGGTCCGCTTTCAGGGTCAGGTCCACCGCGGCGCTTTTCAGCGCTCCGTCCTTGTCCACAGTGTAGGTGATGGTGCTGCCGTCCAGGGTGAGGGACATATCCATGTTCAGCCCTTCCTCCTGGGGAATCACGCTCATGATCTGCCCCATCAAGCCGTTGATCATTCCGGCAAAGGCATCGTTCAGTTTCAGGGTGTAGACCGTGTTTCCGCCGGAAGCTTTCGTGGTGATGGAATCAATAAAGGGCAGCAGGGCGGCGGAGGTCTTCCCGGAGGCCTGCTCCATCAGGGCCGTGAAGGACTCCATGTCCATGCCCATCATATCCATAGGCATCTGATAAGCGTCCTCGCCGGAGCGGACGTAGGCCGTGCCGCCTTTCAGCCAGTATTCCATTTTCTCGGTCTCGGTGGTCTCCCCGTCGTTCATGGAAACGGTCAGGTCCATGGCCATCTGGAGGTCCTTGTCCAGGACCATTTGGATGCGGCCCTTAACCGCGGCGTCCGTCTTTTGGGTCACGTCCAGGGAGGTCCCGCCGTCGGTACCCTTAACCTGGAAGCTCATGGCCATTTTCGCGTCCAGGTTGACGTCCATCCCCTGGCCCGCCGCCGCGCCGGAGGTCTGGAGGGCCCGGTAAGCCTCGAACTTGTCCGTCATGGGCTTGGCGGCCGCCGCGTCCACGGCGCCGCTCTTGATGAGGCTGGCCAGCAGATACGTGCTCCCGTCCTTTAAGTCCATGCCCAGGGCCTGATAAGTCATGGCCGCCAGGTCGTCCCGGAGGAAGGTCCCAGTGAAGGCCGAGGTGTCCAGCAGGCCCAGCCCCATGGCGAACTCCTGGGCGGTGGCGGCGGTGAAGTCCTCGCCGTCCTTGTAGCCCAGGGCCCGGAGGAGGAAGATGGTGTAGGCCTTGGAGGAACAGGGGCTGTCCCCGCCGAAGGTGGTCTCGGAGGTGCCGCTGGCAAGGCCCTTGTCCTTGAGCCATGCGGCGAAGGGGGCGGCGGTGTCGTTCACATCGGTGAAGGGGCACTGGAGTTCCCCAGCGGCGTAGGCGGCCTTGGCCTCCTCCTCCGCGCCGAAGAGGCGGACCAGCATGATGGCGGCCTGGGACCGGGTGGGAGCCTTGTCCAGGCCGAAGCCGTCGGCCCCGCCCTTGAGCATGCCGATGGCGGACAGCTCCGCCGCCGGGCCGTCAAAGCTGGAGGCGGAGGCGGTGACGCACAGCAGCCCCGTCAGCGCCAGAGTGGTGAGCAGGATGGTCAAAAAGCGTTTCATAGAAAATCTCCTCTCTTCTCCGGCGGCGGTCCGCCGGGGCGGTACATGCGTTTATTGTATACCTGGGAAAATTCGCCGTCAAGTACAGTTTTTTGGAAACTTTTTCAGAAGACGCACAGGGCCGTGAAGCAGGAGCCCCGGGGCCCCAGGCCCTCTATGAAATAGCCCTCTTCGCCTCGGAAGCCCTCCAGCGTCAGGACATCCCCCAGGACGGCCTCCCGGCTGTAGTTGATGGTAAACTCCTTGGGGACCAGGGGCTGGAGGTCCTCCGGCAGGGCGTCCCAGACGACGTCGCCGTAGTTCCCGCTGAAGAGGTGCCCGTTGCCGTCCAGGTCAGACCAGCGGACCGTCCGGGTCCCCAAGGGCTCCCGGCCCTCCCTGGGGAGGACGACCTTCCGCGTCTCCGGGCAGTCCAGGGGCCGGTCGGAAGTCATCAGCGGCTTGGCGGTGAAGGCCGAGGGCCGCAGGATCTTCCGGGTTTCCGGGTCCACCAGGATCCAGTCCGTCCGGGCGGAGACCCGGAGGCGGCCCGTTTGGTCCCTCATCTCATAGTTCCGCCCCATGTGGGCGGCCTTGGCCCCGGCCTCCCAGGTGGTGATGTCCAGCACCTCCCGGGCCCGGGGGCAGTCGTGGATTTTGACAGCCGCCCGGGAGAGGAGAAAGACCTCCCGGTTGGCCCAGAGCACCTCGTGGGTCAGGCCCCGGGCGTCGTAGTCATACCCGGCGAAGGAGGCCATTTTGCTCAGCAGGGCGGACACCCGGACCCGCTGCTCCCGGTCGCAGTCCCGGAAGACCAGCTCCTCCTGGCGGAAGTAGCCGTTGTCGTACAGTTCCTGTTTGAAAGCTTCCATGGTGAAAGTTCCATCCTCCGTATTCAATCACTTCTTAGGCGGGCGAAACCGGGGTACGAGCGCCCGGAAGGCCGACGAGGCCAGCATGGCCCCCACCGCCAGCGCCGCCGCCATGCCGAAGGTGTGCAGCAGGGTAGAGAGAAATTGGTCCGTCTCCCCCGCCACGCCGTGGCGCATGGCGTAATAGATGCCCCCTCCGGGGACCAGGGGCAGCAGGGCCACCAGCACGTAGCCCGTCACCGGGCAGCGCCGGACCCGGCTCATGACCTCGGCGAACACGCCGATGGCCGCCGCCGCCAGGAAGGCGGCGAAAATGGTCTGCCCGGCCAACAGGTACACCAGCCAGCCCAGGGCCCCGCCCACCCCGGCGATGAGCTTCCCATAGCCGTGGATGTTGAACATCAGCGTGAAGCCCACGCAGGCCCAGAAGGCGCAGACGCAGGGCAGTGCGTATTCCAAAAGCATCGTCTCCATGCCGTCCTCCTCACAAGAGCCCGCCCAGGGCCTGTCCCGCCGCCGCCCCCAGGGCGATGGCGGAGGCCACCAGGATGGCGTCTGCCGTGCGGCTCAAGGCGGAGTAGGTGTCCCCGGCCATGATCTCCCGCATGGCGTTGGTCAGCGCCACGCCGGGGACCAGGACCATCAGCGCGGAGATGGTCACCACGTCCACGCTCTCCCCCAGCCCCGCCTTTACCAGGGCGATTGCCAGGAAGGCCGCCAGGGCGCTGCACACCGCCGTGCGGAAGAAGCTGTTGGCCCCGATGAACTTGCCGCCGTACAGCAGGCACAGGCCCACCGCCAGGCCGCAGAGGAGGGCGCCGGCCATGTCCCGCGGCCCGCCGCCGAACAGCGGGGCGAAGAAGGCGGGGGCCGCGCCGTAGCCCAGCAGGATCATCCGGGCGGAGTGCCGGGGGATGGCCTCGGGCAGGGCGCTGACGGCGTCCAGGGCCTCGTCCAGGGGCGGGACCTCCGCGCACAGGCGGCGGCAGAGGGCGTTGCACCGCTCCAGGAGCTCAATGTCCGTGCCGTGGGCCGGGACCCGGCGCATCCGGGTGACGGGCTGGCCCTCCGGGGTCTCCACGCTGACGATGAGGCAGTTGGGAATGGCGAAGACCTCCGGGCTCTCCAGGCCGTAGGCCCGGAGGAGCCGCCGGGCGGACTCCTCCACCCGGTAGATCTCCGCGCCGCTGTACATCAGCTGGTAGCCCAGCTCCGCCGCCATATTCAGGAGTTTTTCGTAATCCATGGCCGCCGCAGGCTCTCCTTGTCCTAAAAAACTTTCCCCCCTATCCTACTCCATTTTCCTCCCGCTGGCAATTGTTTTTTCGCCGGGGATGCGGTACAATAGAGGGCGTCAAAAATCTTGAGATCCAAAAGAGGTGCTTCTATGAAACTGGTTTCCTGGAACGTCAACGGCCTCCGGGCCTGCCTGAAAAAGGGCTTCCTGGACTTCTGCGCCTTCGCCGACGCGGACGTCATCTGTCTCCAAGAGACGAAGATGCGCCCGGAGCAGGCGGAGTTCGAGCTCCCCGGCTATATCCGCTTCTGGAATAGCGCGGACAAGGCGGGCTACTCCGGCACCGCCGTATTTACCCGGCGGGAGCCCCTGAACGTGACCTATGACTTCGGCATTGACGAGCACCGCCACGAGGGGCGGATCATCACGGCGGAGTTCCCGGACTTCTACCTGGTCTGCTGCTATACCCCCAACTCCAAGGACCAGCTCCTCCGCCTGGACTACCGGATGACCTGGGAGGACGACCTCCGGGAGTACCTCTGCGAGCTGGACGCGGTGAAGCCCGTGGTCTACTGCGGGGATCTGAACGTGGCCCACCAGGAGATCGACCTGAAGAATCCCGGCCCCAACCGCCGCAATCCCGGCTTCACCGACGAGGAGCGGGGGAAGATGACCCAGCTTCTGGCCTCCGGCTTCGTGGACACCTTCCGGGCATTGTACCCGGACAAGACCGGGGCCTACTCCTGGTGGAGCTACCGGGGCCGGGCCCGGGAGAACAACACAGGGTGGAGAATCGACTACTTCATCGTCTCGGAGCGCCTGAGGGACCGCATCCGCAGCGCCGACATCTGGAGCGAGGTCACCGGCAGCGACCACTGCCCGGTGGTGCTGGAGCTGTCCGAGGAATAAACAGCAAACGACGGGGGAGGGGCAAGGCCCCTCCCCATTTTTGCGCTCAGTCCACCGCTTCCTCCAGCTCCAGGGTGACCTCCAGGGTCTCCCCGCCCCGGAGGAGGGTCAACGTCAGCTCGTCGCCCACATAGAGGGTCCGCCGGACCCGGAACAGGTCCTGGGTGTTTTCGATCCTCTGTCCCTGGGCGGCGGTGATATAGTCCCCCGCCAGGACCCCCGCCGCCTCCGCGGCGGTATCCGGGTCCACGGCGTCCACCCGCAGGCCCCGCTCGTCCGTGATGACCTGGACGCCCAGCCGGGGCTCCGGCTGGACCTCGCCCCATTTCAGAAGGTCGTTGACGATGCGCTCCAGGTAGGCGGAGGGGATGGCGAAGCCCAGGCCCTCCACGCTGTCCTTGCCGGACATATATTTGGCCACGTTGATGCCCACCACCTGGCCCCGCTCGCTGATGAGGGGCCCGCCGGAGTTCCCGGAGTTCAGGGCCGCGTTGGTCTGGAGGAGGGTCATGGTCCGGCCCTCCACCTCCACGTCCCGGTCGATGGCGGAGACGATGCCGTTGGTCAGGGTCCCCCGGAGCCGCCGGGGCGCGCCGATGGCGTAAACCGGGTCCCCCACCACCAGCTGCTCCGAGTCCCCGAAGGCCGCGAAGGGCAGGGCGCCTATGGCGCGCAGCTCTCCCGTGGGGACCTTCAGCACCGCCAGGTCGCTGTCCTCGTCCCCGGCCACGAAGCAGACCTCCATGGAGTACCCGCTGTCCAGGGTGACCAGGCAGCGGCTGCCCCCCCGGACCACGTGGTGGTTCGTGAGGATGTAGCCGTCCTCGGAGAAGATGACGCCGGTGCCCACGGAAACGCCCTCCCGGGTGAAGCTCTGCACCGTCACCACCGCCGGGTTCAGCCGGCGGTAGACCTCCTGGGCCGTCAGGGGCTCTCCCTGGGTCCGGGAGACGGACAGGCCCGCCCCCTGGTCCACGGGCCAGCTGGGAATGGTAATCTCCTCCGCCGTCTCGCGGACGACGTCCCCCGGGCGCAGCTCGTCCCGGCGGGCAGCATGCTCCATGGCCCGGGCGCCCGCCGCCAGGCCGATCAGCACCGCCACGCAGATCAAAAACTTGTAGAGGCCCGCCCTTCTGCCCCGGAGGGCGCGCTTGCGCGCGCTCCGCCGCCCGGAGGCGGCGGACTCCTCCCGTCTGCCGGGGACGGGGCGGCTGTAGATCTCCACCACCTCCCGGGCGTCCGGCTGGCGGTAGGTCTCCACGACCTCCCGGGGGTCCCGCTCCCCGCCCCGGAGGGGGGCGCGGTAGACCTCCACGATCTCGCCGGGCAGCCGCCCGGCCTCCTCACGTTCTCCCATGTTCCCTCATTTCGTGGTCAGCGAGAAGGAGAAGGTGGTCACCCCGTTTTCGCTGGTGACGTTGATTTTCTCCTTGTGCTGTTCCAGAATCGTCTTGACGATGTAGAGTCCCAGGCCCACGCCGTCCTTGTCCTCGCTGCGGGACTTGTCGCTCTTGTGGAAGCGCTCGAACAGCAGCGGCAGCTCCTCCGCCGGGATGGTGTCCCCGCAGTTGCGCACCATCACCTGGGCCCGCCCCTCCCGGAGGGTCAGCCCCAGGTAGAGGGTGGAGCCCTTGTAGGCGAACTTCGCCGCGTTCTCCAGCAGGTTGTAAATCACTTGGGTAATCAGGTCGTTGTCCCCCAGGACCAGGATGGGCCCCTCGGGGATGTCGGCCTCCACGTCCAGCTCCCGGTCCGTGATCTTCTTCTCCATGGAGATCAAGACCCGGCGCATGCTCTCGCAGAGGTCAAAGTGCGCCCCGCCCCGCAGGGGGTCGATGGCCTGGAGCTGGCTCACGTCCAGCATCCGGCGCACCAGGCGGCTGAGGCGGCGGCTCTCCCCGGAGATGATGCGGAGATACTGCTCCTCGTTCTCCGGGGGAATGGCCCCGTCCAAAATGGCGTCCGTGTACCCGGCGATGGTGGTCATGGGGGTCTTCAGCTCGTGGGAGATGTTGGCGATGAACTCCCGGCGCTGGCGCTCCGTCTGCTGGAGGGACTCCGCCATGGCGTTGAAGGAGGCCGCCAGCTCTCCCACCTCGTCGCCCCGGCCGTAGTCGTTCATGCGGACGTCAAAGTCCCCCTCGGCGTAGCGCCGGGTGGCCTCCACCATCTCCCGGATGGGCTTCACCTGCCGCATGGCGGTGACGGAGGAGGCCATGAAGGCGATCATCAAAACCACGAAGGCCGTCATGAAAAAGAGGCCGATGAAGCCCTGCCACATGGAATCCAGGGAGGCCATGGTGGACACGGCCACCACCTCCCCCGCCTTCTCCCGGGTGACGGGGTTCACCGAGGCCACGCCCACGGAAAAGCGCTTCTGGGGATAGAGCCCCCCGAAGTCGTCCCGCCAGGAGGCGCTGCCCCGCTCCATGACCCTCGCCGTCCGCTCGGGGGGGATGGTTACCGTCTTCCCGTCCAGGGCCTTGTCCGTGGAGAGGAGGACGTGGCCCTCCGTATCGCAGATCATGAAGTGCACGTCGGAGACGATGGCGGCGAAGCTGGCCAGGCGCTGGAAGTCCAGGTCGTCCTGGAGGTCCTCCATGTCCAGATACCGCCCGTTCTCCAGATAGCTCAGGGAGAGCTGGCTCATGACCTGGGCCTTGGCGGCAATTTCCTCCCCCTGCTGGCTCCGGGCGTAGTTATAGCTCAGGGAGAAGAAGGAGGCCCCCAGCAGGCACAGGGTCAGAAGCACCATGCCGGCGGTAACAAAGAGCTGCCGCCAGTAAAGGCTCTGTGTCCGTTCCCGTAAACGCTTCATCCCTCCGCCTTCTCCGTGACCAGCTCGAATTTATAGCCCACGCCCCACACGGTCTTGAGGGCCCACTTCTCGCT
>CAJUOD010000041.1 GCA_910587875.1 uncultured Oscillibacter sp. | reverse complement strand
TGGTATATAATAAAAGAAAATAGCATTTTATGGTAATCAAAGCGTAAGATTCAGGACCCATTACGGTGGCGGCCGGTCAAGGGCGCGCCGCTCCGGAGAGGACCTTGATCCTAAGAATCAGGCTGGGAGCCGTGAGACGGCTGTCCGGCCTATTCGGCAGACTTGACAGCGTTTTCCATATTTTTGTTCAACAACACCATCTTCCCTAGATAAGCGGGTATTGGGCAAAAATTGCCGCGGCGGACAGCGCGGGCCCTCGTTAAAGAGGCCGGCGCGCCCGGCTGTGCGGCGCCCCAGCGTGGATCTTATCCACGGGCATGAAACAGGCCTCCGCCCAGGGTGTTTTTGGACATCGGACACAGACCCGGACTGTACCGAAATCCTGAACATCAGGGCGGATATTCGTTTTTTGAAGCTCTTTGGCGCGTGAAAGCCCCGCGGGCCTCACAGCTCGCCAAGCCGACGGATAAAGGAGAACCGACGCCATGACGGATAGAGAACTTCAAAAGCTGGGACGGCGGGAGCTCCTGCAGCTGCTGCTGGAGCAGGCCAAGGAGTCCGAGCGACTGGGCAAGCGGGTGGAGGAGCTGGAGGAGCAGCTGCACCAGACGGAGGAGGGCTATGAGCGCCTCCGGGACCGGCTGGACAGCAAGGACGCCCAGATCCACGAGCTGGAAGACACCCTTCAGATGGAGCGGGAGAAGCGGGAGACCGATTTGGAGAATATAGGCTCCATCGCGGAGGCCGCCCTCCAGCTGAACGGCGTGTTTGACGCGGCCCAGCGCGCCGCGGACTACTATTTGCAGAGCATTCAGACTCTGTACCCCCTGCCGGAGGGCGTGGTGCTTCCCCCGCCCCCCGAGACGCCGCCGGTGCGGCAGGCGGTCCAGCCTGTTTCACCGCCGGTGCGGGAAGCGGCCCAGCCTGTCCCGCCTCCGGCGCAGGAGACGGCCCAGCCCGCCGCTCCGCCGCCCCCCGGGGAGCGGACAGCGGAGGAGCCCCCAAAGGCCCCCGCCCAGGCGGTCGCGCCCCCCAGCCGCGCCAAGCGTCCCTTCGGAGTGAAGAGCAAGCAGGAGAAAGGGAAGTGGACGCTGTTTGTGGGCTGGCAGCATGACTGATAAGGAACGCGAGCCATGAAGAAGAAAAAGGAGCAAAAGCTGGAGATCCCCTCCATCGCCCAGCTGGAGGTGGAGCTGAACCGGGAGAAATACCGCTGGCGGTTCCGCCGGGTGCTGCGCAGCACCATTTACGCGCTGATCACCGTGGCCGCCGCCGCCGTGCTGGTGGCGACGCTGTGGATGCCCGTCCTCCAGATTGGCGGCAACTCCATGGCCCCCACGCTGACGGACGGCGAGATCGTGGTCTCCTGGAAGGGATCCAGCTTTGAGACGGGAGACGTCATCGCCTTTTACCACGACAATAAGATTCTGGTCAAGCGGGTCATCGCGGGCCCGGGGGACTGGGTGAATATCGACGAGAGCGGGACGGTGTATGTCAACGAAGAGGAGCTGTATGAGCCCTATCTGGTGGAGAAGGCCCTGGGCGACTGCGACATCGCGCTGCCCTATCAGGTGCCGGAGTCCAAGATCTTCGTGATGGGGGACCACCGCAGCGTGTCCCTGGACTCCCGGAACACGGTTCTGGGCTGCGTTGCCTACGACCAGATTGTCGGGCGGCTGCTGGTCCGCGTCTGGCCCTATGAAACCGCGGGGTTCATTTAAACGATTAACCACTTAGAACGTGGTTTTCCCAGCGCATCCTAGAGAGAAAGGAGTGTGTGAAGCATGGACGGCAACTTGTCTACCCAAGTGGCACGCTGCATCGATGTCCACCAGCGGAAGCGGCGGGGCCGGCAGGCGCTGACCGTCCTGGGCGCGATCGTGGTGTTCTGCACGGTCTACGCGCTGATGATGCCGGCGGTCACCATGTCCAACCAGGTCATCTGCGGCATGGAAGCCCATGTCCACAGCGAGGACTGCTGGACGGTGGAGCTCTCGGGTCCCAGGCCTGAGCTGGTCTGCGACGCCATGGACTACAGAGGCGTGGTCATCCACCAGCACAACTCCTTCTGCTGCGACGAATACGGCGAGCTGATCTGCACCCTGCCGGAGGTGGAGCTCCACGTCCACAGTGAGGAGTGCTACCGGGAGCACCGGGAGCTGATCTGCCAGGACCACCAGGAGGTGGGCCACGTCCACGGACCCTCCTGCTGGGCCTATGAGAAGGGCGAGCTGATCTGCACCCAGGCGGAGGCCGGGGACGCGCATACCCACACTGACGCTTGCTATCAGACGCAGAGCCGCCAGATGCTCACCTGCTCCATCCCCGAGGCGGAGCCCCACACCCATGACGACAGCTGCTACACCACCCGGACGCAGCAGGAGCTCACCTGCGGCCTCTCCGAATCGGAGGACGTCCTGGACGAAGAGGGCAATGTCGTGGAGCCCGGACACCATCACGACGCCTCCTGCTACACCGAGAGCCAGGAGACGGAGCTCACCTGCTCCCGGGAGGAGACGGAGGGCCACCGCCACGACGAGAGCTGCTATACCACCGAGGAGGAGCGGACGCTGGCCTGCGGCCTGGACCAGGCCCAGGGCCACCAGCACGGCAAGGAGTGCTACGCGTGGACCGAAAAGCTGGTATGCACGGAGGAGGAGAGAGAGGCCGGACACGTCCACACGGAGGAGTGCTACAAGATTACCGAGATCCTGGCCTGCCGCAAGCAGGAGATGGCGCCCCACACCCACGATGAGAAATGCTACAACGAGTTGGGCGTGCTGGTCTGCGAGCTGCCCGAGGCCATTGTCCACGACCATGAAGCCGCGTGCCTCCACACCCCGGAGGGAGAGATGGAGGAGATCCGCGCCCTGACCTGCGGAATGCAGGAGCACGAGCACACCGAGGGCTGCTATGTGGAGCTGGTCCCCAAGGAGGATGACGGCTGCCTGTGCGGCAAGCCGGCGCACCTGCACAGCGCGGGGTGCTACTTCGAGGACGGGACGCTGCTGTGCACTATGGAGGAGCACGTCCACACCCTGGCCTGCATGCAGGAGGCCCCGCCGGATGACCCGGAGCCCGAGGAGTCCACGGGCCTGTGGCTGGCGGAGGATTATACGTATGAGAACGAGGAGTTCCGGCTGACCTTCCACATCAACGGCTTCGCCTCCTTCGCGGAGGAGGGGGAGGACGGATTCCTTCCCGGCGGGCAGGAGGCTCCGGAGGAGCCCGTGATTCCGGAAGCCCCCGAGATCCCGGAGACGCCTGTGGTTCCGGAGGAGCCTGAGGTCCCGGAGAAGCCCGAGACTCCGGAAAAGCCCGCAGTCCCGGAGAAGAAACCCGAGACGCCGAAAAAGCCCGAGACCACGCAGAAGCCTGCAGCCCCGGAGAAGCCCGAGGCCCCGGAGAAACCCGCGGTCACGGAAAAGCCCGAGATTCCGGAAGAGATTGTGATCCCCGAGACTCCGGAAGTGGTGGAGCCGGTTGCCCCGCCGGTGGTGGTGGTCCCCGAGACCCCGGAGCCGGTGGAGCAGACGCCTCCGACCGTGGTGATTCCCGAGCCCGAGCCGGAGCCCGAGGATTGGGGCATCTCTACCAGCACCAGCACCTTCTTCTCCCTGCCCCGTATCGGGGTCTCCGGCCTGGCCGACGGCCCCTATGCCGTTGATGCGGATGCGGACGGCGGCGAGATGGATTACTGGGCGGACCGCTATGTCCCCATCGGGGAAGACCAGGGCGGGTCCGTGGAGCTGAATCCGGAGGACGTGGTGTTCTCCCTGGGATTCCACAGCGAGGGAGACGAGGCTTACGACAGCCTGGCCGCCCGGGCCGAGGAGCTGAGTGAGGACGAAATGCTCTTCCTCCAGGTCATGACCCTGACCGCCGAGTTGGGCGGCCGGGCCCTGGACCTCTCCGACTGCACGGTGGAGGTGGAGGTGACCCTCTCCGAGCAGATGCTGGCGCAGCTGGCGGCCTTCAGCGAGAGCCGGCCCCTGGGCGTCAGCGAGGACGGCGAGGGCGCCGTGGACGGCGACGAGGGGATCGAGCCGGTGGAGCCCACCCTGACCCTGAAGGCCTTCGGCCAGGAAGAGGACGGCGAGGTGACCGAGCTGGCCAGCGTCAAGCTGTCCGAGGCGGCGCCCGGTCCGGCGGCTGCGCTGACGGACGCCCCGGCGCGGGCTCCGATGAGAGCCCCGGCGAGAGCGCCGGAAAACAACGCGTCCGAGACCGAGTCCACCATGAGCTATACCACCCGGGGCGGCCAGCCCACGGCCCTGTCCCTGCTGATGAACGTGTATCCGGTGTTCACGGTGGAGTATTACGCGTGGATCAAAGAGGCCGCCCTGGGCGAGCCCGTCGCGAGCGATAATAAAAACCCGAAGGCTCTGTCCTTCATCGACACCAGCGCGGACAAGAACAACGGAACGGCAAAGCTGCCGGTGAACGGCGTGACGCCGGAAACGAAGTGGCTGCAGCTGAACGGGGACGGGACCATCCACTTTGCCGATCCGGAGCTGAAGCAGATCTATAAGGACAAGGAGTTCCAGTTCAACCCCAACAAGGAAGAGCTGACCGTCGAAAAGATGTTCGGCATGATGGAAAACGCCCACTATGACGTCGCCGCGCTCTGGGAGCTCAAGGAGGGCGTGAAGCCCGAAGAGGCCCAGGAGAGCGACTGGAAGGTTTTCGGCGTGGAGCAATACGGCGCGAATCTGGAAAAGCTGTCCTTTACGAACAACGTCGAGGTTGACGGGAAGCAGATACAAAACCCGAAAAACCCGACGGACCCGACGGATTTACTGACGCTGATCGCAATCCGGCAGGGCTCGGTTTTCCGGCTGGTATATAACCAGCGCGTCGATGAGAATGTGCTAAACGACGAATCGGTCTTCTACGACTACGATATCACAGACGGGACCCGGAGCGGAAGCAATCCGATTACGGTGAATACCAAACAACAGGGCATCAACAGCCCCGCAAACTACCCGGAAGGCACAACGGACGCGAAATTCGGCTTTGGCAACTCGAATACGGGTACCGGCCTGGAAAACCAGACCTGGAACAACAACAAAATCAATCAGGCCAACAAGGTTCCCGGGGAGGACGGGAAGAAAAAGGACGTCGGATATAGTGGCTGTACCTTTGGATTGGTACAGGGCTTTGCCGGCGGCACGGTCCTGTACAGCAACGGCGTGACAGGGCCGAATCTCTTCGGCGGCACGGCGGCCTCAGGCAAAACCTGCTATGAGGACTACTCCCTGAAATTCATACAGGAGGGTGATACCCACACGCTGAGCGCCGTCATGAAGGGCGGGAGCGTCGTCCTGGGTGAGCTGGAGAAGTTTGGGCACCCGGCGCCGCAGCACACCCACATCTGGACCAACGGCGTCCGCAATGGAGCCGTGGGCTTCTGGCCCCTGGACGGCCTGAACCGGGAGGGCGCGGACCCGGAATTTGGCGCCACAAATGGCGGTGTAAAATACGGAACCGGAAACTGGGATAACATGCCTGTCAGCGACAACGGCCTGGACCACAACGCCTACTTTGGCATGAACTACTCTGTGCAGTTCGAGCTGTCCGAGGAGTATGTGGGCCCCCTGGAGTACTACTTCTACGGCGACGACGATATGTGGGTTTTCCTGGGCAACCAGCTGGTGTGCGACATCGGCGGCGTCCACTCGTCCGTGGGCCAGTATGTGGACCTGTGGGACTACATCGAGGGAGGCAAGGAGAACCACGAGGCGGGCACCTACACCCTCACCGTCTTCTTTACCGAGCGGGGCGCCTCCGGCTCCACCTGCTGGATGCAGTACACCCTGCCCAACGCCATCGCGGTGCCGGTCATCAAGGCCCCGAATCTGGACTACACGCCCCTCATTATCCAAAAGGTGGTGGACGGGAATCTGGCCACCGGGGAGCTGAAGGAGACCTTCTACACCTTCGACCTGACGCTGACCAACACCTTTGAAAACTACTCGGCGTCGGTGTTTGACGAGAACGGCACTGCAGTGCCCGTGAAGCTGGAAGACGGCAAGCTGGTGTATGATCAGGAGGGCGGCTCGCAATCCTTTACGATTACCGGCGGAAAGAAGATCGTCTTCGAGCTGCGGGACGGCTGGAAGCTGAAGGTCTCAGACCTCTCGCCCTACGCGGGCTATGACGTGAACGAGGTCTTCCCGGACGATACCCCGCCGGAGGGCTGTTCCACCTCCGTGCAGGTGACCAAGGGGTCCTCTGTGGGCCCGGCACAGGCCGGGACCAACGCCAGCGACCCGTCCATGGGTGTGGCCAGTACGACGGTCACCTTCACAAACATGTTCGAGTACGAGCTGCCCGAGACCGGAGGGTCCGGGACCACCCTGTATACTTTGGCCGGGGGGCTGCTGATCGTGGCGGCGCTTTGGCTGTGGTATAGAAAGAAAATTGCGGAAGGGAGGGGGGCAGACGTTGTATGAGGGCGGAATGCCCCTCCATCCCAAGCGAGACTTAGCGAGAGAGAATCCTAAGCACAAGAAAGGAGATCATAAGATGAAACACATGAGGAAACTGAGCAGCCTGCTGCTCGCCCTGGTCCTGGCGCTGGCCGTGGCCGTGCCGGCCTTCGCGGCGGAGACGGATACGGCGACCCGGTTTGTCGCTCCGCCGAATGGCACCGCCACCAAGTATGAGCTGTTCAAGGTCATGGGCGCGGATTGGAACGGAGGTTCCTTTGAAAACTATGAATGGCCCACCGGCAATGACATGCACTTTCATAAGGATAAATTTGTCGAGGGCATGAAAGCCCTGCCGACACAGACAGACACAGATATGGAAGCTGCGGCGGCTTTGGCTAGAGAATTGTTCGGATCGCTGACCGGGACCTCCAGCGACAAGGATATCGCCATGGCTCTCGACACGCTGCGGAATAGATATGCTGATCAGTCCGGCGTGCTTGTCGCCCAGGTGCTGGACAGCGTGGGCGTGCGGACTGAAATTCCGGCTTGGAAAATTGACACCCCGCTTGATGGTAAGCCCGGCTACTACATGGTCAAAGCCACCTTCGCCGACGGCTCTTCCAAGCTCTCTCTGTATAATGTCAAGGGTGACGAGGGTCCAATTGAGATTCAGGAGAAGAGCGCAGAGCTTCCTCCGGATCAGCCCGAGGTGTACAAAAAAGTGTGGGACGCCACCGAGCAAAAGTGGATGGACGCCACCAATTGCCCGGAGGGTGAAGAATTTAAGTTCCAGCTGAGCACCCCCATCAAGGGCTTTGATCACGATAATTTGACCCACGACATTGTTTTCCACGACCGTATGGATGGAGATCAGTTGAAGATTCCCGAGGACAGGGCGGATTTTGAGGTCTACATCATCCGTCAAAGTGACAATGCCCGGGCAGATATCAGTAACTTTGTCTTGGAACCGGGCGCACTGGACACCTGCAGTTTGAAAAACGCGGAAGGCACCGAATGCGCGTTCCATGTTTCCTTTGACGCCGCTGCGGTCGTATTCCCGGACGGCGGCAAGGTCCAGAACGGCGATATGGTCTATGTGGAGTATAAATCCCAGCTGCTGCCGAAGGCCGATGTGGGTGCTGTCGGCAACAAAAACAGTGTCTGGGTAGAGTCCAACGGAAAGCCCAGCGAGGTCGTCGAGGTTACCGTGTTTACCCTCACCCTAGTGGCCGACAAGAAAGACGGCGAGCGCAAGACTGCCCTGCCCGGCGCGGTTTTCACGCTCTCCAAGTGGGACGGCACAAAGTGGGAGGCCATTGAAGAACTGGGTTATCCTGTCCATACGGACGCAGCCGGAAAGCCCATTGATGACAAAGACCAGCCTGTGGATCTCACGGCGGAGGGCGCCCATCTCTGGTATGAGGTGAAGAACGAGGACGGTACTGTTTCGGTTGTTGCCGAAGCTCCCGAAGATGCGGCCCATTTCCAGTTCTCCAAGCTGGGTGAGGGCAGATATAAGCTGGAAGAGACCAAGTACCCCATGACCGCTGACGGGAAGAAGTACAACGAGGCGGGCCCCTACTACTTCCAGGTCGAGATTGAGTATGAGGTGAATGAGGCTGGAAAACGGGTTGGCCTGAAGGAAACCAAAATCACGGTCCAGGACGAGACTGGAAAAATGATTACCGAAAACCAAACCATTGAGCTGAACGTCGGGACAGACAAGGGTACCATTTCCACGGAAATCATGAACAACACCGGATTCCAGATGCCTTCCACCGGCGGCATCGGCACCACCATTTTCTACATCGTGGGCGGCATCCTGGCCGCTGGCGCGGTGATTCTGCTGATCACCAAGCGGCGGATGCGCGTCGAAGAAGAGTAAGCCCCTTTCCGCCGCGCCGCGGGAAGACCGCGGCGCGGCGGAGGGAGTGAACCTGCATGAAAAAACATCTGTCCACCATACTCCTCCTCCTGGTCCTTTTGGCGGGGGTGGGACTCCTGCTCTACCCGACGGCCAGCGACTACTGGAACTCCTTCCACCAGTCCCGGGCCATCGCCGGGTACGCGGAGAGCGTCTCCAGCCTGAACGCCATCGACTATGAGCGCATCTGGCGCAGCGCACGGGAGTACAACGAATGGCTCCTGCATCGTCCTAACCCCTTCCGGGTCCTGGAGGAGGACGCGGTGGGCTATAACTCCGAGCTGAACGTAGGCAACAACGGGATCATGGGCTACATCGAGATTCCCAGCATCCAGGTGAGCCTGCCCATTTACCACGGCACCAGCCACGCGGTGCTGCAAATCGCCGTGGGCCACCTGCAGGGCAGCACGCTGCCCGTGGGAGGGCCCTCCACCCACTGCGTCCTCTCGGGACACCGGGGGCTGCCCAGCGCGAAGCTCTTCACGGACCTGGACGATCTGTCCGAGGGTGATATCTTCATGCTCCGCATTCTCAACGAGACCCTCACCTATGAGGTGGACCAGATCCACATCGTCCTCCCGGACGAGATGGGCGATCTGGTGGTCCAGGAGGGGCAGGACCACTGCACCCTCGTCACCTGTACCCCTTACGGCATCAACACCCACCGCCTCCTGGTCCGCGGAAAGCGGATCGAGACCCCCGAGGCGGCCTCCTCCGCCCGCATCACGGCGGACGCCGTGCGCATCGACCCCATTCTGGTGGCTCCGGTGGCGGCGGCCCCCATGCTGCTGGCCCTGTTCATCTGGGCCATCGCGGCTCCCGGCGGGGGAAAGAAGAAATCCTCCGGCAAGCGGGTCAAGAAGCAATAGAATCCAAACGTTGGAAAGGCAGGCGTACCATGATGAAGCTAAGACAAGGATTGAAACGGGCCGCGGCGGCGACGCTGGGCCTGCTCCTGTGCGCCGTCTGCCTCATTCGGCCCGCCGGAGCCATAAGCACGAACATACCCGTGACCTCCGGGGAACCCTGCAGCCTGACGCTGAATTTCAGGGACCCCGGCGTCACGTTCCGCCTTTACCGGGTCGCCAGCGTCAGCGCCGACGTGCGCTACACGCTGCTGCCCACGTTCTCAAGCGACCGGTATTTTCCCCAGGTCATGGACTTCAACAAGGTTACCAAGTCCAGCCAGTGGGCGGACCTGGCCTCCACGCTGCGGCCCTACCTGGAGCGGTATTACTCCCCCATGCGGACCGCCACCACCAACCGAAACGGCGTCGCTGTGTTCGACGATCTCCCCGTGGGGCTCTATCTGGTCACCGGGGACCCCTATACCATCACCAAATCCAACGGCGAGGTCTGGGACTGCCAGCCTTCCACCTACTTCGTCTGCCTGCCCTACTGGACGGACCAGAGCGGCCGGGGAGAGGAGTGGGTCTACGACCTGGTGGTGAGCGGGGCCAAGAAGGATGAGCTGCCCCACGAAAATGTCTCCCGGCGGGTCATCAAGATCTGGTCCGCCGGCACCCGCAGGGAGCCGGTGACCGTGGAGCTGCTGCGCAACGGCAAGGTGGTGGACACGGTGGAGCTGTCCTCCCGGAACAACTGGCGCTATGAGTGGACGGACCTGGAGCCCGGCTACCGCTGGGAGGTTTTGGAGCGCTCCGGGTCCTACCGGGTCAGCATCTCCCAGACCGGCGGGACCTACCGGATTGTCAACTCCAGCGTGACCCCGCCCCAGACGGACCGGGACGACGATCCCCCCAGGACGACGACAACGCCGCCGCCCCAGCCGGACGTCTTCCTGGAGGACCCCGACGTGCCTCTGGACGAGCGGCCCGATCTGGACCCGGATCACGACCCCGATGAAATCGAGTTAGACGACGAGGACGTCCCCCTGGCGAGGCTGCCCCAGACCGGGCAGCTCTGGTGGCCCGTGCCCCTGCTGGCGCTGGCCGGGATGTGCCTGTTCCTCTTTGGCTGGGGACGGCACAGAAGGGGGGAGCCCGATGGAGAATAAGAAGGGCACGCTCTGCATGACGGCGGGGCTTCTGCTGATACTTGCGGCCCTGGCGCTGACGTGGTATAATGTCTGGGATGAGGGCCGGGCCGGCGACGCCGCCGACGTGACCTTCCAGGCGCTGAAGCTCCAGACCGAGGAGGGCCAGGAGGAGCTGCCGGAGTATATCCTGCCGGATTACCTGGTGGACCCCCGGTTCGAGATGCCGACGGTGGAGATCGACGGCTATGCCTATATCGGCTACTTGGATATCCCGTCCCTGGAGCTGAGCCTGCCGGTGATGAGCGAGTGGAGCTATCCCCAGCTGAAGATCTCCCCCTGCCGCTACACCGGATCGGTCTATCTGGACAACATGATCATCGCCGCCCACAACTACGACCGGCACTTCGGCCGCCTGAAGACCCTGGAGGGCGGGGAGCTGGTCCGGTTCACCGACGTGGACGGGAACGTATTTGATTTTTCCGTGAGAGAGCTGGAGCTCCTCTGGCCCGAGCAGACCGAGGAGATGCTGGCCGGAGAGTGGGATCTGACGCTCTTTACCTGCACCCTGGGCGGGCGGCAGCGCGTCACCGTGCGCTGCGACCGGATCGAGGAAGCGGCCGGCTGAGAAAGGAGGCCTCATACCCATGCGCAACAGCAAGATCATACCCGCGCTGCTGGCGCTGTGCCTGCTGCTGTCGGGCTGCGCCGGAACGGCGACGGACGAGGCCGCCTTTGGAGACTTTGGCGGCGAGACCCTTTACACCAGGACCGCCACGGACGAAGAGGCCTTCGGCCTTCCGTCTGAGAGGGAAGAGGCGGAAGGCGCCGCCCACATTCCGCTGGAGGCTTCCCGCGAGGACCGGGCGCTGATAGAAGAGGAGACCGTGACGCTGGAGGACGAGGAAGCGGTGCCCTTGGCGGCGTCGCCCATGCTGCTGCCCGTGGCGGGCGGAACCGCCGTGGAGAGCGGCGGAGGCGCGGAAATTGACTACTCCAACATCGCGGACGGCTATGTCATGGTCCGCCACGCCGGGGCCAACAGCAAGCGGCTCCGGGTGCAGGTGGTGGGCCCCAATACGACCTATACCTACGACCTTCCCACCGGCGGCTGGTCCACCTATCCCCTGTCGGACGGCAACGGGAGCTATAAGGTGATGGCCCTGCAGAATACCGAGGGGAAGAAGTACGCCAAGCTGGCCTCCGTCAGCTTCCAGGTGACGCTGACGGACGAGTTCGCCCCCTTCCTGCGGCCCAACCAGTATGTGGATTACAGCGTGGCTCCCGGCACCGTAGCGAAGGCGGCGGAGCTGACGGCGAGCAGCGCCGACGGGCTGGACAAGGTGGCCAAGGTCTATGACTTTGTGGTGGGAAATGTGACCTACGACGAGAAGAAGGCCGCCACGGTGAAGAGCGGCTACCTGCCGGTGCTGGACACGGTGCTCTCCACCAAGATGGGCATCTGCTTCGACTACGCGGCCCTGATGACGGGCATGCTGCGCTCCCAGGGCGTCCCCTGCAAGCTGGTGGTGGGCTACGCCGGGACCCAGTATCACGCCTGGGTCAGCGTCTGGACGGAAAAAACCGGCTGGGTGGACAACATCATCTACTTCGACGGCACCTCCTGGCAGCGGATGGACCCCACGTTTGCCTCCTCCGGGAACAGCAGCGCGTCCATCATGCAGTACATCGGCGACGGGAAAAACTACACCGTCAAATATCTCTATTGAGGAGCACTGAATGAAACGAACATTGAGCTATGGGGAAATCGCCGAGATGAGCCTGGAGCTGTCCCTGCTGCTCCACGCTGGCGTGGGCACGGGAGACGCCCTGTATCTGCTGGCGGAGGACTCGCCCCGCAAGAAGCTGCTGTCCGCCATGGCGGATGAGGTGGACGGCGGGGCCGCGCTGGCCTCCGCGATGCGGGGCAGCGCGGCTTTCCCTACATACGCCTGCGGCCTGGTGGAAGTGGGCGAGCAGACCGGGCGGACCGAGGAGGCGCTGGCCGCCCTGTCCCAGTATTACGAGGACCGGGTGCGGATGGACCGGCGGGTGCGCAGCGCGCTGCTGTACCCGGCGGTCATGCTGGCTTTGATGCTGGTGGTCATCGGCGTGCTCCTGGTGAAGGTCCTGCCGATTTTTGACGACGTATACGCCTCCCTGGGCAGCCGCCTCACCGGCGTGGCCGCGGGGCTTTTGACCATGGGCCGGTGGCTGGAGCGGGTGCTGCCCATTTTCTGGATTGTGCTGGCGGTTCTGGCGCTGGTGGGCTTCCTCTTTACGGCGGTGGGCCCGCTGCGGCGGAGCCTGCTGTCCTTCTGGCACCGGGGCCGCGGGGACCGGGGCGTCAGCCGGAAGCTGAACAACGCCCGCCTGGCCCAGGCCATGGCCATGGGCATGGCCAGCGGCCTTCCCCTGGAGGAGGCGCTGGGCCTGTCCGCCGGGCTGGTGGAGGGCGGCGCCAAGCGGCGCTGCGAGGACTGCCGGAAGCGCCTGGAGGACGGCGAGGCCCTCAGCGCCGCGCTGAAGGCCAGCGGCCTGCTGCCGGCGAACCAGAGCCGCCTTCTGGAGCTGGGACAGCGCAGCGGCGCGGGAGACGCCTCCATGGAGAAGATCGCCCGGGACTTGAGCGAGGAGGGCGAGGCCGCCCTGGACGCCGTGGTGAGCCGGGTGGAGCCCGCGCTGGTGCTGCTTTGCTCCGCGCTGGTGGGGCTGATCCTGCTGTCCGTCATGCTGCCTTTGATGCACATCATGGCGGCGATTGGGTGAGCGTATGAGGAGAAGACATTCCCTCTCCCTGCTGAAGGGCTTGCTGCTGCCGGTCATCGCGGCGGCGGCTTTGCTGTGCTTTGCCATGGCCGTCAATGAGCTGGACAGCGGACGGGAGGAGGAGGACCGGCGGCAGCTGGAGGAGACGCTGCGCCGGAGCTGCGTGGCCTGCTACGCCGCCGAGGGCGTCTATCCGCCCACGCTCTCCTATCTGGAGGAGCACTACGGCCTGCAGATCGACGAGGAGCGCTACACCGTGCGCTACTCCGCCTTCGCGGAGAATCTGATGCCGGACATCACGGTCCTGGAGAACACGCCATGAAGAGACGGGGAATACAACATCATCTGGACGGGCTCCTGGCGCTGGTGCTGTTCGGCATATTCGCCGTCTGCGTGCTGTCGGTGCTGCTGACGGGGGCGCGGGCCTACCGCCGCCTGACGGACCGGGACCAGGCATCTTACAGCCGCAGGACCTGCGCGCAGTACATCGCCACCCGGGTGCGCCAGGCGGACTGTCTGGGCGGCGTCTCGGTGGAGCCCTTTGGGGACACCAACGCGCTGACCTTTACGGAGGACGGCTTTGTCACCCGGGTCTACTGGCATGAGGGCTATCTGATGGAGCTCTACGCCGGGGAGGATGCGGAGCTGGCCCCGGAGGACGGGGAGCGGATTATGGAGGCGGAATCCCTGTCCCTGTCGGTGCGGCGGGGACTGCTGACGGTGGACCTCACCGGGGACTCCGGGCGGCCCGACCGGCTGTTTTTGTACCTCCGGAGCGGAAGGGGGGCGGTCTCATGAAGAGCCGCGCGCCCCTGGCCCTGATGGAACAGATGGTGATGCTGCTGGTGTTCGCCCTGGCGGCGGCCCTGTGCCTTCAGGCCTTTGTGAGATCGGACAACATCTCCCGGCGTAGCGAGGCCCGGGACCGGGCGGCCATTCTGGTCCAGTCCGCGGCAGAGGTGATCCAGTCCTGCGGCGGGGACGCCGGAGAGGCGTTCACCGGCGCGGCGGAGCTGCTGGGCGGACAGTATGAGCAGGGCCTTTTTTGGCTGGACTACGACGAGAACTGGAATCCCGGCGGCGACGCCTACCGGCTGGAGGCCCAGGGCATCCTGTCGGAGAATCCCGCCCTGCGGGAGGCCATTGTGCGGGTAGTGGACGCCCAGGGCGAGTCCATTTTCTCCATTCAGATCGCCTGGCAGGGGGAGGTGCGGGGCAATGGGTAAGGAAAAGCGCTCTCTTCCGCCCGCAGTGGGCGGCAGCTCCCTGCTGACGGTGTTCGCCGTGCTGTGCCTGACGGTGTTCGCCCTGCTGTCCCTGACTACGGTCCGGGCGGACGCCCGGCTGGCGGAGGCCTCCATTGAGACCGTGGCGGGCTATTACAAGGCCGATTACGCCGCCCAGGAGATTTTGGCGTGCCTGAGAACCGGCGCGCCCCTGCCGGAGGGACGGTCGGTGCGGGCCACCCACGGCCCCGACCACAAGGGCACGCTCTTTTCCTACGACTGCCCCATCTCCGACACCCAGCGCCTGGAGGTGGAGGTCATCGTGGAGGAGGACGGCGGCTATACCGTCCTGCGCTGGCAGGCGTGCCCCACCGTCGAGTGGGAGAGCGACGATTCCCTGGACCTGTGGGACGGCGTACTGTTTTAAAGGAGGCTTTCTATGTCAAAGCTGTTGGAATATTTGCAGCGGGTGGTGGCCGACCAGGCGTCGGACCTCTTCCTGGTGGCGGGCGGACCGGTCTGTGAGAAGCTGGAAAAGCGCCTCCAGCCCATCAGCGAGGAGCGGACCTATCCCCGGGAGACGGAGGCCCTGATCCGGGAGATCTACCAGCTGGCGGACCGCCCCATGGACCACTATCTCCGCCAGGGGGACGACGACTTCTCCTTCTCCGTGGCCGAGCTGGCCCGCTTCCGGGTCAACGCCTACCGGCAGAGAGGCTCCATGGCGGCGGTGGTGCGCGTGGTGGCCTTCGACATCCCCAGCTGGAAGAGCCTGGGCATCCCCGAGCAGGTGATGGACCTGGCCTCCGTGGACCACGGCATGGTGCTGGTCACCGGCACGGCGGGCAGCGGAAAGTCCACTACCCAGGCCTGTGTCATCGACCGGATCAACCGGACCCGGGAGTGCCACATCATCACCCTGGAGGACCCCATCGAGTACCTCCACCGGGATCGCAAGAGCATCGTGAGCCAGCGGGAGATCTCCATCGACACGGAGGATTACCCCTCGGCCCTGCGGGCCTGCCTGCGCCAGGCGCCGGACGTCATCCTGCTGGGGGAGATGCGGGACCAGGCCACCATCCAGACCGCCATGACGGCGGCGGAGACGGGGCACCTGCTCATCGCCACACTCCACACCAAGGGGACGGTGAACACCATCGACCGCATCGTGGACACCTTCCCCAGCGGACAGCAGGACCAGATCCGGGTGCAGCTGAGCATGGTGCTGCACACCGTGGTCTCCCAGCAGCTGCTGCCCAACACCAAGGGGGGGCTGACGCCCGCCTTTGAGATCATGCACATGAACAGCGCCATCCGGAGCCTGATCCGGGACAGCAAAACCCACCAAATCGACAACGCCATCGCCGCGGGGGGCGGAGAGGGCATGGTTACCATGGATCAGTCCATTCTGGCCCTGTGCAAATCCGGGGCCATTACGCCGGAGACGGCGCTGAGCTACGCAGACAACCCGGACCAGCTGCGCCGCCGTCTGGGCTGAGCGCTGCCGGACCGGGAGGAGGGGGAAACAGAGGATGAACAAGAGGTTCACGCCGTTTTTGCTGGGCCTGCTCATGGGAGCCATGCTCTTTGGGGGGCTCACGGCGGCGGCGGTCGGAATCATGGCCGAGCCCTCGAAAAACGCCGTCTATGTGGACGGACGGCGGGTGAACATGACCGCCTATAAAATCGCGGGGAACAACTACGTGATGCTCCGGGACGTGGGCAAGGCGGTGGGCTTCAACGTCTACTGGCAGGATGGGGTGCAGATCGACAGCGGCGCCCCCTACACGGGAGTCCCGCCCACGGTGGCGGTGGAGGACGAGCCGGTGCCCGGGGCCGCCTCTCCCGAGACGGAGACGGATGTTATCTGTCAGGATATCATTGACCGGACCAACGCCCTGCGCAAGGCCGCCGGCCTTTCCACCCTGGAGACGGATCCCATGCTGATGGCGGCGGCCCAGGTGCGGGCGGACGAGATGGCTGCTACGTCCATCTACTCCCACACCCGGCCCGACGGCACCCGGCGGACCACGGTGACGGACTGTGCCTACACCACGGAGAATATCCACTGCATTTCCGACGACCGGGTGGAGGACCCGGAGAAGGACCTGGCCCGGATCGCCGTGGAGGAGTGGGGCGCCTCGAAGGACCACCTGAAGGGAATGCTGGACAAGGAGCGGTCCGCCATCGGCGCCGGCGTGGCCAGGGGCGTCAGCCCCGCCACCGGGGAGCCCTGCTGGTACTGCGTCCAGTGGTTCCTCCGGGACGGCTACCAGATCACCTGGGTGGACGAGCCCATCACGCAGCAGTGACGGACGCCCCAGGACGGCGGATTGTACGTGCCCAGAATACGTTTGTCCGCCGTGGGGAAATGCACAAAGAGAACTTCCGTGAAAACCGATATTTTGGCGCAGTTACCGAAATCGGGCGGATAAGCCGGATTTCCGCCGGAAAAGCGTTGACAACCGCATGTTTGCCCTCGTATAATGAGGGCCACGAGAGAGCAATGGGGCCTCCCTGCAGGGTCTCGCTGCTCTCTTTTGGCTTTTATTCTGCCAGCGAACGGAGTGGTTTTATGTCATTTGTTTCTCCGCTGTACAGCCCCAGGTTTGAGCACGACGCCTGCGGCATCGGCGCGGTGGTGGACATCCAGGGACGCAAGTCCCACGAGACGGTGGACAGCGCCCTGAAGATTGTGGAAAAGCTGGAGCACCGGGCGGGCAAGGACGCCGCCGGGGAGACCGGCGACGGCGTGGGCCTGCTGCTCCAGGTGCCCCACAAGCTGATGAGCCGGGCGGCCGCCGAGATCGGCGTCTCCCTGGGGGGCGAGCGGGACTACGGCGTGGGGATGTTTTTCTTCCATGCGGACGCCTTGAAGCGGGCCCAGGCCAAGAAGATGCTGGAGATCATCGTGGCCAAGGAGGGCATGGAGTTCCTGGGCTGGCGGGACGTGCCCGTCCGGCCCGAGGTGCTGGGCGAGCGGGCGAGAAGCTGCATGCCCTATATCTGCCAGTGCTTTGTGCGCCGCCCGGCGGACTGCGCCCAGGGGCTGGACTTCGACCGGAAGCTGTACGTTGCCCGCCGGGTCTTCGAGCAGTCCAACGTCAACACCTACATCCCCTCCTTCTCCAGCCGGACCATCGTCTACAAGGGCATGTTCCTGGTGGGCCAGCTCCGGCAGTTCTATGCCGACCTTGAGGACCCGGACTGTGAGAGCGCCATCGCCCTGGTCCACTCCCGGTTTTCCACCAACACGACCCCCTCCTGGGAGCGGGCGCATCCCAACCGCTACATTCTCCACAACGGGGAGATCAACACCATCCGGGGCAACGCGGATCGGATGCTGGCCCGGGAGGAGACCATCTTTTCTCCCGTCATGGACGAGGACATGGACAAGATCCTCCCCGTCATCGACCAGAGCGGATCCGACTCCTCCATGCTGGACAACACCCTGGAGTTCCTGATGATGAATGGCATGGAGCTGCCCCAGGCCGTCATGGTCTGCATCCCGGAGCCCTGGGCCCAGGACCGCCGGATGGACCGGGAGAAGCGGGACTTTTACCACTACTACGCCACCATGATGGAGCCCTGGGACGGCCCCGCCGCCATCGTCTTCTCCGACGGGGACACGGTGGGGGCCGTGCTGGACCGGAACGGCCTTAGGCCCTGCCGGTGGTATCTCACCGGGGACGGCAGGCTCATCCTCTCCTCCGAGGTGGGCGTGCTGGACATCCCGCCGGAGAACATCGTGAAGAAATCCCGCCTCCAGCCTGGGCGGATGCTGCTGGCGGACCTCCGGGAGGGCCGCCTGGTGGACGACGCGGAGCTGAAGGCACGCTATGCTCTTCAGCGGCCCTACGGCGAGTGGCTGGACGCGGGCCTGGTGCACCTCCGGGACCTGCCCATCCCCAATAAGCGGGTGGAGACCCATTCTCAGGAGCTGCGGGACCGGCTCTACAAGGCCTTCGGCTACACCTACGAGGAGATTAAGGACGCCATCCTCCCCATGGCCCGGGACGGAGTGGAGCCCACGTCCGCCATGGGCGTGGACACGCCGCTGGCGGTGCTCAGCGAGCGGCACCAGCCCCTGTTCAACTACTTCAAGCAGCTCTTCGCCCAGGTGACGAATCCTCCCATCGACGCCATCCGGGAGGAGATTGTCACCGACACCACGGTCTACGTGGGCCCCAGCGGAAACCTGCTGGAGGAGAAGGCCTCCAACTGCACGGTCCTCCAGATTCAAAATCCCATCCTGACCTCCGTGGACCTGATGAAGATCCGCCATATGGATAAGCCTGGCTTCCATGTGGAGACGGTGTCCCTGCTCTACTACAAGGGCTCCCCCCTGGAAAACGCCCTGGACCGCCTGGTGGTGAATGTGGACCGGGCCTATAAGAAGGGGGCCAACATCGTCATCCTCTCCGACCGGGGGGTGGACGAGAACCACGTGGCCATTCCGTCCCTGCTGGCGGTGAGCACCCTGGAGCAGTACCTGGTCCGCACCAAGAAGCGGACCGCCGTGTCCATGGTGCTGGAGAGCGCCGAGCCCCGGGACGTGCACCACTTCGCCACCCTGCTGGGCTACGGCGCCCAGGCCATTAACCCGTATCTCGCCCAGGAGTGCGTGGAGGAGCTGGTGAGCCTGGGGATGCTGGACAAGGACCCCGGCGCGGCGGTGAACGACTACAACAGCGCGGTGCTCCACGGCATCGTGAAAATCGCCTCCAAAATGGGCATCTCCACCATCCAGTCCTACCAGTCCGCCCAGATCTTCGAGTGCGTGGGCATCCGCAAGGCGGTGGTGGACCAGTACTTCACCAACACCATCAGCCGGGTGGAGGGCGTGGGCCTGGAGGAGATCGGCGAGGGCGTGGAGTGGAACCACAGCCAGGCCTTCGACCCCCTGGGCCTGGGCTTCGATTCCACCCTGGACTCCATGGGGGGCCACAAGCTCCGCTCCGGCCCCGACAAGGAGGACCACATGTACAGCCCCCGGACCATCCTCCTGCTGCAGAAGGCGGCCCGGGAGGGGAATTACGAGACCTTCCGGGAGTACAGCGCCCTGGTGGATTTCGCCGACAAGCCCCACACCCTCCGGGGACTGCTGGACTTCCAATTCCCGGCGGACGGGGGAATTTCCATCGATGAGGTGGAACCGGCGGACTCCATCGTCAAGCGCTTTAAGACCGGGGCCATGAGCTACGGCTCCATCTCCCAGGAGGCCCACGAGTGCATGGCCATCGCCATGAACCGCATCGGGGGCAAATCCAACTCCGGCGAGGGCGGCGAGGCCCGGGAACGGCTGAACACGGAGCGCCGTTCCGCCATCAAGCAGGTGGCCTCCGGCCGCTTCGGCGTCACCAGCGAGTACCTGGTCAGCGCCGACGAGATTCAAATCAAAATGGCCCAGGGGGCCAAGCCCGGCGAGGGCGGGCACCTGCCGGGGAAGAAGGTCTATCCCTGGATCGCCAAGACCCGGTGCTCTACCCCCGGCGTGACCCTGATCTCCCCGCCGCCCCATCATGATATCTACTCCATCGAGGACCTGGCCCAGCTGATCTACGACCTGAAAAACGCCAACCGCTATGCCCGGATCAGCGTGAAGCTGGTCAGCGAGGCGGGGGTGGGCACCATCGCCGCAGGCGTGGCCAAGGCCGGGGCCCAGGTGGTCCTTATCTCCGGACACGACGGTGGCACCGGCGCGGCCCCCCGGAGCTCCATCCACGGGGCGGGCCTGCCTTGGGAGCTGGGCGTGGCGGAGGCCCACCAGACCCTGATTCAGAACGGCTTGCGGAGCCAGGTGGCCATTGAGGCCGACGGCAAGCTGATGACGGGCCGGGACGTGGCCATCGCCTGCATGCTGGGGGCGGAGGAGTTCGGCTTCGCCACCGCGCCCCTGGTGACCCTGGGCTGCTGCATGATGCGGGCCTGCAACCTGGACACCTGCCCGGCGGGCATCGCCACCCAGGACCCCGAGCTCCGCAAGCGCTTCTCCGGCAAGCCGGAGTACGTGGTGAACTTCATGTATTTCGTGGCCCGGGAGCTGCGGGAGTACATGGCGCGCCTGGGCGTCCGGACCGTGGACGAGCTGGTGGGCCGGTGCGACCTCCTCCGGGTCCGGGAGAAGCTGGTTACCCACCGGGCGGAGACCCTGGACCTGGGCGGGCTGCTCCGGAATCCCTACGGGGACCGGGTGCCCCACTTCGACCCCGCCGCCGCTTACGACTTCCACCTGGAGCGGACGGCGGACGTGAGCGTCCTCCTGGAAAAGCTGGGGAGGACCCTCAAGACCAGGAAGACCGGGCGGCTGGACGTCCAGGTTTCCTCCACGGACCGGGCCTTCGGCACCCTCTTCGGCTCCGAGATTACCCGGACCTGCGGGAACGCCCTGCCGCCAGACAGCTACGTCGTCACCTGCCACGGCGGCGGCGGGCAGTCCTTCGGGGCCTTCATCCCCAGCGGCCTGACCCTGGAGCTGGAGGGCGACTGCAACGATGGGTTCGGTAAGGGTCTCTCCGGCGGAAAGCTGGTTCTCTACCCGCCGAAGAACAGCGGCTTTAAGCCGGGGGAGAACATCATCGTGGGCAACGTGGCCCTGTACGGGGCCACGGGAGGCAAGGCCTTCATCTCCGGCTGCGCCGGGGAGCGCTTCTGCGTGCGCAACTCCGGGGCCTCCGCCGTCGTCGAGGGCGTGGGGGACCACGGCTGTGAGTATATGACCGGGGGCCGGGTGGTCATCCTGGGCCCTACGGGGAAGAACTTTGCCGCGGGCATGAGCGGCGGCGTGGCCTACGTGCTGGACGAAAAGCACGACCTGTATCTCCGGCTCAACAAGGAGCAGGTCCAGGCCGGGGAGCTGACGGAGCAGCACGACATGGCGGAGCTCCGGGCTCTCATCGAGGAGCACGTGGCCGCTACCGGCTCCCCCAGGGGGAAGAAGATCCTGGCGGCGTTCCAGTCCTACGTCCCCTGCTTCAAGAAGGTCATGCCCAGGGATTACGACCGGATGCTCCGGGCCATGGCCCAGTGCGAGGAGCGGGGCATGGACCGGGACCAGGCGGAGATCGAGGCGTTCTACGCCGTTACAAGAGGCTGAGGAGGTTGAACCGGTATGGGAAAAGCAACAGGATTTTTAGAGTTTGACCGGCGGGAGACCTCCAGCCGCCCGCCGGAGGAGCGGGTCCGGGACTGGGAGTCCTTCCACATCCCCCTGGCGGAGTCCGTCCGGCGGGAGCAGGGGGGACGGTGCATGAACTGCGGCGTGCCCTACTGCCAGGCGGGGATACTCTGGGAGGGGAGAACCTTCGGCTGTCCCCTGCACAACCTGGTCCCCGAGTGGAACGATATGATCTGGGAGGGAAACCCCTCCCACGCCCTGAGCCGCCTGCTGAAGACCAACAACTTCCCGGAGTTCACGGGCCGGGTGTGCCCCGCCCCCTGCGAGGACGCCTGTATCTGCGGCATGTACGGCGACCCGGTGACCATCCGGGAGAACGAGCTCAGCGTCATTGAGGATGCCTTCGCCGCCGGGGCGGTGAAGCGCCGCCGCCCGCCCCAGTGGTCGGGGAAAAAGGTCTGCGTGGTGGGCTCCGGCCCGGCGGGCCTGGCGGCGGCGGACCAGCTGAATCGCCGGGGCCACTCCGTCACCGTGGTGGAGCGGGAGGAGCGGCCCGGGGGTCTGCTGACCTACGGCATCCCCAACATGAAGCTGCCCAAGGACGTGGTCCGGCGGCGCGTGGACCTGATGACGGACGAGGGCGTCAGCTTTGTTACCGGCGTGGACGCGTCGGACCCGGCGGTGGCCCAGAGGCTGCTGGGGGACTATGACGCGGTGATCCTCTGCTGCGGCGCGGAGCGTCCCCGGCCTCTGGGCCTGGACGCGGAGGGCATCTCAGGCGTCCTCTACGGCACGGAGTTCCTGAAGGCCGCCGTGGAGCGGCAGCAGTTCGGCAAGGCTCCCGCCGTCCCCTCGGCGGAGGGCCGGGACGTGGTTATCGTGGGCACGGGCGACACCGCCTCGGACTGCGTGGCCACGGCCCTGCGGCAGGGCTGCCGGTCCGTGGTCCAGCTGGTGCGCCGCCCTATGGAGGACTATCTGCGCGGCGGCGTCCTTCCCCAGGACTACGCCCACCAGGAGGCCGCCGCCGTCTTCGGCGGGGACCCCCGGCGCTTCGGCGTGCAGGTGAAGGAGCTGGCGGCGGAGGACGGCGCGCTGACCGCCGTGACCACCACCGACGGGGACACGCTGCCCTGCGGGCTGCTGATCGCCGCCACCGGCTTTGCCGGGTGCGCGGGGAACGTGTGCGAGGCCTTCGGCGTGTCCTATGAGATCGGAAGAGCACACGTCTGAACTCCAGTCACACAGCAAGATCTCGT